>CACDWF010000002.1 GCA_902556405.1 uncultured Alphaproteobacteria bacterium | reverse complement strand
TTGCCTCATGCCGCCAGAGAGTTCATGTGGAAATTGTTTTAGTCGTCTCTCAGGCTCTGGTATTTTTGCCATAGTCATAAGCTCTAACGCTCTTTTCTTCGCTTCTCTCTTCGAAAACCCTTTATGAACTATTAGACCTTCAGTTAATTGTCTTTCAACCGTGAAAACGGGATTTAATGCGGTCATCGGTTCTTGAAATATCATTCCAATTTCATTACCTCTGATTTCTTTCATTTGAGACTGGTTAGATACTGCTATGTCAATTGATCCTTTGTCACCTCTATTGAATATCAACTTGCCACCAGCCAAGCTTCCACCACCAAATTCAACAAGCCTCATCATGGAAAGAGATGAAACAGATTTCCCAGAACCAGATTCTCCGACCAAACATACAGTTTGCTGAGGCTTTATCTCAAAGGAAATATCGTCAACTGCTACAACCTTTCCATCCTTTGTATCAAACTCAACTCGTAAATTTTCAAAGGACGCGAGAGGTCCATTATCATCTAGCATTTCTGATCTGATCTCCGATTCAAAATAAAATTTGCTCTCTATCTTACAACTTGAATTACATCATTTACAATGACAAAACGATATTGCATACTCAATCTCTGCTTTTAACGGGTTTTGGAATCAGGCAAACTTTCTATTTCTGGTTTTAGGCCCTTAACTTGGGAGAAATTTTATGCGTATAAAATCTTTATTTGTGGGATTAGCAGCAGTTCTTATTGCTACGGCTAGTTTCGCAGGAAGGGGCTCTGATGGAAATGTTAGCATTATCTATTGGCAAGCACCCTCTATTTTAAATCCTTACCTTTCAGGCGGCACTAAAGACATCGAGTCCTCTTCGATGATTATTGAACCCTTGGCTAGGTATAATGAAACTGGAGCACTAGTTCCTTTCTTAGCAGAAGAAATACCTACTGTAGCTAACGGTGGCGTGAGTGCTGATCTTAAATCAATTACCTGGAAATTGAAAAGTGGCCTTAAATGGTCAGATGGATCGGCGGTAACATCCGCGGACGTTAAGTTCACTGGTGAGTATTGCATGGATCCAGATGGTGGTTGTGCACAACTAGAGAAGTTCGATGGCGTTACCGGTATTGCAACACCAGACAATAGAACAATTGTAGTTAGTTTCTCAGCAGCGAAGCCAAATCCTTACGGACCATTTGTTGGTGGACAAACACCAATTCTTCAGAAAAAGCAATTTGCAAATTGCATGGGCGCTAAGGCACCAAATTGTACCGCAGAAAACTTTGGACCAATAGGCACAGGTCCTTTTGTTGTAACAGAATTTAAGCCAAACGACGTTATTCAAATGAAGGCTAATGACAACTATAGAGACCCTAGTAAGCCAGCATTTGCAACCGTAACTTTTAAAGGTGGCGGAGATGCAACAGCAGCTGGTAGATCAGTACTTGAGACAGGCGAATTCGATTATGCTTGGAATTTACAGCTTGCTCCTGAAGTCATTGCAAATATGGAAAAAGCTGGTAAGGGAGTTGCTATTGCCGGGTTTGGACCATTGGTTGAAAGATTGGAAATGAATATGACTGATCCATCTCCGTCTCTCGATGCAGATACAAGGTCAACCCGAAAAGCGCCACATCCTTTTCTTACTGATATAAACGTTAGAAAGGCTTTATCTATGGCAATTGATAGACCTTTGCTTGTAGAGATAGGTTATGGAAAAGCGGGTGACGTAACCTGCGACCTAGTGCCAGCACCCGATCTTTATGCAGCTAAAAATACTCATTGTCTCAAGCAAGATATAGCTGGAGCCAATGCATTACTGGAAAAAGCAGGGTGGAAAAAAGGTTCTGATGGCATAAGAGCCAAAGATGGAGTAAAATTATCTATACTATATCAAACGTCTACAAATGCCGTTAGACAAGACTTCCAGGCTTTAATAAAAGAGTGGTGGCAGCAAATAGGTGTTGAGACAGAACTTAGAAACCTTAATGCATCCGTTTTCTTTGGAGGTGATCCAGGTTCTCCTGATACTTATCAGAAGTTTTATGCTGATGTAGAAATGTACGCGAATACATTTGATGGTACAGATCCACAAGCATATCTGTCAGCCTATAGATGTGGAAATGAACCTAAGCCAGAAAGCCAATGGCAGGGAGCAAATATCAATAGATATTGCGACCCAGCCTATGACGCACTTTTAGATAAGCTATCTGCTACAGGTGATCTAAAAAAGCGTGGAGAAATTGGTATTCAGTTAAACAACATGCTTACCAAAGATAGCTATACAATCGTGCCTTTGGTACACAGAGGACGAGTTTCAGCTCACGCTAAGTCGCTTGGTGGAGTCGTGTTGAACACATGGGACTCTGAACTCTGGAATGTTGCCGATTGGTACCGTATAAAGTAAATTACATAAAGGCGCAGCTTTAATTGGTTGCGCCTTTTTTTATTTTTTTGAGCCCCTTAGATGCTTACCTACATCGCTAGACGATTGTTGATTTCAATACCAACACTAATTTTTATTAGCTTGGTTATCTTTCTTTTGTTAAATCTTGCTCCAAATGATCCAATGGCTCAAGTGCCGTTGACAGTTCCTCCAGAAGTTAAACAGAAAATGAGGGAGGCTTTAGGTCTAGGGCAACCTCTTTATGTGCAGTTTTTAAAATGGCTAATTCAGCTTTTTTGGATAGAACCACAAGTTTTTATTGATTATATGTTTAGCACGAGTTTCTCTGAAGGCAAACTACGGGTGATCAGCTGGCAAACCAGAAGTCCCGTAATGGATATAATTGTTCAAAGAATGCCTCAAACTCTTTGGGTTGTCGGAATGTCCTACGTGGTGGGTATTTTAATTGCTATTCCAATAGGTATATATTCGGCTTACAAACAATATTCAGTTTTCGATCAGGTTGGTACATTTGTAACAATGATAGGTTATTCAGTCCCTCCATTTTTCACTGGGGTCTTTGTGATAGTAATTTTTTCAGTACAATTAGGATGGTTGCCATCAATTTATGATACTACGCATACTGTAGTCGATTGGGAAACATTCAAGACGCAACTAAAACAAATGGTAATGCCAGTTATGGTTTTAGCACTTCAAACAACAGCCATGATAAACAGATTTATGCGAGCAACAATGCTTGATAATTTAAATCAGGATTATGTAAGAACAGCTAGAGCAAAAGGGCTGAGCGAATGGACTGTTGTTATGATCCATGTGTTAAGAAATTCAATGATACCTGTAATTACCGTGATCGCTTTAAACGTTCCCGCGATCTTCGGGGGTGCAATAATTACAGAGCAGGTATTTAAGGTAAATGGAATCGGTCAGCAATTAATTGGGGCAATTTATGCTAACGACCTACCAACTGTACAAACGATTACATTTATGTTTGCTGTATTGATAGTACTATTTAACTTATTAGCCGACATAATTTACGGAATTCTTGATCCAAGGATACGCTATGACTGATAATCTCAATATTACTGCAAAGCCACGTAGCAAGATTAAAGATGTTTGGGATCAGTTCAAGAGCCACAAAGGCGCCCTTTTAGGCGCAATAATTTTCTTTTCCATTGTTTTACTGGTAATGGTGGGACCATTTATATGGCCGTTTGATGCAAATCAAATTGATATTCGATCTCGGAACCAAGGTCCAAGTCTATTGCATCCATTTGGAACCGACCAGTTAGGTAGAGATACCTTGGCCAGGATGATGGCAGGAGGACGTACATCGATTGCGGTTGGGTTAGCAGCAATGGCATTGTCACTATTTTTTGGAAGTTTTATAGGGGTGACCGCTGGTTTCTATAAAAAACTAGATGGAGTTCTCATGAGATTTACCGATTTATTTCTGTCTTTACCTTTACTCCCGCTGCTTCTAGTAATGATGCTTTTATTCAGAGAACCTCTCAGCGAGGCATATGGGCCAGAAAGGGGCATGTTTGTATTGATTGTGGTCTCTATTGGGATTACTAGCTGGATGCCAACCGCCAGAATAGTGCGTGCTGATGTTCTGGCACTCAAAGAAAGGGAATTTGTCCTTGCCGCAAAAGCAAGTGGTACTTCCGATACTTTGATTATTTTAAGGCATATAATGCCAAACGTCTTATCACCTATAATGGTGTCAGCTACTCTTGGCATTGCTAATGGAATTATAACGGAAAGTGCACTGTCCTTTTTAGGCTTAGGATTTCCTCCTGACTTTCCAACATGGGGACGTCTATTAAATGATGCTGTTGATTACTTGCAACAGTTTCCAGAGAGAGTTTTTTGGCCAGGCCTTGCAATATCACTAACAGTGTTAAGCATAAATTACTTAGGAGATGGGCTGAGAGATGCACTCGACCCTAGAATGAGAAAGAGATGATTTTTTCCAGAAACATCTAGGTCTTCTTCACACATCTAGTCATTAAAAAATCTTGCCTAAGAAAATTGTTCGAAAAAAACTTTTCAATTAATACCAGCGCTGCATTGCGTAGATTGCTTAATTTAGCTGGATTATCGGCCAGGGCTTTTACCAGATTGGCTAATGGACCAGCATTTTTTTCGAATAATTTGAGCATATGTGCTGGACTCATAGTTGGTGCAAACATGGTATCTCTTGCAAATTCAATATGATCAAAATGATCTTTTAGCCTGTCCTCTATGATGGTCATATCTCCCCATAAAACGGGAGAGGCAACTTCAAGGGGAAGAGGTTGCGAAAAACTTTCAATAAGCTTAAAAAATTTACCCATAAACAACTCCTTTGGCCATGTAGAAAATGCCAAAATACCCCCAGGTTTCAAGACTCTCGCGAATTCCTTTACGACAACTGACGGTCTTGGAGCAAACATATGGCCATATTGGCTAAGTACAATATCAAACTCATTTTCTCTGTAGGGTAAAAACTCTGCATCACCTTCCACAAATATTGCCTTAAGTCCCATTATTTTTGAATTTTCAATTGCCCTATTGATAAGCTCTGGGGTGAGATCGATACCCTCGACTTCCACTCCTAGTCTTGAAGCCGTCAAAGCAACTACTCCCGTGCCACAAGCTACATCCAATAATTTCATTCCTTTTCTAGCGCCACTAAATTTGACAAGTTTCGGTGCTGCTGTACTTGTTAATGCCTCAAAAGAAATGAATGATGCCCATCCTACCTTTGCTTTTTCTTTCAGTTCTTCAATTTTAGTCATTTACCCTCGCATACTTTTGTTTTTCTTAAATATTAACATCTTGATTAAACAACTCACTATTTAACAATACGCTATGCATTTATTCGATAGCCGACTACTAAAAATATCAATATTAGTTTATAATTAAACTACATATATAAATCATATTGAAATTTAGTTCAACATTAAACTATACAAGGAGGCTGAGATGGCAGTAACAAAAATATCAACAACCAATCTTACGTTTATAGAAAAAGTAAGCCAAACATTCATTGGAACTTACTTCGCTACGTTAGACAGAGTGAAAAAAAGAAGAGCGTATCTAAAAACCATCAGGGAACTTGAAAAGATGTCTAATAGAGACTTAGCAGACATCGGTTTTAGCAGAGCCGAGATAAAAGCAAGAGCTCTAAAGAGCATCTACAAGATCAACATATAAGGTTTAGTAGCGAAATCAGTTAACGAAATAAAAAGACACTAGCCAACAACTTCACCCAACATCATAATTGGATTTGTATTGTAGTAGTTGCCTATATCCTTGAATACTGGGCCTCCCTTTTTCATTGCGGCTCTCATCTCGTCACCGTTTTCAAAAATTACGGTGGCGATTGCGTAGTATGGGGAAGGAATATCCTTACCTCCCGACGTTCCTTTTGTGACAATCATTTGCTGAATGTGCTCCGACCAGTTTTCCTTAATTATAGCCAGATGTTTTTTTACATAGTAGTCAAGGTCAAAGTTCGTGTCATCATTTACCGGGTAAGCCACCTGCATAGATACCGCCATTTTTATCTCCTCTAATTATTCACACCTAGAAGTTCTAAAACTTCTATCTGGTTATCACTCTTAAGTTTCATTAAACCCTTTGATTGAACCTCTACTTCACTCCTTACCGACATCCAAGCCTCATTAGAGATCAAAATCTCATTAGGCTCGGTTTTATCGCAAATATTAAATGCTGTATTCACATTACCACCCAGTACATCAAATTGAAAACTTTTTTTACCTATAAGCCCTGCTACCAGTGGTCCGGAATGAATGCCGATGTGGATTGCCCAGTTAGGATCCGACTCAAGCGCAATCTTTTTCAAATTTATTGCACACTTCGATGCTGAAAGCACCTGGTTCTCTAAACTTCTGGTTAACCCTCCAGTTGCCAATATTGCATCACCTACAGTTTTAATTTTTTCAAGTCCGAATCTTTCAATTTCGCTTTCAAAATTTTCAAAAATTTCTTGAAGATTTTCCACAACATTTTCTGGAGGATTAGACTCGCAAAAAGCTGTGAAACCTACCAGGTCACAAACAAGTATTGCTATATCTTCGTATTTCCTTGGTCTTACTACTCCAGATGAGTTGAGTTCTTCAGCTATTTTTTCTGGTAATATTTGCTTCAAAAATGATTGTGTTCTTTTTTTGTCAGCTTCAACTTTACTTAAGTAGTGCTCCTCACTATCTCTAAATCTTTTCTTTTCAAGGCACGCTGAAACTCTTGCTTTCAGCAAGGTGGCATTAACTGGTTTTGTTATGTAATCCTCAGCACCATTACTAATACACTCTGCTGTTGTCTCTATCTCATCCGCCGCTGTAACCATTACAACTGGTATACTTCTATTCTTTGGATCAGCCTTAAGCGTTTTCAACACATCGAGGCCGCTGATATCTGGCATCATCAAGTCGAGTAGTATAAGGTCAAAGCGTTCTTCTTTCACTAATTCTAGAGCCTTTTTCCCACAGTCAGCTTGGCTTATGGCGGTATAGCCGTTTCTAGATAACCTTCTTTCCAGTGTGAATCTATTATCTTCAATATCATCAACAATAAGTATTTTTTGATTGTAGGAATTCATTTTATCCCGGCAATTTTATATATTGGCTAATTTTGCTAAGAAGCCTTTTAATGTCCACGGGCTTTGTATCGTAGTCACTGCATCCAGCTTTAATAGCTCTATCGCGGTGTTCAGGCATAGCATGAGCAGATAGTGCTATTATCGGGATATCTTTCACTCGTTCCATCTCCTTAATTTTAGCAGTAGCAGTCCAACCATCCATAGTCGGCAAACTTAAGTCCATTAAAATAAGATCTGGGTTCTCTTCTACAGCTTTATCGATTCCCTCCTGACCATCTCCAGCGATAATAAGCTCAAAACCTTTTTTCTTGAGCCTTCGAGTAAGCATATAAACATTATCAGGATTATCCTCTACATATAGGATTTTCGTCATTTGCCTACTCCTGCAACGGATTCAATTGTTTTTACTAAATGATCAGCTATTCCAGTATCACTCATAGAAGATTTTTCCAATACTCTGCTAGTCTCCGAAGACAAAAACTTTTTGTCATTTTCATCCAAATCGGCTCCTGTAATTACAATTACTGGCACCTGTTTTTCAAATTGAGTACGATAGGCTTCCAAGAACTCAAACCCATTCATTTCAGGCATCATTAAATCAAGTAAGATTAGGTCCGGGCTATGGCTAGTCTTATCGTTTAGTACATCCAGAGCCTCTATTCCGTTACTCGCTTCCAACACGATATTGTCTGCACTAGTAAGTGCTTCTTTAACAGTAAATCTCAAATCGTCATGGTCTTCGACAATCAAAATGACTTTTCCTGATTTGCTGCCAAGCAATTTACTTATTGAACCTATTAATCTGTCTCTTTCTACGGGCTTTGATAGGTAGTCAGCTGCTCCTAGAGAAAATCCTTTCTTCTTTTCATCAATTATAGAAGCCATTACAACAGGAATATGAGAAACTTCCTTATCCGCTTTCAACGTTCGTAATACGGACCATCCATCCATTTCAGGCATCAAAATATCCAAAGTAATTGCATCGGGCTTGTATTCCCTTGCCATTTTAATACCCTGAGCACCATCAAGAGCTTTTAGTACACTGAAATTATTCTTTTCCAAGTGTCTTGTCATGAGGTCTCTAATTGTTGGGTCATCATCAATCACCAAAATTGTGCTTTTCCCATCTTTCTCAGATACTAAAGCAGTCTGCCGATTAAGGTTCTCTAAGTCCTCAGCATCAACATTAGAGTTCTCATCTACTTCGATATCCTGAATACTAACTGTAAAAGTTGTTCCTTTACCTAATTCACTTTTTACCGAAACATCCCCACCCATCAACTTTGCAAGGTTCTGTACGATAGTTAGACCCAAACCCGTTCCTCCGTACTTTCTTGTAGTAGAAGCATCTGCTTGAGTGAAAGCATGAAATAACTTATCGATTTGCTCTTGTGTCATACCTATGCCAGAGTCTTTAACATCAATCTCAATAAGTCTCTTTTTAGAGAGTTTTTTTGATTTGACATTAATTGATATTTTCCCATTTTCACAAAATTTAGCGGCATTTGAAATCAGATTTAGAACAATTTGCTTTGTTCTTGTGACATCGGCATTTATAAAAGTGATGTCTGGCTCAATATTTAGCATCAGTTTATTGTTTTTTTGCTCTACTAAAGTTCTTGAGGTGTCTGCAACTTCCTCCAGTAAGGCAGGCAAAGAGAAATTTTCGTTATAAAGTTCAACTTTTCCAGCTTCAATTTTTGATAAATCCAGAACATCGTTTATCAAATTCAGCAAATGCCTACTAGCTCCATGAATTCTCTCTAGTGGCTCAAGGTAGTCATCATTCCCATCATCCTCGGCATCTTCTTTGAGCATTTCAGTAAGTCCTATTACTGCGTTCAGTGGCGTCCTTAGCTCATGGCTCATGTTTGCTAGAAATTGACTTTTTGCTTTGTTCGCACCATCTGCTTGCTCTTTAGCGAGGTTAAGTTCATTAACAGTAGCTTCCAAGTCTTTTTCTCGAGCTTTTAAATCTGTAATGTCATAAAATACTTGCAATAAACCGTTATCAGGAAGGCGCTTGCTAGCTACTTGAAGTATTCGTCCATCTTTAGTGGGTGGTAAAAAAGTAACTTCCGTATCAACTATTTTGTTTCTTTCTATAACTCTGTTTTCAATCCAATCGGTCAACTCCTTTCCTTCCATTTCGAGTATACCACTCTTTACAAATATATCTGTACTATCTCGAAATAAAGTACCTTGCTCTACTCTCTCACCAAATAACTTTTCCATGTAAGTATTAGTCAAAACCAACTTGTCACTGCTGTCCCAAAACAATATTCCAGCTTCAATATTATTTACTGCATTGGCAACCTGTTGTTGAGCCCTTTCTACCTCCAACTCTAAGGCTTTTTTGCTATTTATATCTTCTACAATACCAAGTATTCTCACTGCTCTGCCATTCTCAAACGTCGCCTTAGCTCTGGTTCGATACCAATTCTCAACACCATCTAACACGTTGATGTGCTCAATACTGACCTCCTCTGAATTACCCCGAATGTGGTTAATAAAACTTTTCTTATAATCCTCAAGAAAATCTTTATGGATCATGTCATAAGCATTGTCTTCATTCCAAACTGTAGGGGTGTTGCCCCATCCACTTTTCATGGAGTCTGGGACCTCATATGTTATGACATTGTTTTCCAAATCACTGTCAAACACAATCGTATTCAAATCTCCAAGAACTTTTGAGTATCTTTCCTTTTGTATCTCAACCATTTCCTCATGTTTTTTCTGTTCGGATATATCAGTAAAATTCTGAATTATCCCTCCATCCTCGAGTAACCTTGAAGTAGCCAAAAACGTCAAATCACCCATTTTTGACTCAGCAGTTATTCCATCTTTGACCTCTAGCATCCTTCCTTTCTGAAACCCCATATATTCTTCTACCGTCATATTATCAGGAAGTGTAAGACCCTTTGTAGTAAGGTGTCGGATCATATCACCTCTGTAAACTCCAGGCCTCAATTCATATTGCCATGTACTTAAATTTCTTTCCCTAGCAGACTCGTTGCAGAAAAATAGCTTGTTGTCCTTGTCCCAAATTGTTACCGGATTTACCAGTTTATCAACCGCATCATATAGTCTTTTTAGTTCTACTTGTTGTTTCTTTATGTCTGTAATATCCGTAATAATCTGGTACCAGTCACCATTTGCAGATCTTCTAGCGGTTTGTTGTGCATTACGAGCTCCATCTTCATTTTGAAACTCAAACTCAAATGTGAACCCGTCCGGGTTTGAGTCCATTTCTTGGAGATGTCGCTTGTGATATGCTTCTGGAGAGGTTTCAAGAGCTCGTAGAGCGCCCTTAGACCATTGATGCTTTATAAGCTCCAGTCGGTCGACGCCTGGGATAAGGTCAAATCCTATGCCAGCCGCAAAATCCTTGAAAAACTTATTTGCAAATAACAATTTGTTATCTTTGCTCCAACCTGCCAGTGCTATACCGCCAACCTCATCTAAACCTTTCACGACACGTTCTTTTTCCTCCTGCTGTTTTTTTATCTCAGTAATATCTGTATAGCTCTGAATATACGCGCCATCATCTAGACCTATGGTAGTAGCAAGCCATTGATATTGATCCATATTAATTTCATTGGTGTAACCATCTTTGTTCTCTGCCATTCTTTTAACACTTGCTCTTATAAAGTCTTCTACGGAGGCATTATTATCCAATGTAAGCAAACCTTTTTGAATAGAGTTATTCAGCATCTTTTCCCTAGAAACTCCTTCCTTAAGTTCAAAACCAAAACTGGACTGTACACTTTGTGCCATTTTATTGAAATAAAACAGCTTATGATTTTCATCCCAAACATTTATTCCTAATGGCAGCACATCGATAGCATTATACAATCGTTTTAGGTCTGACTCTCGCTTTCTAAGCTCAGTTACATTCGTTACTTGTTGAACCCAATCACCATTTGTTAGTCTATGACCAGTAACAAGCAAAAATACATCTTTCCCATCAATCACTGAGGAAAATTCAGCGCTTGCGCCAGTTCCCTCTTTCGACGCCTCATCGACCCTCTGCATAAATTCATCATGGAATTGCTCTGCAGAGTCATACCCATAGTTAATTGCTCCTTTTGCAATTTGGTTTTTTATCATTTCAACTCTTGAAACCCCAGGCCTCATCTCAAAACCAATATTGAATTGAAAATCACGAAGACTTTTATTTGCGTATATTAACTGATCTTTATCATCCCAGAAGGCTATAGCATCAATCTGCTCGATTCCCTCTTGCAATCGACTTAATTGCTTTTCTTTGTTTTTAATATCTGTAATGTTCGTGTAGCTCTGAATATAGCTTTCATCGCTAAGCCCAACTATATTTAATATCCAAGTCTCTTCTTCACTTCCCAGCTCATAAACTAGTTTTCCCTTATTCTTTTTGAGTTCGCTCTTATTGAGTAACAAATAATCTTCAATTGATTGGTTCTCTGGAAGGGAAAATAATCCCTTCGATATAGAGTTTTCAATTAACACTCTTCTATCTACGCCTGGTTTTAAATCTATACCCCACTTATGTTGAACTTCTCTAGCGGCTTCGTTACAAAAAAATACTTTATCATCATTTGTCCAAAGAATAGTTGGATTACTTAAATTTTCTATTCCATCTGAAAGTCTTCTCAAATCTAATTCTCTTTTTCTTAGCTCGGTTATAGGGGTAAAAGTTTGAATCCAATCACCACTTGTTAACTTTTTAGAATAGCCTAAAATAAACCCCTGCTCACCGTCTAAGTTAAATTGAAATTCTTGATTATAACCATCTTCAGAGGCATTCAATCTCTTCATGGAATCTTTAAAATAATCTTCTGCTTTATTATAACCTTCGACACTTATCATATTTTTCTTAAATTGATTTTTCAACATGTCTAACCTTTTTGCTCCAGGCTTCATGTTAAAACCTATTTTTTCTTGAGCATCTCTTTGGATCTTATTCGAATAAATAAGCTCATTATTCTCATTCCAAAATGCAACCGCAGTTGGAAGATTATCTATGCCATCTTTTAAACGTTTTAATTCCTTCTCTTGATCTTTAATATGGGTGACATCAGAGATAACCTGCAAAATGCTGCCGTCATCCAGCCTTTTATCGGCAACCATTGCATATCTACCGTTAGTATTTCTGTAGGTCAGGGTAGTTTCTGACTTTAACTCAGAAAAATACTTAACTCCGTTTTCAAGCCACTCCTTCTTCTCTTTATCCGAAGATAGAAAAAACATCCCAGCTTTTATTTGATTGCTCAGTAATTCTCTAAAAGACATTCCAAGGTCAACTTTCACCGCAAAACTGTCTGCTGCTTCCTTATAAGCCAGATTAAATCTAACTAACTTTAGATCTTTATTCCATAGAGCTATCTGGCCTGACATATTGTCAATAGACAAAGAAAGTAGCTTTTCAGATGCCTCTTTTTCTTCAAGCTCACTTACATCATTGAGGATAGTTAATATTCCTCCATCCGCCAGCTTATTTTCCGTTCTGATAACGGTTTTACCATTTTTGTATCTTACCTTTGTTGATTTGGATGTAAGCTCTGCGCGTTCCTTTAGTCTTTTTTCAACAAATTTATTTACAGAAAAGTCATTAGGAACGGAATATAGCTTTTTTGAAAACTGACTTGTCAAAAAATCAGAGTAAGACATCCCTTCAGTTAATCTAATTCCATCTTCAAGATTCTCATTTATTGCTAGCTCATTTGCCTTTATTAATTTTTCATCTTTATCCCAAAACATTACATGGGAAGGTATAGAGTCGATAGCACTAGACAGTCTTGTTTGCATTTCAGCACTATTTTTACTTTGAGTTACATCAGTAATAACGGTTATCATGTGGCCGTCATTAGAGGCTGTTTCTCTAACGTTTAGCCAAATTCCATTTTCCAGCTTAGACTCATTCTCAATTGGTTTTTTATTTTTACGTGCTTTGTCCCTTATCTTAAATCTTTGTTTAATATTTTCTGGGCTAACTTGAAATTCAGGTTTTTTTGACGCTTCTTCATAGGACTGACCAAAGTTTATTCCGATCTTAGGTTCACTAAGCATATTATTTTTAAAAATATCCCTGTAGATAGAATTGAAACCAATCAAATTGTCCCCTTCATCCCAAATAGCAAGGCCCTGGTTTGCATTATCAAATGCATCGAACATAGCAATCATTGCTTTGGAATCAGTCATTTGTCCCTCCCTGGAATAATACAAATATTAATCTTGTATATTAAATAACGATTCGTTCTTAATTTGAATTTATTTTATCAAAATTCTAATATATATTTTGATTGAACGCCGAGCGTTTCGAGTTTCGTACGACCACCTAATTCGGGGAGATTAATGACGAAGCCAGCGCCAATAACTTTTTTATCTTGGAATTTCTGTATTAGATCGAGCGCTGCCATAACCGTTCCACCTGTTGCTAGTAGATCATCAATTATGAGAAGATTGGTGAGCCCATCGAGTGCATCAGTATGAATATGCATGTCCGTAGCTCCATACTCGAGTTCGTAGGAAACAGAGTATGTTTTAAATGGTAGCTTCTGAGGTTTTCTAAGCGGAATAAACGCGGTATCTAAATTGTATGCTAGAGCTCCTGCCATTATGAATCCCCTAGACTCAATACTTAAAATTGCATCGATCTGATACGGTTTCCATTGACTTGTCATAGCATTAATCATTTTTTTGAATAAATGAGGCTTTTGAAGAAGTGTTGTAATATCCCTGAATTGAACACCTTGAACTGGATAATCTGAAACTGTCCTAATGCTATCTTTCAGATCTTGATATTCTTTCATAACTTTGTCCCCTCTCCTCTGCTTTTATATTAATGTAGTTTCCAAAAAATACTAATATCGATCCCAAAATTATGTACCATGTAAGCACTTCATTATAAAAGAGGTATCCTACCACAGATATCAGAGGTAACCTTACAAAATCGATCGGCATTACTACAGAAACTGGCGCTAAACTAAATGCCTTTGTCATGCATAAATGGGCAGTCAACCCAGTAACAGAGACTGTAAGTAAGAATGGTAAATCGGACTTTGATGGTAATTCAATAGTGAAATCATACCCAGCGAAGATCAGACTAAACACTGTTTGCATAATCACTAACCAAAAGAGTATACAGGTTAGACTAAAAGTACGGGTCAGTAACTTTGTTGCAATCGCTGTTGCTGCAAAACAAATGGGAAGAAGAAATGCGGCGATCAATGCCCAGCTTACAACATTTAAATCAGGTCTTGCTACCAGCATAATACCTACAAAACCAATCCCTGCCGCGAAAAGCTTTTCTTTTGTTAATAGTTCGCCTAGAAAAATAGGAGCTAGAAATACTATAAAAAGAGGAGTTGAAAATTCGAAAGCGAATAGTTGAGAGAAGGGTATCAATGCGATAGCATAGAACCAAAAGTTCTGACCGCCAAAATGGCTTAGGTTTCGTATAAAATGAAGCGTAAGATTCTCTACTCGTATTTCGTTGAGAGTATTAAAATATTTTCCAAAAGATAGAACCAAAAAAATCCCTACTATTGACCGATACAGCATAATTTCAAAGGTATCTAAAGACGAAAACAGCTCTCTTCCTGAAACCGCCATGAGAGTGAAGGAGATCATAGCCCCTAGCATCCAGAAAATAGACTGGGCTAAATTTGAAAATTGGGTCATTAAGATTTTATTTTTTTGGAATTTGATCGGTAAGTCCAGCTACATAAAGTCTATTCCATGTAGGACTTATGGTAATCTCATTTATACATACTCTGGGTGATAGCTTAGCTAGAAATGCGATGGTCTCCGCACAGTCTTCCGGCTGAACCATTTTTTCCTTGTCTTCTTTGGATACGGGTATGGGCCTTTTATCAAGAATTGGTGTCGCCACCTCACCAGGGCAAATAGCACAAGCTCTCACACCAAAGTGACCCGCTTCCATATTTATTCCCTCGGTTAAAGCATTCACACCATGTTTAGCTGCTGTATATGCAGGTCCTGTGAGTGTAGTCACATATTTCCCTGCCCAAGAAGAGATGTTTATAATCAAACCCTCTCTTTGCTCCTTCATTTTTTCTAGTGCTAGACGATTTGTATAGAACACCCCGTTCAAGTCAATTTTTATAATTTGATCAAAATCTTCATCTGACACATTATGCCAGTTTCTGTTCTTCGCATTTAAACCTGCACTGGCAACCAGAACATCTATTCGACCATAGTCGGAAATGATACTTTCAAACACCCCTTTCACATCTTCTGAATTAGAGACATCCAGTGGCTTTACTGAAGCCTGTCCTTTACATTTTGATGCCACTGCATCAAGAGCTTGCTTAGTTCTTCCAGAAAGTACAACAACGAAACCCTCTTCTGAAAGTTTGATAGCCGAAGCTTCACCAATACCTGACCCTGCCCCGGTTATCCACGCCACTTTATTTACCATGGTAATTTCCTTACATTTAAAATTCTCGAATATTACAGAGATGTCACTGATCTTAACAAAAAAAATAAAATAACAAAAATAAATTGAAAAGATGGTGTAATTAGTCTATCGCTATCACCAATGATTTTTGAATGACGGTTTATTTTACGATTTTACCTAATGTATTGGGATGATGTCGTAGAATACAGACTAAAAGATCGGAAATATAGGCGATCAAAGGAGATATAGTATGACTAAAGGTATCGTAAAATGGTTCAACCAAAAAAAGGGCTACGGTTTCATAGCGCCGGAGGGAGAAGATAAGGACGTATTTGTTCATATCACTGCTGTGCAGGCTGCTGGTCTAAAAAGACTTGATGAGGACCAAGAGGTTTCCTTTGAAATAGAGACTTCTGAAGATGGGCGAAAATCTGCCATTAATATTAAAGTCGATTAAGCGCTTTAGTCTAGTTAACTTTACAAATTTATGAGTCGAAAAAGAGGATCGCGTTCCCGTGGAACTCAAGCTAACAATTGTTGCAACGCCTCACAAACTTTAAGGGCGTATGGTAGCAGTCTGAAAACGCTATCAGAAAAAGAAAAAGCCGAGATCAATGCAGGAGTGCGACACATTCTGTCGGAAATAGGCTTTGAGCTACTTCCGAAATTTTTAGAATGTTTTGTTGATAAGAAAACTATTATAAAAAAAAATAATCGGTTCTGCTTTGGGGTAGAGCTAATCGATAAGTGCCTAAAATCCTTTAATAACAAAATTTTATTGCATCACCAAAATCGCGAAAACTACTTAGATCTGTCAGAAGGAAGTGTTTATTTTGGAACAGGAGGTGCTGCTCCACTTATTTTGGACTATGAAAGAAAAGTTTATCGGCCCTCTTTGGGAAAAGATCTTTTAAATGCAGCCCGAGTTGTTGATAGGTTAGATAACCTGAGTTTTTTCTCTAGGCCGTTAGTTCTAACAGATATTTCAGACCCAAACCTTATGGATATCTTTACAGCAGTTATATCTTTATCTGCTACCAAAAAACATGTCATGACAAGCGTTGCCAACCATAAGACTGTAAAATCCTTGGCAGAAGTCTGCTATCTCATAGCTGGTGGAGAAGACGCTTTTAGGCGCTCACCTTTTTTGTCTTTAAATATAAATTTCGTAATTCCTCCACTTAGGTTAGATGCTGAAGCATGCGAAGTTATGAGAGAAAGTGTAAAATACGGTATTCCTGTTATGGCAAACGTGTTTGGACAGAGAGGTGCCTCTAGCCCAGTCAGCATTGTTGGATCAGTCTGTCAAACGATTGCCGAGACATTATCGGGTTTGCTAATATGTTGGCTTTTAGATCCAGACTCAAAAGTTATTTGTGGTCCTAGAGCTATGGTAACTGACCTAAGAACAGGCGGAATGGCTGGAGGAAGCGGAGAGCAAGCGCAAACGACCTCTTTGCTTAGTCAAATGATGAATTACTACAAGATCCCAAACTCATCAATCGCTGGTGCATCAGACAGCAGTATTCCAGATTACCAAGCAGGTTATGAGAAAGCTCTCTCAATAGCAACATCAGCACAGTCTGGAGCAAATTTAATAACACAAGCAAGCGGTATGCTTAGCGGTCTAATGGGAGTATCCCTTGAGTCTTTTGTACTTGATAATGAACTATGTGGATCAATTTTGAGTTCAATGCGTAGCATAGATGTACCAGTGCTAACAGATGATCTAGAGTCTATAAAGCAAGTAATTGATGGGGATAAGCACTTTTTAGGAGAGTCCGATACCTTGAAAAGAATGAGTACTGATTTTCATTATCCAAAATCGGCAAAAAGGTTATCGCCAGAGTTATGGATGAAAGAAAAAGATAATACAATGCTAAACGAAGCCAGAAAAAACCTTGAAGAAATGCTTTCTAGCAATTTTCAGAGTCACCTTAGCCCAGAGATACTAAAAAAAATACAAACTGCTTTTGAGATTGATTTAGACATTATTTATGGACAAAAATAATGGCGATGACGGAAGGATTCGAACCCTCGACCCCCAGAGCCGAAATCTGGTGCTCTATCCAGCTGAGCTACGTCACCGCTTAGACGAAGTCTATCATAAAATCGGACCGAAGTCCTAGAGGGTTTATCATCTTTTAGTAAACAATAATCAAAACTTAGCTTGCTGTTTTTTTTGACCTAATTATTTGTGCCGCCGAGAACTTAAATTCAGGAATTTTTCCATATGGATCAAGTTGTGGATTAGTTAAGAAGTTTGCTGGCGCTTCAACATAACAAAATGGCATAAATAGCATTCCTTCACTGACATCCCTATCCAGCTTGAGTTGAAGCCGAATTTCTCCCCTTCGCGTTTTTACACACACCCAGTCACCCTTTTTGAAACCCTGAATTTTTGCATCTCTTGGATGCATACTTACGACCGGAATAGGCTCTTGTGCTTCTAGCATAGATGCTCTTCTTGTCATTGCACCTGTATGCCAATGTTCTAGTACCCTACCAGTGGTTAAAACAAATGGATATTTGTCGTCTGGCAACTCATCTGGAGGAAGTAGGTCGGTTGGCACAATTTTAGCTTTTCCTGTCTCGGTTGGAAACCCAGAGAAAAATATAACCTCCTCTCCTGGCAAGTCAGGACCAAAGCTTGGATAGCAGACTGACCCCTCTTTCTCCAACCGATCCCAGCTTATATTATCTAAACTTCTCATATGACCTGCCATCTCTTTGTAAACATCTGAAACACTGTCATATTCCCATTTGAGTCCGCATCTTTTGGCTAAATCAACTATCAGCTCCCAATCTTGTCGCGCATCACCCGGCATCTTTAAAACAGGTCGACCTAATTGAATCTGTCTATTAGAGTTCGTGTATGTACCTAGCTTTTCTGCTTGAGCTGAGGCTGGGAAAATTATGTCAGCAAACCAAGCTGTTTCAGTAAAAAATATGTCCTGAACCACTAGGTTATCTAGTTTTGAAAGAGCCTGTCTAGCGTGACGTTGGTCCGGATCACTCATAGCTGGATTTTCTCCCATAATATACATCCCGGATATATCGCCATCATTTATTGCATTCATTATTTCAACTACGGTAAGTCCTTTAACAGGATCCAAAGACCTTCCCCAAGCATCTTCATAATGCTTACGCATATCTGAATTCTCGACTGACTTGTAGTCGGGATATGTTATGGGGATGAGACCAGCGTCAGAAGCGCCTTGAACGTTATTTTGTCCTCTCAAAGGATGAAGCCCGGTTCCTTTCCTTCCAATTTGACCTGTGATTAACGATAAAGCGATAAGACATCGGGCATTGTCAGTTCCATGAACGTGCTGACTGATACCCATCCCCCAGAAAATTATACTGTTGTTTGAGGTAGCATATGTTCGTGCAATTTCTTTTATGTACTCTGCCTTAACTCCACTGACTTCTTCCATTGCCTCTGGAGTGAAATCCTTAACGTTCTCTGCCAAAGATTGAAAACCGTCCACATTCGCTTGAATATATTGTGTGTCATATAAGTTTTCCTCAATAATTACATTAATTATTGCATTAAGCATTGCAACATCGCGACCAGCATTGAATACCACAGGATGGCTTGCTAAACGCATTAAACCCTGTTTTCTCGGATCCATAACAATTAATTTTTTACCGTTTTTGGCTGCCTGTTTAAAGTACGTTGCGGCAACCGGATGGTTCTGTTCCGGCCTTGCTCCTATTATCATAATACAGTCACTGTCATCTGCAGCCGTGAAAGGCGCTGATACTGCTCCTGACCCAATTCCTTCCATAAGAGCAGCAACACTTGAAGCATGGCATAGCCTTGTACAATGATCGACATTATTAGTGCCGAAGCCTTGTCTTATAAATTTTTGGAATAAATAAGCCTCTTCATTTGTTCCTTTAGCTGACCCAAAGCCACTAAGCGCCTGGCCTCCTTTTTGCTCAAGTATCTTCAAAAATTTTGAAGCGGCTAAATCTAGTGCTTCTTCCCATGTTGCTTCTCTGAAAATTTTATTCATATCCGAAAAATTGTATGCGCAGTCCGGTTCCTTTTCGATACCTGGCCTTCTTATTAAAGGTTTTGTAAGTCGTTCAGGATGCATAACATAGTCCATTCCAAACCTTCCCTTGACACACAGTTTACCCCTATTTGCGGGACCTTGAATGCCATCGACCTTTATTATCCGATTTTCTTTTACACTTACCTCAGTACGACATCCAACCCCACAAAATGGACAAACGCTTTCAATCTTTTTTTCTGGGTAGGCTATTCTTTTAGTTGACTCCGCATTCATCAAAGACTTTTCCATTAAGGCACCCGTGGGGCAAGCCTGAACACATTCTCCACATGCTACACAAGAGGAAGCTCCAATAGGGTCCTCTATATCAAAAACAGGAACTGTATCAATACCTCTTTTAGCCATACCAATGACATCATTAACCTGAACTTCCTTACAAGCTCTTTCACAAAGACCACAAGCTATGCACGCGTCAAGATTAACTGCAATCGATGGGTGTGAAGCGTCACGAAATATGCTGTCTACAGGAATTTCGTTTTTTGCTCCTGGTTTACTGCTTGGAAAAGATGGGCTATCAAAATCTGCATTTTTCGCTTGTGTCCAGAAATGGGCTTCTGGGTCTGGGCTCTGCTCTTTAATCGGCATGTCTGATGCAAGGAGGTCAAAAACAATTTTCCTATTACTATTGACCCTTTCTCCTTGTGATATGACCGACATTCCTTCTGAAGGCATTCTAACACAAGAAGCCGCTAAAACTCTTTCCCCTTCTATTTCAACCATACATGCTCGGCAATTTCCATCTGCTCTATACCCAGGAGCATCTTTCCAACAAAGATGTGGAATAGTCACTCCATATCTCTTAGCAACTTGCCAAATGGTCTCTCCTTCACTCGCTTCCACACCTTTGCCATCTAAAGTAAAAAGTATTTTTTCACTAGTCGTTGGATTATCGAGGCTCATAATCAAAACTCCTCTGGAAAATATTTAATTAGATGAGATACACAATTGCTAGCCGCTTGGCCTAGCCCACAAATTGAACTGTCACTCATAACCTTGATAAGAGCGTTATAGAGATCTAATTCCTTATTGTTATCTTCTAGTAGACTAATCATTTTGTCCGTACCAGATCTACACGGCGTACATTGCCCACAACTTTCATGTTTAAAAAAACGCATAGTGTTCAAGGCTGCCTCTTTGATATTATCTTGATCAGATAATATCACTATTGCATGGGAGCCAATGAACCCCCCATACTCTTCAAAAATTCCAAAATCGAGTGGTAGTGATGCTAGATTGGCTGGAAGTATTCCCCCAGAGGCTCCACCAGGGAAGAATGCCTTTAATGTGTGCCCGTCTTGCATTCCCCCACAATAGTCGACTATTAGCTGTTGAAGAGGTATGCCTGCTGGAGCAATTTTTACTCCAGGAATTTTTACTCGACCTGACACTGAAAAAGATCTCACGCCACTATGATCCTCGTTCCACCCCTTTCTTTTAAACCAGTCAACCCCATTTTCAATTATTTCAGGAAGCCAGTTTAAAGTCTCTATATTATGATTTAGCGTAGGTCTTCCAAATAACCCCACCTCAGCGATATATGGCGGTCTATGTCTTGGCAAGCCCCTTTTACCTTCTATGCTTTCTATCATCGCACTCTCTTCGCCACAAATATATGCGCCAGCGCCTCGTCTCAGTTCAATAGAAATATCTGCAATATTTTCTTTTTCAATTGCATTTATTTCTCTTTTTAATATTTCTAATACCTCTGGATATTCATCACGCATATAAATGTAAATTTTTTCACATTCAACGATATGAGCCGCAATCAAGGTCCCCTCCAACATCTGATGAGGTCTTCTTTCTAACCAAAACCTATCCTTAAATGTGCCCGGCTCTCCTTCGTCTCCGTTCACAGTCATCAAACGTGGTCCTTCAAAAGACCTAACAATTTCCCATTTTTTACCTGCGGGGAACCCTGCACCGCCTAAACCTCTTAGTTTAGAGTCAGAAATCAATTTAATAAGGTTTTCTGATTTTAGTTCCCCTTTTTTTATTTTATTAAGTGTTCGGTATCCACCCCTACTAACATACTCATTAAGATTCTCGTATTGAGGTAACTTAAGGACATACGACATTCCATCACGGTGTATTTCTTTCACCTTTTTTATGTTCATATTATCGACTGGTAAACTGTTAAACCGTGCGGCAGGTGCTGAAGCACATCGACCGATACAGGGGACTTTTTCAATCTCAATTTTTTCAGCTGATAATTCATCTTTCACTAAGTCAAAAAGTTCATGTGCACCAGCCATTTCACATGATAACCCATCACAAATTCTTAATTTTGATTTATTGGGTTTCTTCCCATCCTCTTTTACAATTTTAAAATGATGATAAAAACTCCCTACCTCATAAACCTCAGCTTGAGATAATTTGAAAATATCTGCCAATGCCGCCATGTCTCCAGCACTAATGTATCCATAGGCATCTTGAACTTTGTGCAGTGCCTCTATGAGAAGATCTCTTCTTATTTCCAGGTCAGCTAAGATGGATTTAATCCTGTCCAGAGCTAGATCATCTACTTGCCTACCCTTAGGGGAAAAAAAGTCTCGTTTCCCTTTCTTGATCTTTTGAATTTTATTCATAAATCCCTTTAAAACTTAATTACAATTAAAAGAAAGTGGAGTCATAATAAGATATAATGAAATTAAGTCTTTCCCCCATTAAAGCTTTTAATTAATCTTATTGCCGTTAGGTAAGAATAACAATAGATATCATTTAAAGTTCGGAAATTTTCAAATGAATAAACAAGATTTGACCATTTTTAAATCCTTTGAAGATATTTGCAGAAAAACACCTTCTGCACCCTTTTTAATATCTCCTTCAAGAAATCAAAAAGGTATGACGACTTTCTCTTATCAAGAAACGTTTGAGAAAGCTAATAAGATATCGACTATTTTTTTAGATAATGGCTATGGCAACAATTTGCGCGTTGCTACTTTACTAGGGTCTACACCAGCACATTATATGGTCAAACTAGCACTTAATAAAATCGGAGTTTCAATAGTGCCCATAAATCCTGATTATTCTCCGGACGAGACAGCGTATTTGCTGGCAGATAGTGGTTCCGTCTTAGCAATTTGTGCAGAGCATTATATGAAACAGCTCAAAACAGCCATAGCATACAAAGATCTTTCCGTTCCAATAGTTACCTATGACGAAATTGAAACTATTCAACCTCTTAAGCCCTTATCTGATACTGGAACACAGGTCCACGGGAAAACTGAAGCAAGTTTACTCTACACTTCTGGAACAACAGGAAGACCTAAGGGTTGCATATTATCCCATGAATATGAGCTGATGTGTGGCGAAGTCTATGCAAATATTGGAGCGCCAATAAGTTTATCTTTTGGAAAAGATAAGATTTTGAATCCTTTGCCGAGTTACCACATAAATGCTGGTATAGTTACTTTTTTTGCAGCCATGCTTACTGGGAATAGCCTCATTCAACCAGAGCGTTTCAGTATTTCAAATTGGTGGGAAGATATTAATGAGACAGAAGCAACAATTTTTCATTATTTGGGTGTTATTATTGCTGTTTTATTGTCTGATCAGTCAGCAACAAAAGAATCTCTTGGTAAATTGAAAGTGGGCTTCGGTGCAGGAGTCGAACCAGCCTTGCACCAAGAATTTGAGACTCGATTTGGCATTCCACTGATCGAGTGCTGGGGTATGACGGAAATGTGTCGAGTGCTCTATAATAACGAGGAACCAAGGCAGATACATACTAGAGCAATGGGAAGACCACGAGAAGATCTTCAGGTTAAAGTAGTAGATGAAAATGATCAGGAAGTGGAGATAGGAACGCCAGGTGAAATGGTTGTCAGGCATTCAGAGAAAACACCAAGAGCGGGAGCTTTTAGTGGGTATCTGAACAAAGAAAAAGAAACTGAAGAAGCATGGAAAAATGGTTGGTTTCATACTGGTGATACGGTGACTATGGATAAAACGGGAATGTTGTACTTTGTTGATCGAGCAAAAAATATTATTAGGCGTTCTGGAGAAAATATTGCTGCAGCAGAAGTCGAGAACTGCCTCTTTGAAATAGAATTTGTATCCAAGATTGCGTGCATAGCAGTGAAAGATGATATTAGAGAGGAAGAAGTTATGGCCTGCGTAGTTCTTGAAAAGGGCAAGAAGAAATCTAAAGAGATAGCAGAAATGCTTTTCTATCATGCAATAGAAAAGATGGCTTACTTCAAGGCCCCAGGTTATATCTTATTCATGGATGATCTTCCAGTAACTGGAACCCAAAAAGTTGTAAAACATAAGATCTTTGAGGCAGATATTGATCCCAGAAACTTAACCGGAGTATTTAACTTTACTCGTTTAAAGAAGAGAAAGCCTAATGATTAAAAAAAAGGATTATTATATTTTTGAATGGCTGGGGGTAATCACAGCAATTTTCTATTCAGTATTTGTAGCATTGAACCTCGGTTTGGAGGTTATTGGGTTTTTCTTACTATTAGTTTCTGCTATTTCAATTGGAGTATGGGCCTACTTAAATCGTCATCGTGGAATACTTTTATTACAATTCTTTTACTCCTGTGCTGCGATAGTTGGATTATTTAGGTGGTGGAGT
Organism: uncultured Alphaproteobacteria bacterium; assembly: GCA_902556405.1. Lineage (GTDB taxonomy): Bacteria > Pseudomonadota > Alphaproteobacteria > Rhodobacterales > Rhodobacteraceae > CACIJG01. The sequence continues at coordinate 137,366 of CACDWF010000002.1, read as the reverse complement.
TAGTCTTTATAGTCTTTTAGTATTTCATTATATCTTTCGAAAGAAATATTTGAGCCACAAGCAATTATTCCAACTTTTTTACCTTCACACTTTTTTTTATATCGCTCTATCAGTCCAGCCAAAGAGGTTGCGCAAGCTGGTTCAACAATAAATCCAAGCCTATCTCTCATGGTAATCATTGCTCTTCGTATTTCATCATCAGTAACTTTTTCAACTTGATTCACTCTCTTTTTTGCGATGTTGAAAGAAAAGTCCATGGCCATTGGAGCGCCTAAGCTGTCAGCTATCGTGTTCACTTTATTAATTCTTACCGCACTATTATTTTCCAAGCTTTGTGCAAAACTATCCGCTCCTGTAGGTTCGATACCTAATAATTCAACAGACGAATTAATTTGTTCAAGATAATGCGCCATACCCGCTATCAGACCACCCCCACCGATCGGAATAATTAATATGTCAATATCACCCATCTGGTCTATAATCTCAGCACAGCAAGTAGCTGAACCAATTATCATGTTTTCTTGATTAAATGGGTGAAGCACAACACGGTTTTCATCCTTTTCGATTTCGTCTAATTTTGCAAAGGCATCGTCAACATTTTCAGCAAGTATTACTTCCGCACCAAGGCTACGGCATTTGTCAATTCTAAATGGATCTGCAGTCTTTGGCATAATAATTTTTGCAGAAATATTGTATTGACTTGCACCCCAAGCAGTAGCAATGCCATGATTTCCCCCCGTGACAGTTACAATACCTTGTGCTTTTTTATCTTCCTCTAGAGTCTCCAGTCCAATAGCGACACCTCTCGCCTTAAACGAGCCCGTTTGCTGAAATAATTCTAGTTTTATCAACACATCGGCATTCTCAGGCAGAATTTTCTGAAGATCATCCTCATTCAATTTAAGCATTGGTGTATTTACAATTTTTCCTTGTAATACCTCACGGGCCCGACTGATGTTATTAAACATACTCTGCATTATATCCACTTTCTTAATTTAAATTTTAGTACCCACAATCCGTTGTTAACACAAAGTGATTTTTTGCTACCTCTTTATATTCTGAAGGCGCCGGATTATGCGTCAAATCATGAATAGGTGATGGAAGAGGTTTAAAGTTTAAATCTCTTTCCGACTTCCTCTTGTCTGGGTCCGCAATAGGTACCGCTTTTAATAAATCCTGAGTATAGGGATGTTGCGGGTTACGAAAGATTGATGGTCGAGGTCCTATTTCTACCAAACGTCCTAGATACATAACACCAACATCATGACTTACTCGTTCAACAACGGCCATATCATGGCTGATGAATAAAAAGGAAAGACCCAAATCAACTTGCAATTCCATCATTAAATTTAATACTTGCGCTTGTACCGACACATCCAATGCACTCACCGCCTCATCCGCTATGATCAGCTTAGGATTAAGCGCTAATGCACGCGCAATTGCTATCCGCTGACGCTGACCACCCGAAAGTTGATGTGGATAGCGTTGCATAAAACTTCGTGGTAACTTTACACGATCAAAGAGATCCCCAATCTTCTCCTGCAATACTTCACGCTTCACTGTCCCATAATTACGCAATGGTTCCGCCACTTGATCAAAAAGTGGTCGTTGCGGATTTAATGATGAGAAAGGATCTTGAAAGACCATCTGGATGTTACTGCGAGCTTTCCGCATATCCTTTGGATTTAATGATAGAATATTCTGACCGTCTAAATTCACATCCCCTGATGTGGGCTCTACCAATCGAATGAGCGATCGTCCCACCGTTGACTTACCACACCCTGACTCCCCTACAAGAGAGAGTGTCTTTCCTTTCATGATAGTAAAAGATACATCCTCAACGGCATGCACGCGTGCTACCGTTCTCCTCAAAACACCCCCTTTAACCGGGTAGCGGGTTACTAGATTATTCACTTTAAGCAGGGGCTCATTCGTTCCAATAATAGGTTTTAAGGCCTTTGGCTTTTTCTCCCCAACTAACCGCATAGGTTCGGGGTATTTCTTGCTTGCCATCTCTCCAAGTTTTGGAACGGCTGCTAAGAGGGACTTCGTATACTCATGCTGGGGATTATTAAAAATCTCATGTACGGTTCCCTCTTCGACTTTTTTACCTGGATGCATAACCACAACACGATCCGCCATTTGGGCTACAACCGCCATATCATGCGTAATAAACATTACTGCAGTACCTGTTTCTTCCTTCAATCGATTTATTAAAGCGAGTATTTCTGCTTGAATGGTCACGTCCAAAGCTGTTGTTGGCTCATCCGCGATCAAGATTTTTGGCTGACACGCCAACGCAATTGCGATCATAACTCTTTGTCGTTGTCCACCAGAAAGCTGAAAAGGATAATCAAAAGCTCTTTTATCTGGATTGGGAATTTTTACAGCATCTAGTAATTCTACCGCACTCACCCATGCTTTTTCTTTATTGAGATTTTTATGCCGCCTGATAACTTCTGAAACCTGTTCTCCAACTGTAAAAAGAGGATTGAGAGAAGTCATCGGCTCCTGAAATATCATTGAAATCTCATTGCCTCTTATTCCCTCAAGCTCTGCCTCTGATAATTGAGCTAGGTTAGTATTGTCGAATAAGATATCTCCTGACGAAACCTTTAATATTCCCTCAGGTAATAAGCTCATCAAGGACAATGCTGTTACCGATTTTCCACATCCAGACTCTCCGACAACACACAAAGTCTCACTTTTTTTTATCGTAAAAGAGAGATCATTTACCACTTTTAGAGTGCCGGCTCTTGTCCTTGCCTCTATATTCAAATTATTTATTGAAACTAGGTCTTCCATTACCTTGACCTAAGTTTTGGGTTTAACGCATCATTAAGACCATCACCTACAAGAGATATAGCTAGCACCGTTATAAAAATTGCTATTCCTGGAAATGTAACAGTGTATGTCGCATCAAGAATATACACTCTGTTAGATCCTATCACCTGACCCCAACTTATGACATTTGGGTCTGACAAACCTAGAAAAGCTAAGCCTGCCTCAAATGTAATTGCCGCTCCTACCAACAATGCTGATTGTACAATTATTGGCGCTGCCGCGTTGGGTAAAATAACTCTGAAAATTAGAGCCATATTATTGCTCCCAGAGGAGCGTGAGGCTAAGACAAAGTCTAGCTCCTTTATTCTTAAAAACTCTGATCTTGTAATTCTAGCAACACTAGCCCAGCTAACTGCTCCTATCGCTAAAGTTATAGAAAGTACTGATGAGCCAAATAGTGCCACGATTACCATAGCAAATAATAAGGTTGGTAAAACTTGAAAAAACTCAGTTATTCTCATTAATGTTTCTTCGACCCAACCGCCATAAAACCCTGCGAATGAGCCTATACCAACCCCTATAAAACATGAAACCAAAGCCGCTAAAAAACCTATCGCTATCGAAACACGCGCACCGTTTATAATTTGGGATAAGATGTCACGACCTAAATAATCTGTTCCTAACAGAAACCCATCGGCTCCTGGAGGCGAAAATGGCATCCATACCATATCAAAGGGATCAGTAGGATAAAATAGTGGTCCTATAAAGCCCATCACTGCGATACCAATAAGAATAAACAGTCCTGTAACTGCTGAGTAACTCTTGAAGAATGTCTGAAAAATTTCTTTAACAGGCTTGATTGTAGGTTCATCAATTTCTTCATTTTCTAACATGCTGAAACCTCAAATTTTTATTCTTGGGTCTAAAGCTTTTAACGTTAAATCTGTTAAAAGATTTCCTACAGTTACCATTAGCGTTGAGAAAATCAGAATGCCTAGTAAAACCGGCGTATCCCTAGATATAATTGAATTAAATGCTAATGTCCCTAAACCTGGCCAACTGTAAACCGTTTCTACCAGAATGGCTCCTGAGACAACGGCAGAGAAGCTCAGTCCAGCAAAAGTTATAACCGGGGATAAAGAATTCTTTAGTGCATGCTTCAGTAATACGTCCTTCTTAGATAGTCCTTTTGCTTTAGCAGTTCGAACAAAGTCCGCGCCCAGTACTTCTAACATACTCGCTCTACAAAGACGGGAATAATAGGCGAAAAATATAGAGGCCAGCGTTATCATGGGTAAAAATAGGTGTCTAAGTACATCAAAGAAATGAACAAAGAAATTACTGCTTTCAATTGTTATATCCCTCATTCCTGAGACTGGAAAAATAGGAATGTGGAGTGAGAACGCGATCAATAAAAGAATTCCAGTCCAAAATACAGGAGCTGCGTAACCAAATAGAGAAAACATGTTTACAAAAAGACTTGATAGTCCATTAGGGTTTTGAGCAGCGTATACCCCTAAAAGTATGCCTACAAATAAAGACAATATCTGCGCTGAAAAAACTAATAACAAAGTGGCAGGAAATCTCTCCATTATCAAGTCAAATACTGGTAAATTGTAAAAATGAGAATGTCCAAAGTCCAATAAAGCAACCCTAACAACATAGTTAAACAACTGAATAAAGAATGGTTGGTCAAGCCCATACTGCTTCCTCAATTCAGCCATATCTTGCTCGTCAGCACCCCCCATTGTCTGAGCGATTGTGTCTGCAATATCACCGGGAGCTAAATGCAGCATGAGAAAGTTTAAGACGACCACAACAAGCAAAACCAAGAGCATGGAAACAAGGCGCCTAATCAGTGAAACAAAAAATGGCATTTATATATGACTGAAATAGTTTATTGGAAAATCAGAAGGGGCAACTTATGCCCCTTCTCATCGTTATAGTTTAATCTTTGATATATGTCATATCCATTGGAGAGCTGGTTGCCCAAATTCCCATAGGAGGATTGCCAACCTTCTTGCTGTAAATGGTATGATAAGGGAGAGTATTTGTCCAATATACAGGCAAGTCGTTTGCCAGCATTTTTTGTAGGTCTGAATATAGAGCTTTTCGCTTATCCATATCGTTTTCTACTCCAGCCTTCTCCATTATAGCATCTACTTTTGGATTACTATATTGTTGAGTGTTAGACCAGATAACTCCCTTTTTTATATTAGAGGTCTGATAGGTTCTGTGAACACCTATAACAGGATCTCCCCAATTAAAAACGGTATCCCAGGTTAGATCAAAATTATGGTTGCTAACAGTCTTTGCCCATGTTGGAAAGTCGGCAGATGCTCTTACGGTTACGTCTATACCTATTTTCTTGAGTGCCGCCTTTGTATATTCGGCGTTTGGTTTTAGCCCTGGCCAACCAAAGTCGACTGTCAATCCAAACCGCATACCATCACTACCCTTTTTATAACCGGCATCATCAAGTATTTTGTTTGCCTTATCAATATCTAGATTATATGGCTCCACATTCGGCTCATAAAAAGGACTTCCAGGATGAATACCAGTTCGAGCCTCATCAGCAACGCCTAACATAATAGCTTTAAGAATGAAGTTTCTGTCTATTGCATAAGCGATAGCACGTCTCACATTCACGTCAGCTGTTTTCCCATCTTTTGTATTGAAAGCTAACCAGTCGATTGGTCCAATGGCTGCATATCCATCAGGCGTTACTGTCAGGTTATCGTTCTTTTTCAATCGAACAATGTTTCTAGCCACATTTTCGAAGGCATAAAAATCAATTTCGCCATTTTCAAGCCCTATAGTTCTGGTTGCCGGATCTTTTATAATTTTAAGAACCATCTTATCTAGGTATGGTCTCCCATCTATAAAAAAATCATCAAATCTTTCCAAGATGATATGCTCACCTGATTTGAATTCAACAAGCTTAAAGGGACCCGATCCAACAACATTTTCAGAGTTTTGTGGATGTGTTTTTGGATCTTGACCATCTCCATAAACGTGCTCAGGTATTATAGCCATCAATTGTGATGACATGGCTAACATTAAAGCAGGGTGTGGAGATGATAATTTTAAAATGGCCGTATGCTCGTCAGGTGTTTCTACCGACACAACAGGAGCGAACATAGTTTTAAAGGGATGATTCTTTTTAATTGTTTCCAAGGAGAACTTTACGTCACTAGATTTAATAGGAACTCCGTCATGAAACACAGCATCTTTCACAAGATTAAGTCTAACTGTTTTTCCACCATCACTTATTTCCCATGACTCAGCAAGATAAGGCTGTGGTTCCCAATTATTGTCATATCGAATTGGTGTTGCAAAGAGTTGTGCGCCCGGAAATCCGGTCACAATTCCTGATTGAACAGCTGGATTTAAATGTCGTGGGCTATTCCCAACAGCAGCTATCAGAGTACCGCCCTTTTTCGGCTCTGCAAAACTTACGCCTAATGACGTAAAAATCAGAGTAGCAGTGAGAAGTAACGTTTTTAAAAAATGTTTATTCATTTCTCGACCTTTCTAGTTAATTGAATTTTTGCCCGATTTTCACTTTACGCCCCCAAATAATTAGATTGACTTAAGGTAAACTAATTTGCAATAGAAACATTTGATTGATTATCATTCAAAAGTCACATTTAATATTGATGATATCAAGCTTTTGTATAAACAGAAGTTTTTTTTGAAAGGTTTATTCTTGTTAAAAATTTTTAAGGCAAAAAAAATAATTACAATGAACCGTAGAAATCCAGAGGCACAATACATGAGTGTTATGGATGGTAAAATTGTTCAAGTGGGAGACCTCAATACAATTAAACCTGATGGCAAGTATGAACTAGATAAAAGTTTTGAGAATTACGTTTTAATGCCGGGTCTTGTTGAGGGGCATAGTCATTTATTCGAAGGTGCATTGTGGAGTAAATTATATTGTGGGTATTTTGATAGACAAAAGCCCGATGGAACAATTAGCCTTGGCGTTAAAAATGTGAAAGAGCTTGTTCAGAAACTTAAACAAGAGAATGAAACCTTATTGGACCCGAACGCACCATTAGCAGGATGGGGATTAGACCCAATTTATTTTGACGACAAAGCAGTGGACAGAAAAATACTAGATGTAGTTTCAGATCAAAGACCGATTGGGATACTACATGCGTCTGGACATAAACTCAATATAAACTCAGTTGGCTTAAAGCTGGCAGGATTTTTGAGAACAGGCATAAATCATGAGGGCCTTCCTCTCGGTGAAGATGGTCTTCCATCTGGGGAGATAAGAGGGGCTGAAACCATTGCTTTGGTAACTAGGCATGTTGGCTTAGGCAAGGATTGGCTCTCAGGAGATGCAGAAGGTCTAAGAAATTTTGGGAAAATATGTGCCAGAGCTGGGGTCACTACTGCTGCTGACCTCGCAAACCTTCAAACAGATGAGGCTGTTGAAATGATGCTACAGGTTACATCGGAAGCAGATTTTCCAGCTCGAATCGTTTCTTTACGATATATGCAGGGGATAAGCCCAAAAGAATTAATTCCTAAAGTCTTAGAACTCAAACAAAAATCTACGGAAAATTTAAGACTAGGTTCAATAAAAATTGTTGCAGATGGCTCAATTCAAGGCTTCACTGCTAGACTTAAGTGGCCTGGATATTATAATGGAGCTCCCAATGGCATGTGGTACACAGCACCGGAACATATACAAGAAGCCTATGAGCTTGCATTAGAAAATAACATTTTAGTACACACGCATACTAATGGAGATGAAGCTACCGAATTAGCCTTAGATTGCCTAGAAGATGCTCTGGCTAAATTTCCTAAAAATGATCATAGGTTTACTCTTCAACATTGTCAGCTTGCATCAACTGCTCAATTTAAAAGGATGAATAAGCTTGGTATGTGCGCAAACTTATTTTCTAACCACCATTTTTATTGGGGAGATGAACATTACTCCTTAACGGTTGGTCCAGAAAGAGCTCATCGAATGAATGCCTGTAAAACAGCACTTCAAGAAAAAGTCCCTTTGGCAATACACTCCGATGCTCCAGTAACCCCCCTTGGGCCACTATTTACAGCTTGGTGTGCTATGAATAGATTAACAATTTCAGGAAGAACTTTGGGGGATTATGAAAAAATTAATAAAATGGAAGCATTATATGCCATAACTTTAGGAGCTGCGTTTACTCTTAAGATAGATCATGAAGTAGGATCACTAGAAACGGGTAAAAAAGCGGATTGTTGCGTACTAGAAGAGGATCCCTTTGATGTTGATGAAATTAAATTTAAAGATCAAAAAATCTTAGGGACAATTAAAGGCGGCAAACCACATATTATCGAAAATAGTGCGTAATTGTGGGCATTCCTCTGACATTGATCTCGGGTTACCTTGGAACAGGTAAAACGACATTAATAAATAATTTACTCAGGACAACTAAGAAAAAAATAGCGCTACTGGTGAATGACTTTGGTGACGTTAACATTGACGAGTCCTTAATTGAAGCTAGAACCGACTCCGTTCTGAGCATCGCGGGTGGATGCGTGTGTTGTAGCTATGGAAATGAGTTGATAGAAACTTTAGAGAGTATGAATTCAAATGAGATTTTACCAGATCATATTGTGCTTGAGGCAAGCGGGATTGCTTTACCTTCTAAAATAATACAAACAATATCGCTCATGGACTTCCTGTCATTTCATGGAACAGTGTTGTTAACAGATGCATCCCGACTTAGGTCACAATTAAACGACTTGTATATCAGTGATACAATTAGTTTACAAATCGAGCAACATGATCTCTTGGTATTGAATAAAACTGATTTGCTTAAAGAAGATGAGCTATTGAATTGTATCGACACTTTATCAAAACGTTTTAAAATACGGAAGTTTTTAAAAACGGTGAACGCACATATTGAAGAAAAAGATATGCTTCTAGACTTTACTCCAAGTGAAAAAGATAAAAGTGACAAAATAAAATTAGAGAAAAGGCAAGCACATGAATTCATTTCATCAACTATAAAACCTACTGGAACAATAAACACCGATGCTCTCAGCACGCTTTTGCGGGATCCAATTTATAATATCGAAAGAGCAAAAGGATTTTTTAAAGATAATAAGGGAGAATTATGTACAATCCAATATGATGGATTAACTTTGGAAATTAAAAAAACAAACAATGAAAAGGATCCTGTTTTTGTTGTGATCGGCAAAAAGAATTTTTATAACGAAAAAGAGTTTGTCAAGAAACTTAACAGTATCCAGACATAATAAATTGGAGATAGACATTGACTTGGGAAAAAGAGGCAAAAGAAATCAATGAGAAGAGAAATTTTGCTGACCAGATGGGTGGCAAAGAGGCTGTAGAATTGCAGTATAAAAAAGGTCGACTACCTATACGAGAAAGGATCAACAGGATACTAGATAATAAATCTTTCAATGAAATTGGTAAAAGTGCTGGTTTCTCAGAGTATAATGACAATGGATCACTCAAGAAATTTACTCCTGGAAACTTTATCCTAGGATTTGGGAAAATCAATAAAAGACCAGTGGTCATAGGAGGAGAAGATTTTTCTTTGAAAGGTGGATCACCAAATGCTGCCGGGTTAAGGAAAAGTATTTACACAGAAGAACTAGCGCTAAAATACAAGGTCCCTTTAATTCGATTGCATGAAGGAGCTGGAGGATCTGTTGGTGGCACTAATCAAGAAAAAAGCAATCGACCTACGAGTGATGCCGTATATACGCCTTCACGATTTATTTCGCTTGCTAACACTTTGGGCGAAGTGCCTGTGGCAACGGCTGCTTTGGGACCAGTTGCCGGCCTGCCCGCATCTCGTCTAGTAGCCTCACACTTTTCAGTAATGACAGAGACCTCGCTGGTACTAATAGCAGGGCCAAAAGTCGTAAAAAGAGCATTAAATATAGATGTTACAAAAGAAGCTCTTGGTGGGCCTGATGTACACTTAAAAAGCGGAGTAATAAACAACTTTGCAAAAACAGAGGATGACGCTTTCGAACAAATAAAAACATTTCTTTCCTTCGTGCCGGATAATGCTTGGACGTTTCCAGACTCTATTTCTACCAAGGACAAGGAGGATCGTTGTGATGATTTATTAATCGATATTATACCAAAAGATAGACGTAGACCATATAGCGTCAGAAAGATCATCACATCCCTACTAGATATAAATGATGATCAAAGCACCTTTTTCGAGATTGGTAAAAAATATGGTCCAAGCCTCGTAACAGGCTTAGGTAGACTTAATGGTCAATCAGTTGGCGTTATCGCTAATGACTGCATGTTTTACGCAGGGGCGATGACAACAAGTGCCTCAAAGAAATTAGAAAGATTTTCTGATTTTTGTAACAGTTTCCATATTCCCATTATCAGTTTGGTAGATGAACCAGGTTTCATGATTGGTCCAGAATCAGAAAAAAGTGGTACAATTAGATTTGGCACAGCTGCCATATCTGCGATAATGCAATCAAGAGTGCCATGGGCGTCTGTCCATATGCACAAATCTTTCGGAGTAGCCGCTACTGCACACTATGGGCCTGATAGCTTCACATTACTTTGGCCCAGTGCCTTAAGTGGTGCTTTACCTGTAGAAGGTGGCGTTGCCGTTGCATTTTCAAAGGAAATTGCTATGGCTAAAAATCCTGAAAAAAAACAGAAGGAGCTTGAGGATCAACTAGCTCAACGACAATCACCGATTCCAAGAGCAGAAGGTTTTTCTGCCCATGACTTGATAGATCCTAGAGAAACACGTCCACGACTAATATCTTGGTTAGAACTCGCGCTTAAAGCTTACCGATTGAAAAGTCCAAAACCTTATCTTGTAACTATGAGGCCATAATGTATTTACGAAGCGCCCTGCCTATTAGAGTGGAAAAGATTTTTCGACATCCAATAAAATCGATAAGTCGCGAAGAAATTACACAGATTAAGTTAGAAAAAAGAAAAGCTCTTCCGTTGGACAGAATGTGGGCATTGGTGCATGAAAAAAGTTCTTTTGACCAATTATCGAATGAGTGGCAACCGTGTACTAAGTTTCTAAGAGGCTCAATTATGCCGAAGCTATCAGCCGTCGAGTCAATAAGGACTGATGATCAAAAATATACTTTTAAACATCCCGAGCTAAAACCTATATCATTAGATCTTAGTGATCATACTGACCGAGAAACTTTTGTGAACTGGTTGCTCCCTATTTGTTCTGATAAATTTCCGAAACCTACCAAATTAGTTAGCGTAGCCGATACAGCTCTCACAGACACCCCTTTCCAGTCAATTTCTATCAACTCGTTGGACTCTCTCGAAGACCTCTCTAAAAAAGCAGGTATTGGCTTGGAACCTGAAAGGTTTAGAGGAAATATATGGATACGAACCGGGAAGCCATGGACGGAATTTGATTGGGTTGGTGAATTAATTAAAATTAATGGAGTAGAGTTAAAGGTTGTTGATAGAATTGAGCGATGTAATGCTACAAAAACTAATACTAAGACAGGCCAACATAATTGTGATACCATAGGTATACTTAATGAACGTTTTGGTCATCAGGATTTTGGGGTTTACTGTAGTGTGAGGACTCCCGGGACTATAGGAATAAATAGTGTGCTTTCACTTAATAAAATGGAATAAATAATATGAACCATCTCAGACCAATTAAACAATTACCTACCCATGAAGTTGAAAACATGCCACCATATATGGGCAATCAAGATTTATGGAAAAATGATAAAAATCTTAGAGATGCCGTTAATAGAGAAGGAGCGGGTTGGGCAGAAAAAAATCTAAGTGCGTTTGGATATTTGATTGGCTGCACTGAAATGTTTGATCATGCTGAGAAGGCAAATAAAAATCCGCCAGAATTAAAGGCATTCGATCAATATGGCAATAGAATTAACTACATTGATTATCATCCTTCTTACCACCACCTCTTGGGAGTAGCTATAAAGAATGAAATCCCAAGTTTTGCATGGAAGCATAAAAAACAAGGGTCACAGGTCGCACATATGGCACTCACTTATATGTTTAACCAGGTTGAGGGAGGTGTTATGTGCCCAATGGCAATGACGTATTCTGTTATTCCGGCACTGAAGCATAATCCAGACTTAGAAGCTCAATGGTTACCAAAAGTACTATCTAATAAGTATGATGATCGAGATATCCCCATTGATCAGAAAGTGGGTGGAACAATAGGTATGTTTATGACTGAGAAACAAGGTGGATCAGATGTTAGAGCCAACTCTACACGAGCAAAACCGGTGTCCTCAAGTGTTGGCAATGGATCAGAATATCTTCTTACTGGGCATAAGTACTTTTGTTCAGCCCCAATGTGCGATGCCTTTCTTGTGCTAGCCAACACTAATGTCGGTTTGTCGTGTTTTCTTGTTCCAAGATGGAAACCAAACGGGGAACGAAATAGTTTTTTCATTCAGAGACTTAAAGACAAGCTTGGAAACAGATCAAATGCATCGTCTGAAATTGAACTTGATAATACCCTTGGCACAATGATTGGAGAAGAAGGTAAGGGAATTAAGACTATTCTCGATATGGTTACAGGAAATAGAATTTACTGTGCTGTCAGCTCAGCGTCTTTAATGCGTCAAGCAGTTGTTCAAGTTCTACATCATGTCTCTCACAGGTCTGCATTTCAAAAAAGACTGATCGATCAACCGTTGATGAGAAACGTTGTTGCAGATATGATTTTGGAAAGTGAAGCTGCTTTGAATTTGTCACTTAGAGTAGCAAGAGCCGTTGATAATCAAAATTCCAATGAAGATGAGCGTTCCTTCGCTCGCATAAGCACTGCTATAAGTAAATACTGGGTGACAAAGAGAGCTCCCTATTTAGTCTTTGAGGCTTTAGAGTGTCATGGCGGCCCTGGATATATAGAGGAGTCAGTTATGCCTAGGCTTTATAGAGAAGCTCCCCTGAATAGCATATGGGAAGGAAGTGGAAACGTTATGTGTTTAGATGTCTTAAGAGCATTACAAAGAGATAAAAATGCTCTGCCAGCTTTACTTAAAGAGCTAGACTTAGCTAAGGGTGCAAATCGTAACTTTGACGTAAGTCTTGCCAATTTAAAAAGCAATTTGGATTCCTCCAAAGGTATCGAAACTGAGGCTCGACTAATTACTGAAAAAATGGCATGCCTTATTCAGGCCTCTATATTTATAAGAAGTGGGCAAGAGGAAAAAATTTCAGCATTCTGTGATAGTAGATTGGGTCCGACCTGGAGTGGCGCTTTTGGGACACTTTCTGAGGGTACTAATTTTGACGAAATTATCGGTAGCTTTTAAAAATAAACAACTTTTATTAATTATTTGACATTAGCTTTCATCAGTCATCAGCACTTGTTAAATGTCAAGCCACTTATCCTGTATTTTCAACTTATGATTGATTGTATTTTTTTGGCTTAATGTCTGCTCTATAAAGCATCCTTTTTTTGAAGCCTGCACTAGTGCTTTTACCCTTTCTAAACTTTCTGAGCTATCAATATAAATATTCATCTCAAGTTTCTCTGGTGAAGTTTCATAGATGTTTTCAACTTTTTTCCAATTCCATGTAACTTTTGTTTCGACATTAAGATCTTCTACTTGTATTTTCATTCTTTTAGAAAAAGCTCTGATTTGGGTCATGATACACCCTGTGATACTAGCAATAAATAAAGCTAGTGGTGGAGGCGCTGTAGAATCTCCGCCATGAAAACTCCCCTCATCAGTTGCTAATTCAAATGTTTCTTTTAATGGAGATACCATATCCACTGTAAGTTCGTTACGCATTTTCCCAACTGGTTTTCCATTACATTTAAATATAACCTGTGCTTGATCTGGCATTTCTCTTAGATTAATTGGATCACTCATTTTTTTCTCTAATAATCTAATATGGCAACGGCTCGAATGAAGCCTGCGGATGCCTTTTTTATTTTAAATGGGAAACAGGAGACCGTGAATCCATAATCTGGTAATTTTTCTAGTGAACTTAACTTTTCCATATGACAGTATGCTTTTTCCATTCCCGCTCTATGACCCTCCCAGATAATTGAGGGGTCTTTTGTAGTTTTATATTTTTCTGCTGTATAAACAAAAGGGGCATCCCAGCTCCATGCATCTGTACCAGTAATCTTGACACCTTTTTCTAACAAAAAAAGAGTAGCATCTCGTCCAATACCGCACCCCTTAACTAAATAATCATCTTCACCATATCGTTCTCCTGCAGAAGTATTTACGAGAACTATGTCGAAAGGTTTAATCTCATACTCAATTCTTTGCAGTTCATCTTTAATATCATTGGGCGTAACAACATAACCATCTTCCATATGGCGAAAGTCAAACTTTACCCCAGCATTGAAGCACCATTCCAGTGGGACTTCGTCAATAGTCATCGACTTTTTTCCTCCATCCATAGTTGAATGAAAGTGATAAGGCGCATCCAAATGAGTTCCGTTGTGGGTGCTTACAGATAATTGCTCAACTGCCCATCCCTCACCTCCAGGCAGATCATCCTTGGTAAGCCCTGGAAAGAATGAACATATTTGTTCAGCAGAATTTGTATGATCTATATACTCAATTTTTGGTAATGCCATTGGAGGATCAGAGATAATGCCAGTTTCTAATGCAACTGAAAGATCAATAATTTTTTTTGTCATTACTTCTCCTTATAATAAAAATGTAGTCAATTGTGGAAATGCTAAAACTAAAAACAAGACGGCAATCATCATAATAGCAAAAGGAAAGGCGCCAATAAAGATGTCGCCCAGTGTAATAGACTTATCATCAAGAGATGACTTTATTACAAACACGGAAATTCCTAATGGAGGGGTTAATAGACCTACTTCGACCGCAATAACCGTTACAATTCCAAACCAGATGAGATCTATGTTTAAAGTGACTAAAATCGGATACATTAGTGGAACTAGGATTAACATTATTGACCCACTATCTAGTATCGTTCCCATTAAAATAACTAAGAGTATATATAAAAGTATCATAGACATAATACTGAATTCTGAACTTACAACGAATGATCCAAACTCTGATGGCATGCCTGAAAGCGCCAACATTCTCGCATACATTTGAGCCGCAATTATTAAAAATGAGATTGCTGCCGTTATATAGCCAGTTTCAACTAAAACTTCCCAAAGAGTTGCTAGCGATAATCTACGTTTGATCAAACCAATTAATACTGCTCCAAAACTCCCGATGGCCCCTGCCTCTATAGGAGTAAAAAAACCTCCGTAAATTCCTCCTAAAACAACAACAATTAATATAACTAAAGGTGCTCCTTTTTGTAAAAACTCTCTTAGTTTCATTAGCTGCAAATCTGGTTTAGAATTTTCTTTTTTGGAATGAACAAACGATGGCCAGAAAAAACTTAGTAACAAAATGCCAAAACCAAAAACCATCGCCAATAAAATACCAGGGATAATTGCCGCTATAAATAAATCACCAATGGATTGTTCGGTTAGTATCCCATATAAAATCAGGAGTAAACTTGGCGGTATCAACATTCCTAGAACGGAAGATCCGGCTACAACACCAACCGAAAACCTCGGAGAGTAGCCAAATTTTATCATGTGCGGTACAGCAATTTTTGTGAAAACTGCTGCTGATGCAATAGAGATACCTGTGATAGCAGCAAAAACTGCGTTTGCCCCAACGGTTCCAATCGCCAATCCACCCCTTATTTTTCTGAATGCTTGATTTGCGACATCATAGGCATCTTCACCCATGCCGGTCGCTGAGACTACATTCCCCATAAAGACGAACAGGGGTACAACACCGAAGAAGTAGCTTGAGATACTTTCTGAGGCAGCTAGAGCCAATAATTTCCCTGCCAAAATAGAAGAATCTTTTATTAACCAAACACCTACGTATGATGAAAGCATTAAAGCAAATGGAACCCAAAATCCTAGGTAAACCAAAATTACTGTTGCACCTAGCGAATATAGACCTATTTCAAATGGGCTCATTTTTTGTTCCTTCTTTATGCAAAAATACAAGAACCTTTTTCATGAAGAATAAAAAAATTTGTACCATTAACAAAGCACATCCCAAGAGAATTATAAATTTGATTGGCCAAATTGGTGCTGTGAAATCCCCAATAGTTCCCTCATATGTATTTCTCACCCAAGCTTTTTTAAATAAAGGAAATGTTGCTAAAAATATTTGTAGTATTAAATAGAACGCTGCTGCGCTAAAGATAAGTTCTATTCCTAATCTTGCAGCAGGACTCTTTTTCCCAATTGTATCCAGTATGGCACTATTTTGTGTAAGCCTACCTTGCTTAAATGTTTGAGGCGTTTGTAAAAATACTATTGCAACAATTGACATCGATACCATCATAGGTACCCCTGCTACCGGAACCAGAAATAGCTCACGTCCAATAACATCTATGTTTACGATAACCATGACAAAAACAATCAATAACGTCCCAGCAATATTAAACGTCTGAGTAATTGCATCTGAAAATATTTCTATTTTCTCAAAGAGCTTTTGATAAGCAATTTTCATTTTAAATTAATGGAAGAAAGAAAGAGGCTCCCCATATAAGGGAACCCTCTTTCAAAGCGTCTCTACTCTTTATCCCAGTTACGTACTGGGTTAGCACCAGCTGACCTCATCGTGTCCATATAGGCTTTTAGAACTGCAGTTCCATTCACACCAGAAGAATCTAGCTTTTTTGCCCATTCCATGGCTACATTATCCATACCAGCAGCCCACCTTTCTCTCATACTGTCACTGGCCTCAGATATTTTTGCTCCCTGCGACTCCATAATTGAAAGAAACTTAGCTACCGACGCCCCGAGATCTTTTTGATAGGCAACCCGATAAGTTTCTCCTGCATCAATTAAAGCTTTTTGGACTATTTGTGGTTGTGACTCAAACCAATCTTTATTAGCGGCAATAGAGCCCGCATATTGCGCTCCAAATCCCATTTTGGTGATATAGGGGGCTACTTCATGCAATTTTCCTGGTAGCGCTGCTGAGGCGAAAACTATAACGCCATCATAAACCCCAGCTTTAATCTCATTGTTATATGTTGTTAAATTACCAGACACACCAACAGCACCAGTACCTTTCAACCAAGTAACTGCGGGTCCAGGAGCGCCAATTTTCCTACCTTTCAAATCATCGATTGAGTTAACGGGAAATGTAGTCATTAGTAAGTAATCATCGATTGCAATTGAACCACCTAGCTGAATTAATCCATTCGCTTCCCAAGCTGCCTTCATATCTTTGTTCTCGAACTGCATTCTTGTCATTAACTCGGATACTTTGTCAACGTTACTTGAAACAAAAGGAGAATAATAAGTGACGTTTTGCACCGCTAGTTTAGCAGGGTCAAATAAACTTGATATTCCTCCTAACTCAGCCAACCCTTCTTCAACCGCTTCAAGCTCATCTCCAACCTTTGCCAAGGAACCCCCATATTGCTCACTCCATTTAATAGAATGGCCGCTACCCTCCAAAGATTTGTTCACGGCTGGAATAAATGTTTGGTTTACGTGTTTCACCCATCTGAATACCGGTGGATGTCCAGCAACATAAGTAACACTTATCTCTTTAGCTACCGCTAGATGTGAAGTAATAGAAATGATTACTACAGAAAAAATTCCAAAAATTAGTTTTTTCATCGTTCTCCCCCTTTTATATTTGTTCTTATATTTAAAAAGTTAGCGACAAATTGACACAATGTAAAAACAAATCTTCATTCAATAAAACCAAAAGGAAGGGTGATTTAGATATCTACTTCGGTTGCTATAAGTACAGCTATGAATAAAGCAGGGTCCTGACTGGTGCATACCCAAGCATGGTTAGTAGACCTTTGTACTAAAACATCAAAGGGCTTAAGATCGGTTTCATCATTATCTAGAATTAATTTAGCAGTTCCTTTAAGGAGGATTATATAGTCCAATGTTTTAGTTTTATGCATTCCAGGATGCCGAGTTACATCCACACGATCATCGGCCGCATTAATATCTCCAAATACTTTAGCAAACATTTTATTTAACTCATCATTCGAGATCCCCTCTGGAGTTGGCGCTATTGCGAAATACCGAAATTTTACTCCCCCAGATTGTGGACCGAGAACTACTTTTCCTAGCCCACGATCAAGATTATCCTTCGAATTTAGGCCATTTCCTGCAGAGTCCCATAATTCATAAAGTCCTCCTGCACCCATTTCATAGGACGCAGGGGGTGGGCCATCAAACGTTATCAACGATTTTCCACTTGCATCATTTCCAGTTACAACTCTTCGTAAATTTGAAAACATTTTTGTATCCTCCAATTTTTTCGCCTAAGTTAATACTAATCTAATAGCAGCACATCATGTTGAAAGATTTTAAAAGAGGCATTAATAAAGATATGGCAATTAAACGTATAAGTTTTTCCGCTATCGACTTGAAAAAACTCGATGATGTAATAGATGTTCGGTCGCCATCCGAGTATGAGGTTGATCATATACCTGGCGCAATTAATTTACCGGTTCTTTCTGATAAAGAGCGTGAGATGGTAGGCACCATATATAAGCAAAATAGTAAGTTTGAAGCAAAAAAATTAGGTGCTGCTCTTATCTCAGAAAACATTTCAAATCATTTAAAAGAGAATATTCGAGAAAAAAAACGAGATTGGCTCCCTTTAATCTACTGTTGGCGAGGTGGACAGCGATCCTATGCCTTTGCAACTGTACTTGACCAAATAGGATGGAATGTAGGAGTAGTGGATGGAGGCTATAAATCATTTCGAAAACATGTCGGTGAATTCCTAAATAACAATATAGAAAATTACTTTCTAATACTAATAACGGGTAATACGGGTACAGCAAAAACAAAAATGCTTAATTTAATAGAAGAAAGAAATGGGCAAACGATCGACTTGGAAAGCCTAGCTAATCATAAAGGGTCAGTATTTGGATCACAAGGTCAGAAACAACCATCTCAAAAATTATTCGAAACTTTGATTTATGATAAAGTAAAAAATCTCAAAACTGGTGAACCTATATTTGTTGAAGCAGAATCCAATAAAATTGGAAACTTGCATATACCTAAAGAATTTTGGAAGTTAATGAAAAGCTCTCCACAAATTGAAATATCGGCTGCAGTTGAACAGAGGGCACAATTTTTAGTTGAAGAATATTCAGAAATAACACGTGATCTAGATTTATTAGAAAAACAGATTACGAGCCTCTCGACCATAGCTGGACGTAAAGTTGTAGAAAGTTGGTTACAAATGGCGAAAAATAAAGAGTTTATTGAACTCGCAAAACAATTGATAGAAAAGCATTATGACCCCAGATACAAACGGGGACTCTTAAGAGAGGAAAAAGAAGTATTTGCTACCCTAAGATTAGATGATATTTCCAAAAAGGGGCTAAGTTTAATGGTGGATAGAATATTACAAACAGCAAATAATAGAATGAACACTCTATAATACCTCTATGTAGGGCTTTCCATTTGTCAATTCGCCTATTACTTTAAACTCAAAACCCAACTCTTCACCAGATGTAATAATACCCTTTACTTTGCTCTTCGGAACGGTAGCAAGTAATGGACCGGATGTTTGGGGATCAAAAAGGATATCTGTATTCGCTGTTGTTTTAATAATCATTCTCTCAGAATACATATAATTGTTCTCGAAAATCGAAGACCTAATATCTTTGGCTATTAGATTATTGGCACCAGGGTATACTGGTATCTGATCCAAATATAGTTTTGCTCCTACGTTAGACTTTGAAACTATGTTTAGAAGGTGGCCACCTAAGCCAAATCCAGTGATATCCGTCATCGAGTTTGCAACTTTCCTCAACACATTTGCGATAGAACTTTGTGACTTAGACATTGCATCAAAAAGATTTTTTAGATCCTGCCCTTCACCTTCAAAACGCATTTCCCCTGCCAATAAAACTCCAGAGCCTAATGGTTTTGTTAATATTATTTGATCACCTACGCTTGCCTTATCGACAGTCTTAGGTTGGTTTTTGGAAAAACCTCCCAACGTGAACCCGATCACTAGCTCTTTTCCTAAAGAGGTATGACCGCCCACTATCTTTACTCCCTCAGCACCAAAAACACTATTGGCCCCATCTATAATTTCTTCGATTGTTCGCTTTTGTATGTCGTTGGAGGACTCTGGAATAATAATATTTGTGAGAGCGATTTCGGGATTGGATCCCATTGCCCAAATATCACCCAAAGCGTGAGTCGCCGTTATTTTACTTTGAAGCCATGCATCCTTTGTGAATGACCTAAGATGATCGGTCGTCAAAGCTTGAAACAAGGAATTAAATTTTATAATTGCTGCGTCATCTCCTATTTTACTAACAATATGTTTTGAGCTAGGATCTGATAACTTTCTTAATGAAGACTCCAAAATAACATTTCCGACTTTCGAGCCACAGCCACCACAAAGCATTTTTTGGTTATTGCTTCGCGCGTTTTCCATATCTTTAGTGACCGTCTCACTGAGTTTTTTAAAATTCTTTATAAACTTTTTATCGATAAAACTTTTTAATGCCCAAACCCATTTTGCTGAAAAGGCAACCCCATTTCTAAGAAAAATCGCTGATCCACCTTCATAGACAATCAGCTTTAAATAATCACTTTGAGGTTTAAATCGAATTAGCTGCTTGTTCTTAAAAAGCTTAAGGATATTTTTATAAAGAATTGGTGCTTGCCTAACTGCATAAACTCCTGACTTATCTACAGCTTTAGAAGGGAAATGTGCACAATCACCAACTGCAAACGCATTTTGAAAACCTATAACTCTTAGCGTTTCGTCGACGCAAACATATCCATCTTTGTTTTCAATTTTTGACTTTTTAAACAAATCATTTGGTTGAGGTCCTATACAAGAAATAATAAAATTTGCATGAACCAAGTTACCGTTTTCTTGTATTAATCCATTATTTGAAACTTCTTTTATAGTAGTGTTTTCAATTATTTCAATTTTTCGTAGCTTGGCTTTGTTTTTCAAATATCTTTGCTGATTTGGGCTCAATTTTTCAAAAGCTTTACCACTTTCAAAAATTTTAATCTTGAAATCTTCTAATTCAGTCTTTTTCAATCGTATATCCATCGCGAAACTCAACTCAATTGCTGCTAGGCCTCCCCCAACAACACAAATAACCGGAGACGATTTTTCATTAATGGACTCCAAAAAGTTTTCCCAACGCTCTTGAAATGCAGCTAGAGGCCGAACACTGCATCCAAATTTTTTAAACCCATTTATTAAAGGGACGGAGTTAGATCCAATATTTATGGATAGGAGATCAAAGTTTACAATCCTCCCAGTCTTACACATAATTTGACTTTTTTTCTTATCGATTTTTTTAACAGTATCGATAATTAATCTTGTTTCTGTAGCTCTACACAAACTGAATAAATTTATTTGAGCATCTGATTTGGCACATAAACCAGCTACCAGAGCAGGTAGCATGCCGGTATAAGAGGAAATAGGATCTGGATTTATTAGTGTCACTCGAATAGAAGGATTACTCTTCATTGCCCACATTTTCAAAAACAGACAATTTGTATGCCCCGCTCCGATGAGAACCAGGTCTCTTTCAAAAAAACTTTCCGCACTAATCATTTATGGCTATCCTTTTGTTTGCATATTCTTTAGGCGTAAGAAAAGCTATATTCAATCATAGGAACTATAAAAAGAAATGTCATTTTTAACAACTAATTCACAGTTTAGATTGGCACTGGTAGGAATTTGTGTTGTGGCAATTACTGGCGGCTTAGGCAGGTTTGCCTATACTCCTATAATTCCCTACATGCAGAATACTCTTAATATTTCTTCTGCAGATATCGGCTTGATAGCTTCTTCTAACTATTTGGGATATCTAATTGGTTCGATCATTCCCCTTGTTTATTCTTTTGCAAACAAACAAAGGCTTACGCTTTATCTATCGGTTGTAGTTTCCATTATGACACTTGGCCTTATGGGTTCAACTAGTGATTTTTACTTATTTATTCTATTAAGATTCCTCCAGGGAATTTCAGGTGCAATTGGGTTAGTTATTGCGACAAATCTAATTTTTTCTCAGATTACAGTTACCGGTCGTATAGATCTTCGTTTAGCTCATATATCGGGTTTTGGTGTTGGAATGTTTTTAAGTGCTATAGCTGTATGGATCTGCTCTATGTTTGACTTGCAGTGGTACTACCAATGGTTTGTGATAGCGTTGATTTGCTTGGTTTTAACTATACCGATCATTTCAAGTCCACTAGAAGTAGGTTCAGAAGCAAGCATTGATCAGACCTCTCAGTCGAATAAACTCTGTTTAGGCTTCGTCGGTATCTCAGTAGGTTACTTATTTTTTGGGTTTGGCTATATTATTTTTGGTACCTTTATCGCAGCTTTGGCGGTCAACACTCCTGCATTAGAGAACATTCAGCATACGAGTTGGATCTTCGTTGGGATTGCTGCTATGCCAGCCATTTTCATCTGGCAATCTATCAGTAAAATTACTGGTAATCATATATCTCTGGCCCTATCATGCCTAACCTGTTCTTCAGGTATACTTACATTGTATTTTTTTGAAGGAATTGGTGCTTCATTATTTGCCTGCGTGGCATATGGATTTGGTGTTGTTGGCATCGTAGGTTTGGTGTTAATGGAGGGAAAGATAAGGCACGCTGGATCAATAACATTTGCTGTAGCTTTTTTAACTACTACCTTTAGCATCGGCCAGATTATTGGGCCATACGTTTCTGGTTTAATGATCGACTTTTTTGGAAATTACCAAAACGCGATGCTTTTATCAGGTTGCTCGCTTTTTATAGCAGGAATTTGCATGATAAATTATAAGCTTTTATTTTCTCGCCTCTAAAACCATATTCGTTGCATTTTTTTTGACTATCTTGCAGTCCTTAAAGCCTGCCTTTTCTAAAACCTCAATTAGTTTAGCAGGTCCAGCCTGAGCACCTAAGGCTAAGCCTACCTCCTGAGATTTAGAAACTGGGATACAACCCATGGTTGAAAATGAATAATACATCTGTCCATATATATTGAAATTCTCCTCTGGCTTGTCATTTGCTGTTGGCTCAATGAGAATTACAGCTCCACCATCGTTTAAGCGATCGTAGGCATATTTTGCTGCCCCTACGGGATCACCCATATCATGAAGGCAATCAAAAAAAGCGATATAATCGTAATTGCCTGAGTAGCTTTTAGCGTCAGCTATCTCATAACTAATTTTCTCTGAACTTCCAGCATTGTCAGCTAGTTTTTTTGCCTCAATTATTGATGGTTCATGAAAATCAAAGCCAAAGACGCTTGCCTCTGGAAACGCTTGTGCCACCATCAAAGTAGACAACCCATGGCCACAGCCCACATCAGCAAAACTTCCTCCCAACTTCATTTTTTCCTCAAAACCATCAATCATTGGAAGCCATTTTTTTATAAGATTTACCTGATAAGATGGTTTGAAAAATCTAGCAGTTCCGGTAAAACACAGAGGGCATGCATTTTCATAGGCTACACCATTTCCTGTTTTAAAAGCCTCTAACACTTTCTCCTCCGCATAAACTTGTCCGGCTAGAACTTCATACGCTCCCATCATGTTTGCTGGCCCTTGTTCGTCAGCAAAAACTGCTCTTTGTTCAGGTGATAGAGAAAATTCTTCTTTTTCTCCATCGTAAGAGACAAAGTCAGTAGCCGATAGCGCATATAGCCATTCTCTCAAATAGCGCTCATCAACTCTGGCCTCTTCAGCAAATTTTTTTGAATTTATAGGCCCCAATTCCGAAAGTTTTTGGAAGAGCCCTAACTGATCTCCTATTCTCATAAGCGGGATTAACGCTGATGCTGCAACATCTTTCATTATTTTAAACTGGAGGTTTTTTAGTTTTTCTATATCCAAATTTGTATCTGACATATCAGGCTCCTCTTTAATTGCTCCTGTTTCCTAGTTTACTTTTACTAATAACTTTCCGAAATTTTTACCCTTTAAAAGACCTTGAAAAGCTTCAACCATATTGTCCAAACCTTCCACTATATCCTCTCTGTATTTTAGCTTCCCTTCCAAATACCACTTTTCTAAATGCTGCATTGCTTCTAATTGTTGCTCAGGAAATTCTCTTACAATAAATCCCTGTATTCTCAAGCGCCAAGTTAGAACATTTCTAAAAAGCATCGGCAGACGATCTTCCTCTAACTGCTGGCTTTGATTATTATACATTGAGATTACACCACAAACTGGAATCCTTGCAAAATCACGGAGATGAGGATAAACGGCATTGAACGTTTTCCCTCCAACATTTTCCCAATATATGTCGACGCCATCTTTGCAAATTTCACCTAGTTTTTTTTCGAATTTATCATCGTTGTAATTGAGACAATGATCAAAGCCTAATTCATCTTTAACATAATCCGATTTTTCTTCATTACCTACTACCCCTATTACATTGCAGCCATAAATTTTTCCAATTTGTCCTACGACAGATCCAACAGCTCCTGAAGCAGCAGACACAACTAATGTTTCTCCCTCTTTTGGATTCCCAATATTCATCATTCCAATGTAAGCAGTTCTTCCTGGCATTCCCAATGTTCCTAGTGCTAGACTTAAAGGAAGATCGGGGTTATGTACTTTTTCTATAATTTTATCCGAAACTAATGGCATCGTTTGCCATCCAGTTCTACCAATAACAATGTCACCTTTTATAAAATTATCACTATTACTTTCTATTACCTCTGAAACGGCTTCTCCCTCCATTACAGTTCCTAGTTCTACTGGATTGGCATAACTCCGCCCTGCGTTCATTCTTCCTCTCATGTAGGGATCTAAAGATAAATAAATTGACTTTAATTGGACTTGACCAGGTTGAACTGGCTTTAAATCCCCTTCAACAATTTGAAAATTTTCTTCTAAAGGTTCTTTTTCTGGTCGTGATTTGAGAATTATTTTTCTGTTCATATTCGATTCTACCTATCAAAGATTTGTTTTAAAAAATTTAGGAAGGTTGTCCTCATAAATTTGGGAGTGTGATAATACACCTTCTGTATGGTCTGCTCCTTCTAATGGAAAGAATATTATTTTACCATTAATACTCTTTACATACTCAACTAATTTCTCAGAGTGGAAGAAAGGCACTCTAGTGTCTTCTGTACCATGAAAAACAAGCAGTGGTCTATCCTGCAAGTTATTAAGAGCTTCTTTAGGCAAATTCTTATCAAAGAAAATACCATGAAATTTAGCTACAAAAATTGCAAGCTGCCACGTAAACCCAGGCACACCGTGATATTCCAACTCATGTTGAACAATAGAATCCCAATCAAAAACTCCACTATCGAGTGAAAATGCTCCAAGATCTTTTCTATTTTTTATCAAAAAGAAAGTACCCAGACCTCCTCCTGAGACCGCATGAATCCCAATTTTTTTCTCGGGTATTCCTTTTTTGTCGATAAGATATTCAATTGCGGCATCAACATCTTTCCATTCTTCAATTCCAGCAAAGTGCCATCCATCTGGACATGAACTTTCCCCATGATTTCTAACATCTATCATCAAAACATTTAATCCAGAATTGGCAATAATATTTGCTGGTATCAATTGGTTAAATTGTTTCTTTGAACCATTAATGCCGTGCACAACAATAACCGTTCGCTTTTCACTTTCTTTATCGGCTGGAATCCACCAAGAGCTAATATTTATTCTATCTTCTATATTCTTAATTGTTAAACTTTCGTACTTTTTGTTTTTTAGGTACCACTGCGAAAGGTCTGTATCCACTAGTTGTGACCATCTCTCACCTCTGAATGGACCTTGGCCTTTTGCATTCGTGACAAACTTTATAGGATTATTTGCTTCTACTTTTTCATGATTTGAACATGAAACTGGTAAGGCTTGCCACAGTATAAACTCGCCCACAGCGAGGCATACGATGAATATCGATATCAAAAGAACTGAAGCATATTTTACTATCGAGGTAGTCATCGATACATGTTGGGGGAGAAAACCTCAAATATCTACAAAAAAGTTCAAAATTTAGATATTAACCAAATTCATTTTATAGTAGGCTTTTGGTATATAAATTAATTTGAGGAACTTTGATGACATTATTTACCCCGACTTCTAAATGGCAAATGGAAGAACACCAATTATTTACTGACAGTGTAAAAAAATTTTTTATTGACGAAGTAAAGCCCAATCTCGAGGAATGGGGTAAAAAACAACAGGTCGATAGAACCTTGTGGAATAAAGCAGGAGATGCTGGAATTTTAGGAAGCTCAGTACCTGAAGAATTTGGTGGCTTCGGTGGTGATTTAGGCTTTGATGCCATCACTTTATATGAGCTCGGAAGAACAGCGGGTGACTCAGGTAGCTGGGGCTATGCAATTCAATCAATAGTGGTTCATTACATCAATGCTTATGGCACCGATGAACAAAAGAAAAGATGGCTTCCTAAACTATCGACAGGTGAATACGTTGCCTCTCTAGCTATGACAGAACCTAGCACTGGATCGGATGTTCAAGCGATTAAAACAACTGCCGAAAAAGATGGAAATCAATATCGAATTAATGGATCAAAGATATTCATAACAAATGGTGGCTCAGCGGACCTTATAGTTTTAGCCGCAAAGACAAACAAAAATGAAAAATCTAAAGGTGTGTCATTGGTAGTCGTTGAAACAAAAGACCTAGAAGGTTTCTCAAGAGGAAAACCTCTAAAAAAGCTAGGTCAAAAAGGAAATGACACATGCGAGTTATTTTTTGAGGATGTTAAGGTCCCATTAACAAATTTGCTTGGGAGTGAGGAAGGCCAAGGTTTTTATCAATTGATGAAACAGTTGCCGTGGGAAAGATTAGCAATTGGCATAGGTGCTCTGGGTAACATAGACTTTGCGCTTGAAGAGACAATCAAATATGTAAAAGATAGGAAAGCATTTGATAAGCGTATAATGGATTTTCAAAATACTCGTTTTCAACTTGCTGAAATGAAAACTAAAGCTGAGGTTCTTAGGTCATTTATTAATGATTGTGTTGATAGAGTTAAACAGGGAACTCTTGATGCTGCTACCGCTTCAATGGCAAAATACTGGGGAAGCCAAACACAAAATGAGATCATGGATGGATGTTTGCAGCTTCATGGTGGATATGGTTTTATAATGGAATACCCAATCGCTCGAATGTACGCTGATGCCCGTGTGCAGTCAATCTATGGGGGGACAAATGAGATCATGAAGGAATTAATTGCTAGATCGTTGGACGACTAATTAGAATGACGGATCAGAGCAACTCTGGCGGACCTTTATCAGGTTTAAAAGTGGTTGAATTCGATGGGCTTGGCCCAACTCCGTTCTCTGCTATGCAGTTGGCAGATATGGGTGCTAAAGTGATTAGGATCGCTCGAAAAACAGGTACCCAGGCTGCCAACCAATTTACGGATGTCGTGATTAGGAATAGATCTTATGTAGAGCTAGATCTGAAGGATCCTAATGACATTGCTGTAGCGAAGAAAATTGTATCCCATGCCGATATATTAATAGAAGGCTTTCGACCAGGCGTTATGGAAAGATTGGGATTAGGCCCTTCAGAGATGCTTTCAGCAAACAAAAAGCTCGTTTATGGAAGAATGACGGGATGGGGTCAGAAAGGGCCTCTCAGTAATACGGCAGGTCACGATATTAATTATATTTCTATATCAGGCGCACTTCACGCTATTGGGACCAAAGATACTCCCATAGCACCACTAAATCTTTTAGGGGATTTTGCAGCAGGTTCAATGTATTTAGTTTTCGGAATCCTGTGCGCAGTTTTACACGCGAAACAGACTGGTCAGGGTCAAGTTGTAGATGGCTCTATTGTGGACGGAACTGCTAATTTGATGGCAATGATGTACTCTATGTTTAATTTTAAACAATGGGAAGATAGACGAGACATTAACCTTCTTGATGGAGGTGCGCCTTTTTACACAACCTATAGAACTTCTGATAGTCGGCATATTTCAGTTGGTGCTATCGAAGATAAGTTTTACCTGGCGTTTATTACAAAACTTGATTTAAAACTTGATGAACTTCCGAGCAGGGCAGATAAGTCTAATTGGCCGAAGCTCAAAGATATATTTCAAGAAATTATCAAGACAAAAACTATGAGAGAGTGGGAAGAAATTTACTATGGGACAGACGCATGCGTTGCTCCCGTTTTAAACTTTGAGGAAGCGTTTGTTGATCCTCATAATAAATACCGAGGAATTTTTCCTGAGGCTTTTAATATTATTCAGCCAAAACCAGCGCCCGATCTATCCGTAACTCCAGCACCAAAAATTACAGATAAGCATAAAATTAAATTGACTGAAGCCGAGGTGTTTAGCCAGTGGGGTATTAATTAAAATGTATGTTTCAGAAGCTGTAAAATCACGATTTTCTTGCAGAGCATTTACTGAGAAGCCTGTGTCCAAGGAATTAATCAAGGAAATTTTAGACGTCGCTAAACAAGCTCCATCTGGGGGAAACCTTCAGCCATGGCATATTCATGTAATATCCGGAAAGAAACTTGATCAGATAGTTTCGGATATTGAATCTAAAATCGGGGAAATGCCTATGGGGGAAAAAACGGAATATGACGTATATCCACCAAACCTTTGGGATCCATATAGAAGTCGACGCTTTAAATGTGGAGAAGATTTATACAAAAGCATCAATATACCAAGGGAGGACAAGGGTGCACGGCTAAACCAATTGGCTAAAAATTTACGCTTTTTTGGTGCCCCTGTCGGCCTATTCGTTTACATCGACAGAAAGATGGGACCTCCCCAATGGTCAGATGTTGGAATGTTTCTGCAAACTGTAATGTTAATCGCAAGAGAAAGAGACTTACATAGTTGTGCTCAAGAGGCTTGGGCGATGTGGCATTCCACAGTAAACAAACACCTTGTTGTTGATAACAATTTGATGCTCTTTTGCGGAATGGGTATCGGGTATGCTGATGAGAATCATCCTATTAACTCATGGAGAACCGACCGTGAAGCAGTCGACAATTTTACTACATTTTATGGCTTTGAAAAGTGATGTAATAAAATAATAACCTCATTATGAAATCAATGGAGTTACAACAAACAATAGAAGAGCTCAAAGCAGGCGACAGGCTAGCTTTATCAAAATTCTTAACCCATATAGAGACCAGTGACAATCCAATAGAATTGGTCTTGAAGCTTTATAATAAAGCAGACCGTACAACACCAATAATTGGGGTTACCGGCTTCCCTGGGGCAGGCAAATCGAGTTTGATAAATAGCTTCATAAGTATCCTTAGATCGAAAGAAAAGAAAATTGGCGTGATTGCTGTCGACCCGAGCAGCTTAATTTCTGGAGGCTCACTTCTCGGTGATAGGACTAGAATGGAACAGCATTCTGCAGATGACAATGTCTTTATAAGGTCATTATCTTCGGATGGTGCATTGGGCGGAATATCTCACAAAAGTTTTCTCCTATCACTGGTTATGGCCACTTTCAACTTTGATTTTATTTTTGTTGAGACCGTTGGGGTTGGGCAATCTGAATCAGATATTACCAAACTAGCAGATTTCTCAATTCTTACTTTGGCTCCGGGACTAGGAGATAGTATCCAGGCGATGAAAGGTGGAGTTTTGGAAATAGTAGATTTAATTTTAGTTAATAAATCCGATAAACCAGAATCCGCACAAACATTCCACCAATTAAAGTCTATAATTGATATGGCTCAGGCTCCTCACGATAAAAATATCAAAATAATGATTACCAATGAAAAAGACCAGAAAGAAAATGCTAAAATAATTAGCCACATTGAAAAATATTTAAAAAAAGGATTAAAATTAGGGAAAAACAAAGAAGGTTATTTGTGGTTCGTTCGTCAAATACTTTATGAAAAAATAGAAAAGAGCCTAGTTGATCAAAGACTACATGAGAAACTAAATGAAGAAACTTTCAATGAAAAAGATATTAGTGAAATTGTTAAGCGAACTATTAAAGATTTAAGATAACTATATCTTAATGGTGGTCATCGCGGAGATGCTTCACTTGGAACAAGACTTCTCTTTTGAAATCATCCCGATAAGTCATCTCTTTACTTAAAATCAATTCTTCTAGTGCTTCAAGCCAACTGCCATAATAATAATCTAAATCGTCTTCCATGCTCACTGGCTTGTACTTAAGCTTATTACCCAGTACAGCAGTCCAAAGTGCCCAATCGAAAAATTTTTTTTCATATAAAGAAATGGTGAGTGCAAATAATTCACAATGCCATGGTGCAGAAAAAACTTCGTTGCCTTTAGGTAATGGTATCAGTTTATCATTTGAATTTTTCAAGATAGCTTTCCCATAAATCAACTACTACTGTATCCTCAACATGCTCACATTTATCCCATAAATCTTGGCTCTTAAATTCTACTGAGTAGAGTGCTTCCGGACTTTCCCCCAAAAAATGAGCGTTTGCATCTGGAAATACATGGCTACCGTGATAAGCAATGACCTTACCAGCCATTCCCTTTACATAGTCTGGTAGTCTTGTATGACCTTTTTCAACTCTTGTATTACTATTTTTAGCTCTTACGGAAACAGTATCCCCTAAGTTGAATTTTTTCTCTTTAGTACTCTCTCTTTTGGTTGGTCCCCCCAAATGCAACAATTTTTTTACATTTTTTGCTTCTAATATGCGAAAAGAGCTTTTTTTTAAATTGCCTCCACTTTCTTTCCCATCTTTAATAATACCGTTTTCGCCCAATAGGTTGATTAGACCAGCAAGCCATTTTTCGAAATAACCAAATTGTAGATAGTCTTGTGGCTCCAGAGACTCTCGCGCGTAACGAGATCTATCCAAATTCCATAAACTTGAAAAACCCAACGCTAAAGTTATAGCGAAAACTTCCTTTTCCCAATCTGCCTTAAATTTCACGTTACTTGACGTGATATCAATTCTTCGTGGGTCAAGCCGACCACCCATGTCATGCGCCTTAGACATTATTCACCTTTTGGAGGCTTTGGAAAGCCTGTCCCTATCATACTATCACGCGTCACCCAACTTACTAATTCATTTTCACTCAATCCCTTAGAACTAAGTGGCTGTTGTGGCAGGACAAGATACCGGATCTCTGAAGTCGAGTCCCAAACTTTAACTTTTTTTGATATTGGAAGTTTGACGTTAAAGTCGCCTAAAACTTCCCTAGGCTCTCTCACTGCTCGACTTCGATAGGCATCGGACTTATACCAGCTAGGTGGTAACCCCAACAAAGGCCACGGATAACAGCTACAAAGGGTACAGACTATAAGATTATGGATAGTCTCAGTATTCTCTACCACCACAACATGTTCACCTTGACGACCATTAAGCTCCATATCCTTTAACACCTGATCCGTATTATTCATTAGATCCACTTTGAACTTTTTGTTCGTCCACGCTTTGGCAACTATTTTTGCGCCATTTAAGGGGCCTACATTATTCTGGTAAGTATCGAGAATTTCATCCAATGCTTTTTGATCAATGAGCCCTTCTTTTTTTAGGATCGACTTTAAGGCTTTAACTCTGGCTTCTGGATTGCTTGGAAACTCTTTGTGAAATTGTTTAATATTGTCTTTTTTCATACTAAAACTCTAATCTTCTTGTTGCATCTTTTCGATTGCTTCAATATATCCTTCCAAACCCTTTCCCATAATTACAAAATTTGCCCTCAAAGAAACATATGAAAATTTCCTGAACTCTTCTCGCTTAGAAATGTCAGATATATGAACTTCGATTACATACCCAGTAAAAGAATTTAAGGCATCAAGTATTGCGACCGAAGTATGCGAGTATGCAGCGGCATTTATAATGATACCATCTGAAGTATTTATTGCCTCCTGTATAAACGTAACTAACTCCGATTCCGAATTACTTTGTACAAACTTTATATTCATTGAACAAGCTTTCCCTTTACTAACACACATTTCCTCTAAGTCTTTAAGAGTTCTAGATCCATATATTTCAGGTTGTCTTGTGCCGAGTAGGTTCAGGTTGGGCCCATTTAAAATTAGAATATTTTTTTGTTTGGTCATGTTAACAAAATTTCGCCCAATATTATAAAAACCATTGCATAGTTCGATTAATGATTTATATCAGAATTCGAGTTTGTTTACGATAGGAGAAAAGTGTTGCAAGGTAAAATTTTAACTCCAACAAAAAGAATAAGACGCACCCCCTTCTCTTCTAAAATAGAGAAACAAGTTAAGGGCATAACAGTTTATAACCACATGATTCTCCCAACCATCTTCAAAGACGCGGAGGAAGACTGCCGACACTTGAAGAGTGAAGTTCAAGTATGGGATGTATCTGTCCAAAGACAAGTTGAAATTGTAGGAAAAGACGCCGAAACCTTATTAGAACTTTTAACCCCTAGAAATGTAAAGGACATGAACCCAAACAAATGTCTTTACGCTCCTATGGTCAATCAAAATGGGGGTATGATAAATGATCCTGTACTGTTAAGAGTAGAAGAAGACCGTTACTGGATTTCTATAGCTGATAGTGATGTCCTTTTATGGGTTTCAGGGATTGCTGCTGCATTAAAATTAAGTGTTGACGTATCAGAACCTTCAGTTGCGCCTTTGGCAATTCAAGGACCTAAATCTAGGCTTCTTATGAAAAGAATTTTTGGAAATGAAATGGACTACTTCGGTTATTTTGACCTACGAAAACTTAAATTCGGGAAACATACTGTTAACGTTGCTAGAACTGGTTGGTCGAAGCAAGGTGGCTTTGAAATTTATGTTGAAGGCACGGAATACGCCGATGAGTTATGGGAGGAATTATTTACAAATGGGAAAGATTTGAATGTTAGACCAGGCTGTCCGAACCAGATCGAAAGAATTGAATCTGGACTTTTGTCTTACGGATCTGATATGACAATCCAAAATTCTCCCTTCGAGTGCGGTCTCGGCAGATTTTGTGAGATTGATGCAAATTCTACATGTATTGGTTCCAAAGCTCTTGAAAATATAGCAATTAATGGCCCCTCCAAAGTATTGAGATACTTTGATATTAAAGGCGATAAGGTGCCATTT
The DNA here is from genome assembly GCA_902556405.1 of uncultured Alphaproteobacteria bacterium. Lineage (GTDB taxonomy): Bacteria > Pseudomonadota > Alphaproteobacteria > Rhodobacterales > Rhodobacteraceae > CACIJG01. The sequence continues at coordinate 104,567 of CACDWF010000002.1, read as the reverse complement.
TGTTACGATCACTGGCCTATATTTAACAACAAAAAGGTGGGGGAGGTTACCTCTGGAATTTTTTCGACAGAGTTCAATACAAATGTTGCTATTGGCATCGTTGACGTCGATTATGCCATTGAGGGTACCAAGTTGCAGGTCCTCATAGAAAATAAGTTAAGAGATGCTTTTGTTAAAGAAAGACCCTTTAATCCCAAGCTAAAATCATTTATTTAAATACATTATGGATAAAAATTCTCCTAAGATCGGTTTAGTTAGCCTCGGTTGTCCTAAAGCACTGGTTGATTCCGAAGTTTTAATAAACAAGCTACAAAAAATGGGTTATGGAATATCACCGACTTATGACAGCGCCGATGCAGTGATTGTAAATACGTGCGGTTTTCTTGACTCAGCTAAAGCAGAAAGTTTGAATGCTATTGGTGAAGCCTTGAATGAAAACGGAAAAGTGATAGTAACTGGGTGTCTCGGGTCTACTCCGGAATTTATACGGGAGGCTCATCCAAATGTAATGACCATTACAGGACCTCAAAAATTCAATGAAGTCTTGGACTCAATTACGGAGAACATTCCAATAAAAAGCAATCGGTTTGAAGCAAAGCCATCTTCGTCTTATATTAAACTTACACCGAGACATTATAGTTATTTAAAAATTTCTGAGGGGTGCAACCATAAATGCTCCTTTTGTATAATTCCCTCTTTGCGAGGACCCCTAAAATCTAGATCAATGAATTCAATAATTTCTGAGGCAAAGACTTTAGTTGAAAAGGGTACTAAAGAATTACTTATAATTTCACAAGATACTTCGGCTTACGGATTAGATTTAAAATTTGAAGAGGTTTTAATAAATGGGAAAAAGCTTAAAACTAACATCTACAATCTAGTTAAGGAGCTGGCATCTCTTGGAGTTTGGGTGCGACTGCACTATATTTACCCATATCCCCACGTTAAACAATTAATACCACTTATGGATCATAATAGCGTATTACCGTATTTAGATGTCCCTTTTCAACACGCACATCCAGAGGTACTAAAAAGAATGGCCAGGCCTTCGAACAATGTGCACGAACTTGAACAAATTTCGGAATGGCGTTCAGTTAATCCAGATCTTAATCTTAGATCAACTTTTATTGTGGGCTTCCCTGGAGAAACTGAAAGTGAGTTTAATTTTCTGCTAGATTGGTTAGAGGTAGCAAAAATTGATAGGGTTGGTTGCTTTAAATATGAAAACGTTTCTGGAGCTAGATCAAACTTAATCAAAGACCACGTTCAAGATGAGGTCATAGACGATCGCTTCAACCGTTTTATGAGTAAAGCACAAGAACTTTCCAAATTGAGGCTTAAAGAAAAAGTAGGAAACACATATACGTGCGTTATAGACGCTGTTGAACCACAAAAACTTATTTGCAGGACAATTTTTGATGCACCGGAGATAGACGGCTTAGTACATGTCCCAAAAAAAAGCAACAATCATCATTGCGTAGGTGATCGCGTACCTGTTAAAATTGAAAGCTCTTCTGAATATGATCTAGAAGGTAAACTTACGTAATGTCAAGACTGTGGTTGTGACTTTAAACCTCCACCCTTCTTTCTACCATTTGTTCCAGTTTTTGGTATTGAGGTAACACTACTATTGTTTTGTTTGTCATCGGGTTCATCAAAGTCATCCAAATCTCTATTAAGTTGTTTTCCTGACAACACCTGTGTTATTTCACTGCCCGTGAGAGTTTCGTACTCCAACAATCCATTAGCTAATAAGTCTAGCTTCTTTTTTTCCTTCTTTAATATATTTTTGGCTGTCGTATAACCTTCGTCAACAAGTTTTCTAACTTCAATATCGATCTGCTCCTGTGTTTCTGGACCTAATTGACTTCCAGGACTTGTTGGGCCTAAATATGTCTGCTGTTCGTTGGCATAATCGATATTTCCTAACCTATCGGACATACCAAATTGCATTACCATCGCTCTTGCTATCTTAGTTATCTGCTGAATATCTGAGCTTGCCCCGGATGTAACATTCTCTGGACCAAAAACCATTTCCTCTGCAACTTTACCACCCATAGCCATTGCTATCTTTGATTTATATTTAGTCCTGGTGACTGATAACTGATCACGTTCAGGTAAGCTCAGCACCAAACCCAGCGCTCTTCCTCGGGGTATAATTGTTGCCTTATGTATTGGATCGTGCTGTGGGACATTTAATCCTACAATAGCGTGTCCTGCCTCATGATAAGCCGTCAATTTCTTCTCTTCATCAGTCATTACCATGGATCGTCTCTCCGCACCCATCATTACTTTATCCTTCGCATTCTCAAAATCTATCATTGCGACAAACCGTTTCCCTGCTCTCGCTGCCATTAATGCTGCCTCATTTACTAGATTTGCTAGATCGGCTCCAGAAAAACCGGGAGTTCCTCGAGCTATTATTCTTAAATCGATATCTGGCCCTAAAACAGTCTTCTTTGCGTGCACATTTAATATTTTTGTACGGCCCTGAATGTCAGGGTTTGGCACCTGAACTTGTCTGTCGAATCGTCCAGGCCTTAAAAGAGCTGGGTCTAGAACATCAGGCCTATTGGTCGCGGCTATTAAGATAACCCCTTCATTTGACTCAAAACCATCCATTTCAACTAGGAGTTGGTTAAGCGTTTGCTCTCTTTCATCGTTTCCTCCACCATACCCGGCTCCTCTGTGACGCCCCACCGCGTCAATTTCATCTATAAAAACGATGCAAGGTGCATTTTTCTTTGCTTGATCGAACATATCTCTTACTCTGCTAGCCCCTACTCCCACAAACATTTCGACGAAATCTGAACCAGATATAGTGAAGAAAGGTACTCCTGCTTCCCCGGCAATAGCTCTAGCCAAAAGGGTTTTACCTGTTCCAGGAGGTCCAACCAACAACGCTCCTTTAGGTATCTTACCGCCCAGCCTTCCAAATTTTTGTGGGTCCTTTAAAAATTCAACGATCTCTTCCAATTCATCTTTTGCCTCATCGATCCCAGCTACATCGTTAAATGTTACTTTGCCATGTTTTTCGGTAAGAAGTTTTGCTTTTGACTTACCAAAGCTCATCGCACCTCCACGTCCACCGCCTTGCATCCGGTTCATTAGGTAAAGCCACACGCCGATCAATAAAATAAAGGGCAGCCAAACGCCTATCGCACTCATAAGTCCAGATTTTTCCTGCTTAACTGCACGAACTTCTATATCTGAGCTACTTAAAACCTCAACTAGGTTTGTTCCAAGTGGTTGAACAACCTCATACCGCATACCATCTGTCTCTCTTACATGAATGGTCTCTCCATCAAGCACAACCTCTGCTACCTTTCCCGAATCCACTTGATCCAAAAACTGAGAAAACGATAGCTCTCTCTTACTATTAATTGTGTTGCCGCTAAAAACATTGAATAGAGCGACGAGAAGGAAAAATAATATAAGCCAGAAGGCTATGTTTCTGTAGTTATTCATCTGTTTAATACCACTTTAGTTTAGCACACATTATAAGTATGCTAAATAAATGCAAATTCAACTGTTTTTAAAAGAATTTATAAAACTCGTTATCCTGATTTAATAATTTTACATCAATATCATACTTCAAATTAGAAAAAGGTACAAATTTAACATCTCTCTTTGTCACTATCATAGGAATTGTTGCCATTGCATTTCTATCAAATTCACCAGTGATAGAAATTTCTTGGTCATCAATTCCTAATAATCCATAAGGCTTGACATATAATTGTCCTTGAGATCCAGACTTTAACGTAATCAACCATCTGTTGTCCCAAATAAACTTTTTGTTCTTTACTAAAAAATTTTCTTCAATAGAACCCAATTCTCGAGTCACAGTTACTATACCATTTTTTTTCTTAAAAATTGTTCCACCTAATGTAGAACCCCTCATATTAACATTAAATATTTTGTTATACATATTCTCAAGTTGTGAAAAACGGGGTTTGTAGAATCTTCCCGAAAACCATGATAATATGCCGGCGAGTATTCTGTATTGAGAATCTTCAAAGAGTTGAGAAAATTTTTCAACTTGAAAACTTATTTGACCAACATCATTAAACGATAAAAGAGTTTTCGAATTGGATATAGCTATTTCCCTTGATAGCTTTGAAGCCCTTAGCATGTGGTCAGCTGTTTTTACAAAATTAGGTGTTATTAGATTATTAGATTTCAGTTGCTTAAGAAGCTTTCTAATCTTTACCCTCTTGTATTTATCATCGTGATTTGAGGGATCGTCTACCCAACTATAATTTTTATTTCTCAAATAGTTTCTTAAGTCTTCTTTTCTAAATTTTAATAATGGTCTTATCCATAAGATTTCATTTCTAGGAAGCATCTCTTCCATACTAACTAAACCGTCTACCCCTGAACCCCTGAAAAACCTAATTAGAAGGTTTTCTTCTTGGTCATCTAGTGTATGGCCCAGAAGAATACATTGAAGGTTTTTCGCAATAGCCCAATTTCGTAATAATTTATATCTTGCGGATCGGGCGTTGTCTTGTATATTCCCTGGCATTTTTAATAAATGAGTAGTTGGAGCTAGGGAGAAATGTTTAACTTTTTTCACTTCACAAGCCTTCTTAACAAATTCAACCTCTGATTTGCTTTCTGATCTCAACCCATGATCTATTGATGCTACTATTATTTCGGGTTTATCCCTGGATTCCCAATCCGTCAGCATATGAAAAAGAGCCATTGAGTCACTTCCACCTGATACGGCAATTCCACAAGAGCGTAGTTTCAGACTAGCAAAATTCCTAACAATCTTTTCGATCATTTTTGTGCTATCTTGGCTGATCACAGTTTAAGAGATTTTTTGCTTTGACAATTTCGCCCAATAGAGATCTTTCAATATTTTCAAATCTAGATCCAACTTCATCAAGGGTTAAACAGGCCTGTTCTTTCTCTCCTATAGCTCCCAAACTCACTCCCAAACCAAACAATGTTTTTGGAGCAGACTCTCCGTCTGGATTGATTGTGAAACTCTCCAGGTAATCATTAGCGGCACCAATCCAGTTTTCATCTTTCACTCTTGCCTCCGCTCTCCAGAACAAAACAGCATGGAGTCTTGTGCTGGTTGGGAACCTTTCTATAAATTCTGATAAACGTTGCTCAGCCAATTTTGTTTGACCCCTGTCAAAGAGATTTAGTGCACTCATGTAAAATTCTTCTTCTTTACCAAGAACTTCTAGGCTCTCTAAAGACGCTGAGTTATCGAGTGAGGGTTCAGTTACTCTCTCTTTCTGAATGTTTTCATTATAATCTTGTGTTTGCTCGAGATTGCTTGTGTCAGAATTTAGTATTAATGCCTTAAGGTTTTTTAACTCCTTATAGTAGTTGTTTTCAAGAATTTCAAATCTGTTATGTAACTTTTTGATATCATTCTCTATTTCCGTCATCTTTAAAAACTGCCATTCAAACTTATCTTCAACAATGTTTTTCATCTTTAAGTCAAGTATTTCCTTTTCAAGTAGTAAGAGCCTTTTTTGAAGCACTTCCAATTCAGGAGTTTCACTTGCTAATGGTTTGCCAACGTTTAGTAGGAATTGTGTTAAAATAATTATAATAAATGATCTTAGAAGCATGATAACTTTATGATGTATTTGTTAATCACTAATCTGCGATTTTTTTACCAACTACTGTCACTGCTCTACGGTTTTTGGACCAACACTCTTCATTAGAACAAACACGCAGAGGCCTCTCTTTTCCATAGGTAACTATGCTAAGACGATCTTGCTCAATTCCCTTCGCTAAAAAAAATTCTCTCACTGCTGTAGCTCTCCGTGCACCTAGAGCTAAATTGTACTCTCTTGTTCCCTGTTCATCAGCATGTCCCTCTATAGTGATAGGTAAAAATTTCTTCTCTTTAAGCCACTCCACTTGCGCATTTAAAATACTTATCGCATCTGGACGCAATCCACTTTGATCAACAGTAAATAGAACCGTGTCTCCTACTAATTTTTGAAAATACTCTATATCATTTTGAGAGATTTGTGCGTCATTTAGTGAGCTTTCAGAGCTCTTATTATTTTCACACCCTACAAGCAGTAGGATGACGAAAATTGCAAATCCAATGTTTTTCATAATTTTTGCCTCGTCTACTGTTGGAATTTTATTTTTATATCACAAATTTTAAACGATAACATTAATTTAAAATTTGAGACCAATTGGGATCCGAGGCAAAAGAAGAAGTTTTTATCTTTCTGAGATTACGTCCAGATATATCAATAGAATAAATCGAAGGAGCTCCAGCCTTTCCTGGAGTTTCTCTGAAAAACATTAAGACTCTACCGTTTGGAGCCCAAGCAGGACCTTCATCCAGAAACGACGTCGTCAGCAATCTTTCCTTAGTCCCATCAACGCGCATCACTCCAATATGAAATTTCCCTTCTTTAATCTTAGTGAATGCAATTAGGTCGCCTCTAGGTGACCAAACCGGTGTTGCATATCTACCTTCGCCAAAACTTATTCTTTTCGCTTCTCCCCCTTTAGAAGGAATAATATATAGTTGTTGCCCACCTCCACGATCACTTTCAAATACAATTCTATTTCCATCTGGTGAAAAGCTTGGTGCGGTATCAATAGCAATATTAGTTGTTAGTCTTCTTTTTGTTCCTGAAGCCAAATTACTTATGAAAATGTCAGTGTTACCATTCTCAGTCATTGAAAGCACTATTTCACTTCCATCTGCAGAGAATCTTGGGGCAAAACTCATCCCCTGTAATTCAGGTAGTGAGGTTATCTCTCCCGAACTTAAGTCCATTAAATAAACTCTTGGCTTACCTGTTTCGTATCCAGTAAAAATTATCTTATTTGTGGTGGGAGAAAAGCGAGGCGCAATCACTAAAGAAGGTGGATGTTTTAACAACCTAAAATTTGCTCCATCCTGATCCATAATAGCAAGTCTCTTTGTTCTATTATCCTTTGGTCCAGTCTCAGAAACAAAAACAACTCTGCTATCAAAGTACGCGCCTTCGCCAGTAACCCTTGTATATATAGTATCTGAGATTTTATGCGAAATTCTCCTCCAGCTCTCGGAATTTGTAAAATATTGCTTCCCCTTTCCAATTTCTTTTTGCTGAGATACATCCCACAATCTAAATTTAACTTCTAATCGACCATCAGGTTTCAAACCAACGGACCCCACAACCAAAACATCAGCATTTATAATCGACCAGTCACTAAACTGAACTGGCGTATTAAAACTTAAAGGTGTACTTACATAAGCAGTCTGTGGGATAGATTTAAATAGTCCGGTACTATTTAGATTGTTTGAGATTACTTTTGCTAGCTCTCTGCTAATAATCGAGTTGGCACCACTTTCCTTAATAAAGCTTGGTACAGCTAATGAAATTGGTTTTATAACACCTCTATTTACGGTCATGTCAAGCTGAGGCGCCACAGTTTTCTGGGCAAAAGCAAAGCTTAAGTTGATCAATAACATGCCTATAAAAAAAATAAGTTTAAGGGATTTCGAAACACTCTGTTTAACCATTATTTACACCCACATTTGTTTTAGGATCAAATACTACTCTTAATACCAACCCTCTCGGAAAACTTTCCTTTGCCAATGGAAAGGGTGAGGACTCTAATACCGCGTTGATAGCAGATCTTTTAGCTATTTCAAAGTTTCCAGAGGCTTTTTGTGGATAAACCAACTTTATTGGGCCGCTGATGTACCCATTTTCATCGATCATTAACTCTAGAATAATGACATACTTTTCATAATTTGGCAGTCTATTTATCGAAACAACATTCCAATTATCATTAAGTGTCTGTAAAATCCTAGCCTTAGTTAATCTTTGAATTGAATTTTCCGCAACTTTCTTTTTTTCCTGACTATTTAAGACTTGCTCGATTAAGTTATTGTATACTTCATCATTCTGTTTCGTTGATGTTGTTTTCTTGGTGTCATTTTGATCACTTTGCTCAACAAAGCTTGGTTTTGCTAAGGGTAATTTTGCAATCTTTAAAGCCCCCGAAATAATCTCCACATTTTTACCCTCCGACGAAATCTTTGAGCTAGTATTTTTTTGTTTTGCTTGATCATTATTTGATTTTTCCGGTAGGTCGTTCTTTTGAACAGATCTGCTTGATTCTTTCTCAACCTGTTTTTCAACATCGTCATTGCCTCTTTGAGCGCGGTCAGTGATGATTTCATCGTGTGTCTTACGTTTTTTAATTTTAATAATATTAGGCTCAGTCAAGCCTTTTATTTCATTGCCAGCATTTATTTTAGGAGGCATAGCAATTTTTTTTGGATTACTAGTTAGATCAGTAATTATTTTTGGTTGAAAATTTTCAGCTTCTTTAGCACTTTTTTTTTCCACATCGGTAAGTTCAATAAGCTCTTGCTCAGATAATAATTTCACGCTTACATTATTCAACACCTCATTTGAATTATTTTCTAAAAGTTGGAAATTTGCTATTAGCAAAAACCCCCCAAACAGATGAAAAAATCCAGAAGTATAAATGCCTTGTCTCATATTTAAACTCGTTTGCGTTATTCTACGTCCGTAACTAATGATATTTGAGAATAACCAATATTGCTGACGAGAGCCAGAAGGGTTGCAATTTTCTGATACTCTATATTTTTACTAGCTCTTAAATAAATCTCATCAGATTCTCTCTCTTTTTTAATCGCCAGAAGCTTAACATGCAGCTCGTCTTTTTCTATTTTCACTTCATTTATAAAAAGATTGCTATCACCGTCTAAGGTAAGAGTAAGAGGTCTTTCTTTTTCCGTTTTTAATGGTTTTGCTTTAGTGTTAGGCAAATCAACTTCTATACCTACGCTCAATAGAGGCGCGGCTACCATAAATATAATTAAAAGAACCAACATTATATCAACAAAAGGTGTTACATTAATTTCTGACATTGGAACAAATTTTCTGTTGGAAAATTTTTGTCTTTTTTTTGATTGGCTTGCGCCCTTTGGTCCAATTTGCATACTTACTCTTTATGATTTTTATTCATGTCAATGTGCCTCGAAATTATAACAGAAAATTCTTCTGAAAATTCTTCCACCTTATTTATAATTTTTTGTGAGTCGCCCGAGAGCTTATTATAAAAAACAACTGCAGGTATTGCCGCTAATAGCCCTAATGCAGTAGCTAAGAGGGCTTCAGCAATGCCAGGAGCTACCACTGCTAAATTACTACTTTCTTGAATTGCAATTTCTTGAAAAGCATTTTTAATTCCCCAGACGGTACCAAATAAGCCTACGAATGGAGCAACTGACCCTACTGTAGCAAGAAAATAGAGCCCCGAGCTCAATTTCTCATTCCAGCGATCTAAAACCACATACATTGCTCGCTCTAATCTAGACTGTACTCCGTCTATTAGTTTCCCATCACCATCTGAGGATTTTTGCCATTCATCCATTGCAGCACAAAATATTTGTTCACAAGCACCTTTGGGCTCGTCTCTTTTCTCGTTATACAATTCATCTAAAGAGCCCCCAGACCAGAACTCATCCAAAAATAATTTCTTTTCTCTTTTTGATTTTCTGTAATCTAAAGTTTTCTGAATAATAATTGCCCAAGACCAAAAAGACGAAAAAATTAAAACCAGCATTACTACTTTGACAGTAAATGTAGCTCTAAGAAAAAGAGCTATAAAGGAAAAGTCTACCGACTGGCTTTGTGATAAGATAGATTCTTCCATATTTTCTATTCTCCTATTTTTTTTGAGAAAATTTAAAAAATTTTTCAATATTTGAAACAAGATCAATCGAAAATTTTTCAGGTTTTCCAGAACAGTTTAGTAGCGCCACACGTACATTACAGTCAAAAATTTTTTTGTTATCTCTCAAGATCTCTTGTTTCAATGTCATGCTTGCTCTTTTGAGTCCTATCAAAGTCGTATAAATTACGAGCTTATCCCCAAAATGCGCAGGTAATAAGTAATCAGCAATAATATTTTTTACAACAAAAAATTTTTTTTCTTCTGAGAGTAATACTCTTTGATCAATGTTTAAGTGTTCAATGACCTTACTTCTCGCACGCTCAATAAATTTAAGGTAGTTGGCGTGATACACTCGTCCGCCCATATCGGTATCTTCGTAAAAAACCTCACAATTATATTGAAACATCTTTGCTTCCTAATTATTTCCTACCTATATATCTGGTTTTTCTAGTCCCAGATATTCCCAGGTTTTCTTACCTAGGGACCGCCCTCTTGGCGTCCTTTGTATCATCCCTTCCTGTAATAGATATGGCTCTAATACCTCTTCTATCGAATCCTTGGACTCGGAAAGTGCAGCTGCAAGAGTATCTAAACCGACTGGTCCACCTCCATATTCATGTGCTAAAAGATTTAAATATTTTCGATCGCCTTCATCAAGTCCGATATGATCTACGCCAAGCCTATTAAGTGCACTGTCTACCAATACATCATTAATCACTCCATTATTTTCAACGGTAGCGAAATCAATTACTCTTCTTAGTAGCCTTCCCGCAATCCTAGGAGTTCCCCTTGATCTTTTTGCAATTTCACCAGCACTTGATTGATCGATCTTAAAGCTCAAAAGATCGGCCGCTCGACTAACAACCAAAATTAAGTCCTCTACTTCATAAAAATTTAACCGGACTGGAATACCAAATCTATCTCTCATCGGCGTAGTCAAAAGACCGAGGCGAGTTGTCGACCCAACCAAGGTAAAAGGCTTTAATTCTATTCGTAAAGAACGAGCGGCAGAACCCTCTCCTACAATTAAATCGCAACTGAAGTCTTCCATAGCCGGATAAAGAATTTCTTCAACAGCTGGTGACAATCTGTGTATCTCATCAATAAATAGAACATCATTTGCCTCGAGACTGGTAAGAATTGCCGCTAAATCACCAGCTTTTGTTAAAACGGGACCAGACGTCATTTTAAAATTTACACCTAATTCTCTTGCAATAATTTGTCCCAAGGTTGTTTTTCCCAACCCAGGAGGACCATGGAAAAGAACGTGGTCTAATGCTCTTTTTCGTATTCTGGATGCCTCCAAAAAAATCTTTAGATTTTTTTTCAAATCGGCCTGTCCAATAAATTCATCTATGCTTTTTGGTCGAAGCGTATTTTCATAGTCTTCTTTAAACTCATCTGTCGACAAAATATTTCTTTCATCATTCATTGGGTCTATCCTCTTGCCAACGATCTTAGAGCTTCCTTTACTAACTGCGAAGCATCTTTAAAATCATTTTCTACCAAAATTTTATCTAGAACGCTTTTCGCCTCAGCTGTTTTAAAACCCAGGTTTTGCAAAGCTGATAATGCATCTTGCTGTATCTCTTTTCTTTTTATTATGTTAGCAGTCTGCTCATTACTTTCATCATTTACCTCTTTAATTTCGTCATCCTCTAATACTATTAAATCTTTTCTACCGCTTAACTCAACAACTAGTCTCTGAGCCATTCGAGATCCGATTCCAGAGACTGAAGAAAATGCCAATTCATTTTTCATTCTCAAAGCACGCAAAAGTTCCTTCGGATCAAGAGTATTCAAAATAGTTAGAGCAACTTTAGCGCCTATACCCTGGACTGATCGCAAAATATTGAACCAGTCTTTTTCTGTCTGAGTTATAAACCCCACTAGTTGTAATAAGTCCTCTTTTACTAATAACTCTGAGTAAAGCGATATGTCTCTCGATTGATTATCCAGTGTCAGGGACCTTGCCGTTTTTTCAGTTACATAAACAACGTACCCAATTCCATGCACATCAATGACGACACTATCAATTTTTTTCTCAATGAGTTGACCCTTTATTCTACCTATCATTCGAGATCACATTGCTTCCTTTATCGCTCTATTTAAATTAGCATTTAATTTCAAAGTATGCACATGGCATACAGCTATCGCTAAAGCATCTGCCTCATCGGTCTGACTAAAGCAAACTTTTGGAAACTGTAAAGATGCCATTCTCTTTATCTCTTCTTTGGTTGCATGACCTTTGCCAGCGAATATTTTCTTAACATAATTTGGAGCATATTCGCTTACTTCAATTTTACTTTCCCCAAGAGCTATCATTGCTGACGCCCTTGCTTGCCCAAGTTTTATGGCTGCAAGAGGGTCATTCTTTACAAAAGCCTTTTCTATTGCACCGGTTTCCACCTCAAATCTTTTTATAATTGATCTTAATTGTTCCAAAATAGATACCAACCTGGCTGTCATGTCTTCTTTATTGCCAGTTTTGCAAATACCACTACCTAAATATTTTATTTTCGAGCCATCTTCCTGAATTACAGCCCATCCAGTGTTAATAAGCCCTGGATCTATTCCAATTACCTGCATATTGTTCTTTTTTGGACAATATTAACATAAATGCGTACAAACCTTCAATAACTCAGTTTAATTGATCTTTCACGACAGTTCTTTTTAATAATAATGACCCCCAATCAGCTTCTTTCCTTTCATCTATAACTTTTAATCCAAATTGTTTTGAAATCTCTTTCAATTGCCTTGTCTGTTTAATGTTCAAACCAGACAAAATCAGAAACCCAGCCTTAGACAAGTTTCTGATAAACGATCTCATCAAGAGTTTTATAGGTTTAAACAAAATATTAGCGACTATTAAGTCATATTTCGCCCTAGAATTAAGATGATTGCCTTTAAGTCCTGAAGAATTGTAAACTTTTACATACTGCACAACCTTGTTAACGACTATGTTACGTTTGGTCATTTGAACGGAATGAATATCATTATCAACCGCGATTATCCTTGAAGGAAATAACTTGGCCATAGCTATAGAGAGTATCCCTGTGCCACACCCAACATCTATTATTGTAAATGGATTAATCCGCCTTTTTTTTAGAACTTGAATTAGCTCCAAACAAAATTTTGTTGAATAATGATGCCCCGTACCAAAAGCTAAAGAAGCATCAATTACTAACGCAAATCTATTTTGCCTTGCAGAGTTGGCAAAAAAGGAACTTGTAACAATGAATTTATCTATTTTAATGGGACTAAATTTAACATTGGATGCCAGCAGCCAATCTCTTTTTGGTACTTTTGTTATTACGGCTTTTACTTCAAAGCATTCCTCAATTAAACAAATTGTAATCTGGTCTAAACGTACTTTTGTAAAAATCTTAAGTGTAAATAAAGGTCTCTTAGGGCTAGCTATAACGTCTTGATAAACAAATAATGCACTATTAAACTCAAAAAATTTTTCAAGCTTATTAAGTTTTTCTAAATTGAGATTATCTAATGAACAACAAAAGATGCCTAAAAAGCCTCTGCAGAAGTCTCTATTTTCTTCTCAAGGCCGATGCCCGTCCCGCCTAAACCGCAATAACCATGCGGGTTCTTAGCAAGATATTGCTGATGATAGCCTTCAGCTAAAAAAAACTCAGGTGCTTTTTTAATCTCGGTCACAATAGGACCAAATCCTGATTTCCGCAGTGAGTTTTCGTATAATGCTTTAGTTTCCAGCAACGTAAACTTTTGGGTGTCAGAAAAATAATAGGCGCCGCTTCTATATTGTGTTCCTATATCATTACCCTGTCTATTCATCTGTGTTGGGTCGTGGTTTTCCCAAAATGTTGCCAAGATATCAACATAACTAACCTCTTCGGGATTGAACAACACTTTAACAACTTCATTATGGCCGGTCAACCCGGTGCACACATCCCTGTAACTCGGATTTGTACTAATACCGCCAGCATATCCAACAGCTGTAAGCTTTACACCATCAAGTTCCCAAAACTTCTTCTCAGCGCCCCAGAAACACCCCATACCAAAAACAGCTTGCTCTAACTTACTATCTTCTGGGAAATCAATTTCTATTTCAAAAATATAATGAATCATATGGATTACTAGTTTTTCGCGTAATATTCCACAACAAGATTCGGTTCCATTATTGCTGGATAAGGGACATCCGAAAGTTCAGGAATTCTCATGAATTTGGCCGTCATCTTCTTAAAATCGACTTCAATATATTCCGGCACATCTCTCTCTTTTAAAGCAAGTGCCTCTACTATAAGAGCCATTTCTTTTGATTTATCTCTAACCTCGATAATATCACCCTCTTTAACACTGTAGGATGGTATGTTTACTTTTTTGCCGTTAACCATAACATGGCCATGGTTAACAAACTGCCTAGCTGCAAATATTGTGGGAACAAATTTTGACCTGTATACTACTGCGTCCAATCTTCGTTCCAGGAGTCCTATTAACTTTTCGCCAGTATCTCCTCTTTCTTTCTCAGCAATATTGAATATTTTTCTAAATTGCTTCTCTGTCAAATCTCCATAATACCCCTTTAGCTTTTGCTTTGCTCTCAGCTGCAATCCAAAATCGGAAAGCTTCCCTTTTCTTCTTTGCCCATGCTGCCCAGGCCCATACTCCCGCTTATTAACAGGTGATTTTGGTCGACCCCAAATGTTTTCTCCCATCCGTCTATCGATTTTATGCTTTGCAGCAGTTCTTTTTGTCAAAATGTCGCCCTCTAACTTAATGAATTGCTATGTTTATATTAAAAGATCTTCTAGTGTCAAGAAAACATTTACTTATTGGCACAATAAAGCTAGACAATATAAAAATGTCCGAACAAACCGTGAATATTGTCAAACTTGCAGTCGGGGTACAATCCGTTGAAGAGTTAGCCTTAATTCAACGACGGTTTTTAAACCAGGCTGGCTCCCTTGCAAATAATGGCTTCTATCATTCAACTAAGTTAATGCCAAAAAAGCATGAAGCAATTGTTAAATCCGGTTCTTTGTATTGGGTTATAAAGGGTGTGATCTGCGCTAGGCAAAAAATCGTTGCAATCAAAAAACAAGAAGATTCGGATGGAATAAAAAGATGTAAAATATTTCTGAATGACACAATTATAAAGACAACTCCGATACGCAAAAGACCTTTTCAAGGCTGGAGATACCTAAAGAGAAACAAGACCCCAGCAGACATTGCAGACCCTGTCACAGGAACGTTTGACGATGATATTCCTCTAGAGGTTCAACAAAAGTTGCTAGAAGTGGGATTATTGTAAATAAGCTATCTAAAACACCTTGTCCAAAAAGTTTTTTAATACTAAATCACTCTTATTTTTTTTATACCATCTCTTATTCATAAAAATTCCAGCAAAGCTTTTTAAAAGAATACCGTCTTCAATAGTTTTTAATTTATTTTGCTTCAATGTTTCGCCAGTGGACGTGATATCTACTACTACGTCGGCAATACCATTTACTATAGCGCCCTCGGTAGCACCCTGACTTTCAACAATCTCAAAGTTAGTAACTTGCTTATCTATTAGAAACTCTCGAGTTATGTTTTGATATTTTGTAGCTATTCTTAAACAACGCGAATATTTTTTTCTAAAAAAGTAAGCTACCTCGTCTAGGTCATCAAGATGGTTAACATCAATCCAAAATTGAGGAACACCTATGACCAAGTCCGCATTCCCAAAACCCAGTTGCTGTAATTCTACAACCCACTTTTGCCAGTCAAGAATCTTTTCAAAAACTAAATCTCTACCTGTTATGCCAATATCTAAATTACCCTTTTTTATTTCCAGCGGAAGATCTGACGCAGCCAGAAGTATTATTTGGATTTTTTTTTCTTCTTTAAATTCTGCCAGATACTCACGCGAGCTACCAACTTTGACTAGTTCTAAGCCTTTTTCAAGAAAGAATTTTTCAACCTGTTTTTTTAATCTACCTTTAGATGGAATCCCTAATCTTATCAATTTTTAATCCTTAATCTCTGTAATCAGTTACAGTTTTTCCTAAAAAGTCCATTCTCAACATACTCCCTATAGCACTAATTGATTTTCCCTTTTTTGATAAGCTACTACACAGGCTGTCATACCGACCACCCTGTGCGATTGGTGGATAATTTCGATTATCAAACTGAAATCCGAAAACAAAACCATCATAGTATTCAAGAGTAGTTAAACCGTAAATGACCTGGAATTTTACTATTTTCGTATTTACGTGCTCACTTAAGAGCCCAACTCTAAGCTCGAAATTCTCAATAGCCTTCTTGAAAGAACCACCAACCATTGATGAAGATGATATGCTCTTTGGTGCTTCACTTAGGCTTGACTGAAATTTCATTAATTTTAATAAAAAGTTTCTTTCAGAATTGGCAATTAGATCCTGTGACAACTCTTGCTCTAAAATTTCAATTCTTTCTTTAATGTCCGTCTTAGTCCTCACTCCATCAAAACTTTTAAATTCACGTAATTTTTCCTTCCATCGCAGCAAGGTAGTACTTTTGTGCAAACGAATATTCCTTCCGCTAGTCGTCTGTCTTGAGTAAAGATCCAAAAGTCTCATAAATCTTTTTGGTCGCCATAGGTGTCTTTTTAATGAAGCCTTTTTATACTCAGTGATATCAAGCTCATTGATAGCGCTCGTTAAAATCTGAACATCGCCTGTTACTGAGTGAGACTTATATTTACTCAATATTTTACTTATAAGTAAGTATGCTTCAACATCTAATGCAATCGAGTTATTTTTTTTATTATCAAAAAATTCAAAACCCATTTGGTATTGTTCATTTGGTATGATTGACTCAAAGCTTTGTCTTCTCCAGACATTACCACAATAGAAATATTTAGCTTGAAGTGACTTCCCTTTCAAATGTTTTAACAAAATTGGAACAGTAAAATCAGGCCTTAAAACTTGTTCGCCTTTGACGGGATCGGACGTCGTGTAAGCCCGAAGTTTTAAATCTTCACCATATAGGTCAACTAAGTCAGATGCGGTTAAAAGAGAAGGAACACTTATCTCCTTTAATCCAGCTTTTTCAAAAATTAATCTTATATGGTTTATTTCTAGCCCCAAATTACTAGAGTCTGTTTTAGGTTTTCCAATGCCTTTTTGTGACTTCAGCATCCTATGTTCTTAGCAGTTCTATAATTTTTTTTACTAAGACTTCCCTTTTTACAGGGAATTGTGCTGGCTGCTCTTTCCATTCTTCATTCGAAGAGATGTTAGCTGAAAGTTCTCTACCTAGCTTAAGATCTTTAATCTGAACTATGTCCTCTTCAACTTCGTTCGTTCCGGCTACTATGGCAAATGATGCCCCACGCATGTCTGCATACTTCATTTGCTTACCAAAATCCTTAGGGTTTCCCACATACAAATCCGTATTAATCCCATTTTCTCTGAGGTCAGCAGCGATTTTTATATAGTGTTGCATCAGGTTTTTATCCATTACAGTTACGATAACGTCTACAACTCCCTTTTCATGATCACTATCACGTTCATGAAGAAAAGATACTAAACGATCAATACCAATTGAAACGCCAGTGGATGGAACTTTTTGGCCAGTGAATCTACTTACTAAATTATCATACCTTCCTCCTCCAGAGATCGAGCCCAGGGATTTAGTTGTCGTAGCCAACTCGGTTTCAAACACAGGTCCCGTGTAGTAGGCCAAACCTCTCACAACACTAGGGTCTATTTTAAATAAAAGGTCAGATCGGCCTTTTGTGAGTAAAGTCTCCGCTATATTTCTTAACTCACTCAACCCTTCTTGTCCAATCGTCGAGTCCCCGATGAGATCTTCCATTTCTTCCAAGGTCTTATGAGGGTCGTTATTTTTTATTGTCAAAAAACTAATTATTGTGTCAATTTGACCAGCACTGAGATTTGCTCCCTCTGTAAAGTCTCCACTATTATCAGTTCTCCCTTTTCCTAATAGACTCTTGACACCCTCTAATCCAAGTCTGTCCAATTTATCTATAGCCCTAAAAACTACCAATTCAATATCACGTAAAACTGTATCATCCGTTAACTTAACAGCTTGAATTAGTCCAGAAAGGATTTTTCTGTTACTAATTCTTGTAGAATAATCGCCGATAGAAAACCCAAGTTCATTTAAGACATCAAACACAATAAAACACATTTCAGCATCAGCAATAACATTTGAAGTGCCGACAATGTCAGCATCAAACTGATAAAACTCTTTGAATCTATCTGGTCCTGGTTTTTCATTTCTCCATACAGGTCCAAAGCCATATCTCTTGTATGGTATTTGCAGATTGTTTCGATGTTGAGAAAAAGCCCTCGCTAGAGGTGCAGTCAAATCATATCGTAAAGCAAGCCAAGAGTCATTCTCATCTTGCCAGGCAAAAACACCCTCATTGGGCCTGTTTATGTCGGGTAAGAACTTTCCTAAAGCATCCACTGTCTCAATTGCCGGTGTCTCAAGTCTTTCAAATCCATAAAGTTCATAAACCCTTTTTACTACTTCCAAAACCTTATCCCTTTTATTGAGATAAGAATGGAAATTATCCCTAAAGCCTCTTGGAGTTATTGCCTTGGGACGTGCCTTTTTCTTTGAAATATCCATTTAACTTACGATTTAATTCCTACTCAGCCTGAATCTCAAAAACACCCTCAACTGCTTTTATATTCTCAATCACTTCTGAACTGATATCATAAAAATATGGTAACGATATATTTGTTTTCTCCTGACTTTCTTCATCTTGAACTGTAATTGAGACATTACCTTCATCGGAGGTTTCATTCATTAATGCACTTTTTAAAAGGCTAGATATTCTACTGACCTTACATTTGTTGCTTATAACGAAATGATATTGCTTACGTTTTCTATCTCTAATGAACTTTTCTAGATTTCTTACAGACTTAACATTTACTCGACTGTGACCATTTTGATCCTTTATTTTTTCAATAACAAGGAGGACGAACGTTCCGACTTCTAATTCCGCATTCAACACAGTTAGTCTGTCTGGAAAAATAAACACGTCAAAATTTTTGACTGTGTGGTCAATTAAATTGACTAAGAAATATTGTTTTCCATTATTTGTTGTCTTTAAAGTTACGTCTGTTACGAAACCAGCCGTCATGATGCTTTGAAAGTCGCTTGTTGTGTTTGAAAGTGTACTAAATTCCCTAATTCCAAGTGACTCGTAAAAGCGAGCCTCATAATTGAAAGGTGACATAAAATAAATACCCGTAACATCATAAATCTCTTTAGACCTAAGTGAATGTGAAATAGACTTCACGGGTTTAAACTCAGGTTTCTTAATTGTCTCTATTGAATTAGAAAATAGATTGCCTTGGCTCGACGCCTCCTCATCATGACAAGCAGCTGAATATAACATAAGTTCCTCTAGGTTTTCTAGTACGGCAGTATTTTCAAATTTAAAGTCTGCAAAAGCTCCAGAATTAACCAACATCTCCAATGGCCTTTTGCCAACTTTTTTTAAAGGAACTCTTTTCGCAAAATCATAAATGTCAACAAATTTACCGTTCCTTTTTCTGTCCTCAACGATTTTTGACATTGCCTCAAACCCAACATTTTTTATTGCGCCTAAACCAAATAGAATTTTTTCTTTATTTACCGAAAACTTCACCCCTGACCTATTTATACAGGGAGGACACATTGTCAAACCAAATGCTTTTATATCATCAAAATAGTTGGAAAATTTCTCCATATTATTAATATCACTATTCATTGAAGCAGTAATGAATTCAGCGGTATGGTGGGTCTTAAGATAAGCCGTCTGGTAACTAAGAACCGCGTAGGCAGCCGCATGAGATTTATTAAATCCATAATTTGCAAATTTTGCTAGTAAGTCCCATATGGCATCAGCTGTTTTATTTTCTATTCCATTTTTATCTGCTCCTTCTAAAAATTTCGGTTTTTCTGCATCCATGACCTCTTTTATTTTTTTTCCCATAGCTTTTCTTAAAAGGTCTGCATCTCCTAGACTGTAGCCCGCCATTTTTTGCGCGATCTCCATAACCTGTTCTTGGTAAACTATGATTCCGTGAGTTTCATCTAGTATCTTGTCGATAGAAGCATGTAAAAACTGTCTTTTTTTTGGGTCATTTTTAGCTTCGCAGAACGCCGGTATATTTTCCATTGGACCTGGTCGGTACAATGCTACTAAAGCAATGATATCTTCCAATGAATTTGGCTTAAGGTCAATCAAGGCATCTCTCATACCCTTACTCTCGACCTGAAAAACAGACATTGTCTTAGCATCTGAGTAAAGCTTAAATGTTTGATAATCATTTAAAGGTATTTTATTTATATCAAGGTCTTTGGAGCTAGCGGAATTCACAAGTGAGACAGCTTCATTAATTATC
This sequence comes from uncultured Alphaproteobacteria bacterium, assembly GCA_902556405.1. GTDB lineage: Bacteria > Pseudomonadota > Alphaproteobacteria > Rhodobacterales > Rhodobacteraceae > CACIJG01. Next base: position 84,507 of record CACDWF010000002.1, on the reverse strand, counting down.
GTCAGTGTTTTTAACCCTAGAAAATCAAATTTTACTAACCCCGCCTTCTCAACCCAATCCTTAGTGAATTGAGTTGCCGGCATATCAGATCTAGGGTCCTGATACAAAGGAACCAACTCGACTAATCTGCGATCACCAATAACAATACCGGCGGCGTGGGTTGAAGCATTTCTTAATACTCCTTCCAATTCTCTTGATATGTTAAGCATCCTAGAAACTTGTTCATCGTTCTTAGCTTCCTCAATTAAAGCCTCTTCAGTTTGCATAGCCTCGTTAAGGGACACAGGTTTCGTACCCTGCACAGGGATAAGTTTTGCTATCTTATCCACCCTTGAATAAGGAAGTTGAAGTACACGTCCTATATCTCTTACGGCAGCCTTAGACCATAGAGCACCAAATGTAATTATCTGAGCAACATTTTGTTTGCCATATTTTTCTTTAACATAATCAATAATCTCATTCCGTCTATCCATGCAAAAATCAATATCAAAATCAGGCATTGATATTCGGGATGGGTTAAGAAATCTTTCAAAAAGTAAAGAGTATTTGATTGGGTCTAAATCTGTTATTGTCAATGCAAATGCTACCAAGCTACCTGCCCCCGAACCTCGACCTGGTCCTACAGGAATTCCTTTAGCTTTTGCCCATTTAACGATATCTGCTACAATCAAAAAGTAGCCGCTAAAGCCCATATTTTTAATAACTGTCAGCTCATAAGAAACTCTATCAAGGTAGACTTTCTTATCGCTTACCCCAGAGAGTTCTTTGAATCTTACCTCCAAGCCTTTTTTTGCTTCTTGCCCTAAATCTGCGTCTGCATTAGGTGAAAATCTAGGCAGCATTGCGTCCCTTGATCTTGGCCTGAAAGAACACCGCATTGCGATTTCAACCGTATTTTCAATAGCTTCAGGAATATCATCAAAGAGATATTTCATCTCATTTTCCGATTTAAAATAGTGATCCATACTTAAAGAGCGCCGTTCTTGTTTCTGGTCAACAAAGCTTCCCTCAGCAATACATAGCAATGCATCGTGAGATTGGTGGAGTTCTTGATCCAAAAAATATACGTCGTTTGTTGCTACGAGTGGTAAATTATGTGAATCCGCCATTTCCAAAATATTGCTTTCTGTATTTACTTTCATACTAAAGTTATCACCTAGGGGATGACGGTTCATCTCTAAATAAAATCGATCACCGAATGCTTTTTTAAAGTGAAGCAAAAGGTTCTCTGCGTCTTTAAATTTGTTTTCTATCAAAAGTTTGTTGATCGGGCTCTCATTACCACCCGAGAGACAAATCAAGCCCTCAGAGGATTTATCGATTTCACTGATACGTATACCCTGAAACCGGTAAGTATCATTTAAAAAGAACTTACTCGAAAGCTCCATCAAATTACGATATCCCACTTCATTCTTTGCTAAAAAAAGCATGCTAATTTGGTCAGTTGCACTGAATTTTTTTAAGTTTATTTCCTTTGGGTTTATCGGCAATTGACATCCTATTATAGGTTGTATGCCATTGTCCGAAAGGACTTCTGAAAACTCAAGAGCGCCAAATAAGTTGGCTCTATCAGCAATTCCAACGGCTGGCATTTTGAATGCATTACAACGATCTGCCAATGCCTTTGCAAAAATAGCTCCCTCTAAGAGGGAGTAAATTGTTTTGGTTTTAAGATGAACAAACATTCTTACTTCAGTTTCTTTGTTTTTTTTTACAGAAGGCTTTTAACTATACGATTTTGTCGGTACACTTATCAACATTAACTTTGGAAGGTTTTATAAAAATTGATTTTTACAAATATTGTCCCCCGCGTTTCTGAGACCGATGGTGTTGGACATATTAATAACGTATTCGTACCCATTTGGTTTGAGGCAGGTAGAAGAGAAATATTTCGCATTTTTTCACCGAACCTCGACTTTGTAAACTGGAAACTTGCTTTGGTTAAAGTGACGGTCGAGTATGTAGATCAGCTTTATTTAGCAGAGAATGTAGAAATTAGAACTGGAATTGAAAAAATCGGTAATTCCTCGTTCACTATAAAGGAAGAAATACATCAAACCGATAGACTTTGTGCAAAGGGCGAAGCAATTTATGTAAATTATAACTTTAATGAAAAAAAATCCGAGACTATCTCAAATGAAATCAGAGATAAACTTCAAATTGTAAAGTTCATTGAGAATTAAGATGAAAACGATAGTTATAAAATCACGAATTACCTTAATAATTGATGAAGAGAATGATGAAGAGGCACTTTTAAAGGCAAACGATTGGCATCAGCGAGTAGGCCGTTTTCTTGCTTTAGTTGATAAAACTCTCACCACTGGCGTTCAATTTAAAGATTTGAGAATTAACATTGTGGAAATAGAAAAAGAATCATAAACTTAAATAGAGGAACAAAAAAAGTTTCTGTTACCTAACACGATGATATTTTTAAGGAGGCTATTATGATTTCAAAAATCTTAAAATTAGGGACAGTGATGGCAATAAGTTTTCTGGTTTCATCCTGTTCGAGTGGCAAAGGGGCAAATAGCCTTATGAGAATGTTTTCTGGAAACCCCGAAAGGACGATTACAGTAGCTATAAAAGATGGTACAGCAAAGCAACTTAAAAACTCTTGGGACAAGAAGGCTTTTAGTGCATGTGGCTCAGCTTACACAGTGGTTAATTTAGGAACAGCGGTAAGTACAGCGGGAGGCCATAACTCCCTTTCTGGAACTATTTCATGTAATTAGCTAACATAATGACGGAAATAAAAGAATATAATTTTGATACAAAACAAATCTTAAGCACTCTGCAGGACTGGGTTGAGGTTGAGAGTCCTACCTTCGATAGGGACGCAGTGAATAGAATGATGGATTTGTGCTCTAATTTTCTTGCCGATATGGGTGGAAGACTTGAAAGAGTACCAGGCAAACAAAATCTTGGTGATTGCTTGAGAGCAACTTTCAATGAGACCCCAGAAAATTTAAATTCCCCTGGTATTCTTATAATGGGACACATGGATACGGTTCATCCAATTGGAACATTAAAAAAGTTTCCTTTCAGGGTCGATGGTAGCAAGTGCTTTGGCCCAGGGATTTTCGATATGAAAAGTGGGAATCTTATAGCAATGGAAGCCGTGAAAATGCTTATGAGAGAAGGAGATTTACCTAACCTGAAAATTACAATCTTAATTACATCAGATGAAGAGATAGGGTCACCCAGCACAAGAAGTCTTATTGAGTCCGAGTCTTTAAGATCAAAGTATGTTTTAGTCCCTGAACCTGGTCTTCCTGATGGAGGATATGTTTCGGGGAGATACGCCATTGCACGATTTAATTTAAAGACAGAAGGCATACCATTTCATGCAGGAATAAATCCAAAGGCAGGCAAGTCAGCTGTGAAAGAGATGGCTAAAAAGATCATAGAGATAGAAGATTTATCAAATGATGATAGAACGTTCTCCGCAGGCGTTATAAAGGGAGGACAATGGGTAAATTGTGTTAGTTCAGAATGTAGCGCAGAAGTAATATCTATGGCGAAAGAACAAAAAAACCTTGACGAAGGTTCTTCTACCATACTTGGTCTCACAAGTAATCTGGAAGGTATTAAGTTCACTGTTGAACAAGGCGTGGTAAGACCAGTCTGGGAGCCAAATAATGGAACATTAAATCTTTTAGAGGTTACAAAAAGAATTTGCAAAGGTCTCGGTCTTCCATTTTCACATGGTAGTATGGGAGGTGGCTCCGATGGAAACTTCAGCGGTGCTTTAGGGGTATCTACGATAGATGGATTAGGCACACTCGGTGACGGTTATCATACCCTTAATGAACATTTATTTATAGACAGTATTGCTAAAAGAGCTAACGTTATAGCAAATATAATCAAGCAGCTTTAATATCTAAGCGCTACTTAGAAAAATTAAAACTGCCGTTTGGGTACCTATTGCTAATATTGCAACAGCTACCAAAACTTTCATAGAAAAGCGAAAATATCGTTCATCTATGAAAAACTTAAAAAATAAATATAAAAATATGAAGAAAACTAATTCAAAAAATATTAGCCTTAGGAACATTTAAACGTCTCTCCTTAGTAAATACTTGGAAGGCCTAACAAAGCCAATATTGACATTGTAATTAAGCTCATCCCGATTAATTCAAACCTTGTTATTCTTTCTTTATAAAAAATAAACGATATCAAAACAGAAAATACTATTTCTAGTTGTCCAACAGCTCGGACAAGAGTTGCATCAACAAGAGAAAAAGCATAAAACCAACAGAAGGTTGCCGCGCATCCAAAAAAACCAACTAGCAAACCCCTTCTCCATATTAACATGAGCTTTAGGGCGTTTTGCGTTCCCTCGGTGACAAGAATATATATCCCGAATATAGCTGATTGAAAAGCCAAAGCTAAAAACGACAAAATCAATACTTTTTTATAGATTAAGTCTGAAGTTACACTATCGAGCGCTACTTTGTATAAAACAGAACTAAGGCCCAAAAAAATACCACACGACACTCCCAAAGTTACCTGCATAAAAAATAACTTATTATACCCTACGTTCCCTATAAGTTTTTGCTTTGACATAAATAACATCCCTATAAAGCCTATAATTATTGCTGACAAAACTTGTGAGGTGAGAATAAAACCTACGATAATGATTTCTAAGAGAGTGGTTTGTATCACTTCAGTTTTGGAAAATGCAACACCTATAGCAAACGATCGCAGAGTAAATAATTTTATAAGAATAATTGTAAATAAAATCTGGCAAATGCTTGCGGCAATTAAAAAAAACCAAACGGTTGACGAAAAATTTTTAAGTATCACTAATTCTTGAGCATCTAAAAAAAATATAGCTAGCAGAGCAACAAAGGGTAGAGCAAAGATAAATCGAGAATATGCTGATGCGAGCACTCCCACATCTTCAATTAAATTCTTTTGAAACACACTACGAAGAGTCTGGGATAAACTCGCGATTGCTGTAATCAGAACCCAGTTCACGTCGATTTAACTTGCAAATCTAGTTTATGAATTAGCTTCAATCTAACTTCGAAAAAAATATGGTAACATCGGCTATTTTTATTCCCCATTTCAAAATCTCAGCTCTATTTATAACTACTTTCTTATCAGCTTTAACAAACCTATCATCGAAAGATACTCTGATATCAGTTTCACCGATACTGATCTTGGTATCATAAACCATCCGCATGGTGTTACCATCTTGTTTGCCCCTTGCAACTCCAATTGTATCTTTTGATTTACCCTCATAGGTACCGGTTTCTGTTTTTGTTATAATCCACTCTCTATACTCTGTTTCTCCATCATTGTAAGTAAAGTACTCTTTGAGTAGAAGTTGCTTGTTTTCTATATTTCCATTTAACCTTACTTTGAATGTCCTCTGCAAATTACCAAATCTATCAACGATTAAACCCCAGGCCGTTGTCTCACCATTAAAGTATTCGAGTAAATCAAAAGATAAATTTTTTGAAACAACGTTTTCCATACTTGAATTGGAGCACCCCGTTATAAATGGAAAAACTAGCGAAAATATGACAAGGGTTACCTGAAATAATTTCATTCTCAGCGTCCCAAAAAGATATTCCATGAAATTTTTTCCATATTTAGCGACCTCTCTTTTAATTTGTTTTGCAACCAACAATCCTACTTTGTGTTAAGGTTACAATCTAATTGTAAGACAAAGTAAATCATTTAAAGCCCTGAAACTACGACAATTATAAAGAAAACTAAAAAAATGACATTTGTGATAATGAGGGGCTTAATGTTTGGGTTTTTGTTAGGCGGCTTCATACACGGCTCCTTTTCAATAAATTTTATAAATCTATCATTTTTTCTAATTCATACAAAATTTCTGTTAAAAAATATAAAATATCTATGGTTTAGATGACCTTTTCAAAAAAATTAAGTCGACTTTGGATTTTTGCCAAAAATCTTTCAGACCTAAATTTATCATAATTAGTTTGATTAACGTATTATACAGAAATAAACTGGGACGGTGAAAAAATAAAAGGCATTCACCTTAATACTAGCGGAAAAATATGATAAGATATGACCTATATATAAACGGCAATTGGCAAAAACCTGCCTCAGGCAATTATTTTGAATCTGACAACCCATATAGCGGAGAGGTTTGGGCAGAGATTGCTAGAGGAAACGAAGAAGATATAAATCTTGCAGTTATAGCAGCGAAGAATGCTTTTGAAGAACACTGGGAACCCATGAAACCAACTGAGAGAGGTAAAATATTGGTTCGGTTAGCTGAACTTATTGAAAGAGACGCGGTGAGACTGGGGGAAATAGAAGTAAAAGATAATGGTAAGCTTTTCGCTGAAATGGGTGCACAAACAAAGTATCTAGCTGAATGGTATAGATATTTTGGAGGACTAGCGGATAAAGTTGAGGGAGCAGTTATTCCTATTGATAAACCAGGAATGCTAAACTACACGAAATATGAACCATTTGGGGTCGTAGGACTCATTACTCCATGGAACTCACCTCTCCTTTTGCTAGCCTGGAAATTAGCTCCTGCACTTGCAGCGGGGAACACAGCAGTTATTAAACCAAGTGAATTCACATCCGCTTCAACTCTTGAGTTTATGAGTCTTGCGGAGGAGGCTGGGTTCCCTAGTGGAGTTATTAATTGTGTTACTGGCTTTGGGCTAGAGGTAGGCCAATACCTGGTAGATCACAAAGATGTGAGCAAGATTGCTTTTACTGGTTCAGACATTTCAGGACAAAAAATATACGAAAGTGCTGCAAAAAAAATAATGCCAGTAACACTAGAATTGGGAGGAAAATCTCCAAATATTGTTTTTAATGACGCTGATATGGATGCCGCCGTTATGGGTGTGATTTCAGGGATCTTTGCTGCTACCGGCCAAACATGTATAGCTGGCTCTAGGCTACTACTTCATGAAGATATACATGATGAGTTCGTTTCAAAGTTAGTTTCAATTGCCAAAGAAGCATCAATCGGTGATCCTATGATGGAAACCACTAATGTCGGACCAGTGACCACTGAACCTCAGTTTAAAAAGATTATTGACTACATAGATATAGCAAAGAACGAGGGCGCTACATGTGTATTAGGGGGAAACAAATATAATGGGCCAGGCTCTAAAGGAAACCGATTTGTAGAACCAACAATTTTTACAAATGTAAACAATAGTATGAGAATAGCTCAAGAAGAAGTATTCGGACCGGTACTATCAATTATTCGCTTTAAAGATGAGAAAGAAGCCATCAAGATAGGTAATGATATACTTTTTGGTCTTGCGGCTGGCGTTTGGACCAGTGATATTGGGAGAGCTCTTAGAATGGCTGATAAGCTTAAAGCTGGTACCGTTTGGGTAAATACTTATAGAGCAGTAAGTTACATGTCTCCCTTTGGTGGCTACAAAAGATCGGGCCAGGGTCGTGAAAGTGGGCAAGAATGCATAAAGGAGTTTTTGGAAACAAAATCAGTGTGGATTAGTCATGAAACCTCAACGGCAAATCCCTTTATTATTAAATGAATATTTTTTCTAGCGCTGACAATTTCAAAAAATAATAAAACAAGCTATATTTTCTGGTGAACCTCTATAATGTTTCCATCAGGATCATGAAAGAAAATCTGATGCCATCCTGAAACGCCTATATCACCCCAGTCTGTAAAATCAATGTTCTTTTCTTTAAGATGTTTTTTAAAGGCCTCAATATCATCAGTACGATACGCAATGTGACCCTTCTCAACTGGATTAATAAAATGGCCTGTTTTGAAATTGACGGATAAATCTTTCTGTGCCAAATGCATTTGGACTTTACCATCACCTACAAATGATACATCACCTGAATACCCTTTTTTCTTTTCTAAAGTAGGCAAATCTTCACTTAGAGTATCTAAAAATAGTATGTCCTTGTAAAAGGCTTCAAGTTTTTTAACATCTTGAGTTGACAAATTTATGTGGTGTAATTCCATTTTCATTGTTTAATGACCTAATTCATAAAAATAATTGTGCTTTAAATATTAAATCCTTTTTTACGCATGATTTAGTTTGTAATGGAATCAATTCTGAATTTCAATATTCTTTGATAATGTAGATAAAAACTGAGGAGCAACGCATGATAAAGTCTAAAATTATGAGTTATATAACCCAAGATTTCCAAACAAAAAGCGATTTAATAGTAGGAGGCAAACAATGGCAAAAAGTGGTTTTAGATATGCAATCAAAATTTGCTAAGGCAGGAGCTATATGGCAAACAGTGAGCCAGGTTTTCAATAAAGATGGTATTCAACGATTAGGTAATCTCTGGGAGTACAAGGATGAAAAAGCCTTTATTGATTGCCAACTACTCTTCAGAGAAGCAGAACAAAAGTTTAATAAAACTGAAATACCGCAGAAGCTATTTTCAAATCGAGGGATTATTTTACATGATGTTTATTTATAATGCTGTGTCAAAGATAAAAATTTCAAAAGCAAATGCCAGTAACTTAATGCCTAAATAAAACTTTCAATTAGAATTAGCTTTTATCTCTAACTCTGTAAAAACTAACTTTTCTTTGCCATTGTTGATTACATTGTGGGACACACCAGCCTTTCTGAAGTAAGGCTCTCCTTTAATAAGCGTGGCAGTCGTTTCAACCCCATTATTATCAATAAGCAATAATTGTCCGTTAGTTTGTGGTATAACTACGTAGTCCCATTGGTGTGTATGAAACCCAGTTTCCCCATTTTTATTGAATGAATATTCAGTTACCCTTATCCTTTCATTATCTATTTGAATATTTGCCTCGGCTTTTTTTCTTTCCATTTTACGTTTTATTAACCTCTCCCTATAAAGGGCATATTACTTGCCATTATTGTCATATTAAGAATATTTGTATCTAGGGGAAGTTTTACTAAGTGTAACACTGCATCAGCCACGTGTTCCGTGTTGAATGTAGGCTCTGTCTTAATTGAACCATCTGCTTGAATTATTCCCTTTTTAATCCCTTCTGTCATTGGTGTGTCAGCATTTCCAATATCCAATTGGCTACAAACGATACTAAATGGTCTCCCGTCGAGTGCCAGACTTTTCGTTATTCCCGTAACCGCATGTTTAGTAGCTGTATACGCTATTGATCCAGGCCTCGGAGCATATGCAGAAACACTTCCATTATTAATTATCCGACCCCCTTTAGGAGACTGGTTTTTCATAAGAGAGAATGCATACTTACTGAAAAGAAACATACCATTAAGATTGACCTCCACAACCTCTTTCCAATCGCTGAAATTAATTTCATCTATGGTTTTTGAGGAAAGAAACGTACCAGCATTATTAAAAAGTAGGTCTACACGGGAAAAATTTTTCTTAATCATTTCAAAGCATTTTTTTACATCCACCTCGTTACTGACATCCATTGGAAATACTAGTGCTTGATCATTACAAACTTTCTTTGTTTCTTCTAACTTACCTTTACGTCGTCCTATCAAAATAACACTAAAACCAGCATCCGAAAGCTTTATAGCTGTGGCTCTCCCCACCCCTGTCCCAGCTCCTGTAACGATTGCAACCTTATTCATTGAAATAAAAGCTTGTTTTAAAAAAGATAAAAATTTTGAACACGTTTACTACCTAAATAAATTAAATCAATACGACTAAGAACTATATCTTTTCAATTTCCATAATTATGTGGATATAGTCCATCGCATGACCATCTGGGTCTCTTTCAACTTCTGCCCTATAATTTTCATAAAAAGAGTTGATTATTTTGTTTCTCTCATTTTCACATCTATTAGATAAAGCCGTTCGAAATACCGTCTCTGACCAACTCCGAGTAGTTGGAATAAGACTGTCAGCAAATTCTTTTTTTGACATTGTCCGAATATTTTTTTCATAAGTCTCACGATAGGGACATTTTGTCAATTTTGTACTGCATGATAAAAGCTTTAATCCAGCTTTTGAAACCCTGGACATTTTATCATTAAACGGCGCACAAAACTCTTCCACCGTTCTGTAATGCTGAGCAAAAGTAGTGTTTATATATTCTTCTTTTGTTATTATCCCTTGATCCAAGTGCGTGCTCCAATGCTGATTAAATTTATCAAACATCGAATGTCCTCCAGTGTTGCCAAGATAACGACCTTTTTCATCAATTCCAAAATTCATGCATACAAAGCGCCCACCTGATGCCAGTTCTTTAGCCCTCGAAAGGAGGATTGACTCCCAATCTGTGGCTGCTTGGTTCATAAACTGCCTCTTTTCTGCTATATCCGCTCCGACCATATGTACGTGATTTTTTATCTGACAAGGTTTTTGCGAAACATAATGCATAGCTGTCGCGGAAAAGCCCAAGGATAAGCTGTCCGTTGCTAGTAATTGTTGATGAAAGCCGGTACCGCACCCATGCACAAAAACATTGTCAAAGATTTTTTGATAAGCTAGCTTTTTTTCTCCATGCATCCCCTGCATTTTCTTAAAAAGGGTCGAGAAGTCGTTAGAGGCCAAATCAGTGTAAATTATCTCAATTACTCTGTCATCTCCCCCACTTCTAATAAGGTTTATCAAATTGTACCAGAGTTCCTGACTAGTTCCTCCATCTGCTGCGCCAAAATCTGCAAACCTCAATATTTTATTATTTGGGAGGGAAATTACAGATCTTTCCAAAATTTCCTGTATGGAGTCTATGGCATTTTTAGCTCCCGCGGTCTTTTGTGAATAGTATCCCTCTCCCTTCATAGACAGAACATTTTGAGTGTTTAGTATTTCCAGCTTTTTACTATTCATTGAATTTAATTTGAGTTGTTTAGGTTAAGTGATCAAATTTATTTTCTTATTTATTGAGAGCAAATTTCAAAATTTGCTTCCAACTTTAAAACTACTTTTCTATTAGTATCTTGAATAAATTGGGTGGTTGACCAACCTGTATTTGTGTTAAATATCATATTTTTACAATTAGCGTTTTTCCAATTTTTAGTTGCATTAATTTTAAAATCCTCTGAAAAGTCGGATAGCGAGTACTGAATGTGTTTTTTTTCTGTGATCAGTGCTTTTTTCTTACAATCAACGGTGATCCCTATTAATTCGAAGTCGCCTATATTATATGGAATTTTTTTCTCTTCTTGCGCTTGCATACCTTTCATTGCGTTACAAATGACCGCATCTAGATCATTACCAATTACTTTAAAGACTCCGAATGAGCTGAAGATAGTGCACATGGAAAGAATATTAAAAAAAAATTTCATTTAAGATTTGCAGTTCTAAAATTTAACTCGTTGCCTCAAACACCTTATTATAAATCTTCCATTCGTTATCGATTCTGAGGAACGAAAGCGTATCTGTAAACATAATATTAATGTACTCACTCTTTACTTTCACAACAGCGGTTTCTTCTCCGGCATCAACCATTAATATTTCGTAGGATTTAGATTTACCTTGTTTTTTGGGTGATGGGATGTTTTTTTCGACGAATGTTGCCCAGTCCTCCTTCGTTTGTCTTATCAGTTTACCATTAATATGACCGGTAACTTTGGCGTCATCATCGAATATTTTTCTCGTCACAGCTCCATCAGACTCATATGCACTATTGATATAGTCTTCCACTACCTTAAGAACTTTTTTCTTATTTTTCATTTGCTCTCTTTTCCATTTTCCTTTGCTGTAAGATACAATTATTTAAAATGAACATGCTCAATGGTATCCCAAAATACCAATGAAACAAATTCCTTTTTTTATGGTGACTGAGAGATCCAAAAAATGTGTTTATTACATAAATTTAAAATTTTTGCTAAATTTTGTTAACATTTGATTAATGAATTTTTATTATGAGGGAGAAATTTATGAAATTTACAGTTTCACACAAAGAGAAATCTAAATTTGAAGCGGGTCTTAGAGGTTTTTTTCAGTATAGGGACCTCGGAATAGACACTGCTACAAAGGGAAATTATGGAGCAAATGTAATTAGAGCTGTTCCAGGCAAACATTCGAAGGGCGAATGGCATTTACATAAATTAAATTTTCAAATGGTTTATATACTTAAGGGTTGGGTTACTTTCGAGTATGAGGGCCAAGGAACCTTTACATTTCACGAAGGAGATTCCGTCCTGCAACCCCCAAAAATATCGCATAGAGAGATAGAGCATTCAGAGGATTTAGAGCTTCTTGAAGTAACAAGCCCAGCTTCTTTTGATACAGAGACCGTTTAGTTCACACTTGATTATCAGCTAATTTCAAAAACCAGACTGCAGTCATATCCGCTACTAGTTCTTTCTCCTGATTGAAAACTTCGACCAGTATTGTTGTCACTCCAAAAGGTTTTGAATTTGATTTACGCGATGACTTGACGGTTACCATACAATGAATAGTGTCATTTGGTCTTACAGGTTTAAACCAATTAACTTTGTCTAAACCTGGAGACCCCATTGAGCATTTTGAGGTTTTTTGAGTATCTAAAATTAAACTATGGGCAATCGCTATGGTTTGCCAGCCACTTGCTATAAGGCCACCATAATGAGACTGCTTTGCCAATTTTTCATCAAGGTGAAAAGGTTGATAATCCCATTTTTCAGCAAATGAAATGATATCTTTTTTGGTGATTGTCTTTTTTTTTGTTTCGAAGGAATATCCTTTATAAAAGTCTTCAAAATACATTCTTCGCCTCAAAAGTTACAATTTAGAAAATTTGATAAAACGGCTGCATGTCTATGCGGGTCATGCTAGTTATAGCACCTTCGATAGTGTCGGTACAATATTTCTTACCACATGGGGGCTACAAAACAAGCTTATGCCCATTTTCCCGCAACCATTTTCTTTTTTTTTGGAAATCTTCGCAGTAGTTTCCTACATGATGCCAGAAATTCTTAGAATGGTTAGGTTCGATGATGTGACTTAACTCATGAATTATTAAATAGTCAACTATATGATCTGGAGCCATTATAATTCGCCAATTATAAGATATTTTATTATTTGCAGTGCAAGATCCCCATTTTGAATTGTAGTTCTTTACGGTAATCTCAAATGGTTGAACCCTCATCTGCTTCGCTAACTCTTCTGTTCTTGCTCTCAAAATTTTAGTAGACTCTTTTAAGTACCAATCTTCCAGTAATCTTTTAATGGTGCTTCTACCTATTGATTTATCATCAACATACGAGACTAGTAAAAAACCTCCTTCAATTTTGACACCCTCTTTTCTCCCCAAAATTAGAGATAAGCGATACTCATCACCTCTGAAGTAAAATTTATCATTATCAATAAATTCTCTATTTTTTAAATTCTGTTCTTCGAAATTCAAAATCGCTCTTTGCTTTATCCAGTGCTGTTTTCTCTTGATCAGATCAACTAAAGTTTTTTTAGAAACACTTCTGGGTGTTTTAATGATCAGTTTGTTATTTTTAACCTGTAATGAAATAGTGCTTTTTCTGTTGGTACGTTCTACCTGTATTTCCAAGTCTAAATTACCAATATCTATTATTTCATTTGCAAAGCTTCTGATATGCATTTTGAAAAAGTAGGAAAGCTTTAATTTACTTTAAACGTGACATCGCGGTTGCCGATAAATTATGTACAACAATGGTATTAAGATTAATCAGCTCACGAACTTTCGGTCTATAATAATCAATCCATTCGCTACATTCATAAACAGCTTCATACAATCTCTTCTTATGATCTTGGTCTTGAAAGCGTCTTATCCAAACATAAGTTGACCCTTTCTTTTCTGAGTGCATTTTTCTTTCCCCTTCTTTTACAAAGAACTCATCAGAACTATTCATTATGAAAGTGCCATTTATTTCCATTCCTCTTTCTCTTTGAAAGGGAATAATTTCTGTATCCATAAACTCTATCCATTCAGACATTTTATTTGGATACACTTCATATATTCTTAATTCGAAAAAGGGTTCCATTAATAATTCTCCATGCATTTACCTGTTCATCCTTGATAAAAATCAACATTAAAGCAATTTTTTGTTTGTTGACATACTTTTGGAAGCTAATATAACCCTGGGCGGCTCTGGATTTAGAAAATATATGCTCTATTTCAACGTCAACAAGTGGAGATAAAAATGAATATACTCAAATGGCTTCTTGAAAATGAGAACTCACCGTTTTTGTGGGGTGGACTAGGCATATTTCTAATTATTCTATTAATAGGCTTTTAATATATAGATCTTGCTAGACAGTTTTGGTGATTAAGATGGATGACGTAGATCACGACGCCCATGGAGGTTTTCCCACGAAAAAGGAACAGGTACTAAACGATTTTAGAAACTTTTCCAGTGAACATTTATGTCTTTACTCAAAGAGTAGAAACTTTGATATCGGCCACCCTCACAAAAATGTTTCAAAGTTATCACCATACCTTCGCCGACGACTGGTCTCAGAAAATGAGGTGCTGCAGATAGCCTTAAAAACAAACTCTATTTCATCTTTGGAGAAATTCATACAAGAGATTTTTTGGAGAACCTACTGGAGAGGATGGCTCGAACTGCGGCCCGATGTTTATAAGGACTATGAAAATGGTTACGACAGTTCTAATTTGCCTGATAAAACTGGAATAAAATGCTTCGATCATTGGACGGAGGAACTTATAGAAACAGGATACCTGCACAATCATGCACGGATGTGGTACGCAAGCATTTGGATTTTTACCCTTAGAAAAAGTTGGGTTTCTGGTGCAAACTTTTTTAAAGATCATCTCGTTGATTGGTGTCCTGCTTCAAATACTCTGGGCTGGCGTTGGGTTGCTGGCCTTCAAACAAGAGGAAAAATATACGTCGCAAAAGCGGATAACATAAAGCTTTTTACAAATGATAAATTTTTCCCAAAAGGCGAACTGAATGAAAATCCCCTTTTCAATGACGAACTTTGGAAGACTTATGAAAGAGCGTCTGAGTTTCCCTATGTAAAGCCAAATTTAAATGCTAGCGAGAAGACGGGGGTAATTATAAATAAAAATGATCTCACTCTAAACCACTACCTAAGCAAAGAACAAATTATGCTTAAAGGATGTATTTTTCATGATCGGGAATATCAATCTAGCAAGAGCGATTTTGTAAATAAGTTTGACAGTGACATAATCGAAAATCTGCGCTCAGATCTACCGAGCTTTGAATTCTGCCAAACAAAAAAAGCTGTGTTAAGATGGGCCAAAAGCGAAAGATTAAAATACTTGATTTTTCCTTATGAAACGGTGGGAAATAAATACTTCATGACAAGCGACTTTATTAATGAACTTAAAAATCAGAACATTAAAGCAATTTTTTATATGAGAGATTGGGATAAATATGCTTTTCCTTTTGCAAATAAAGGCTTTTTCCCATTTAAAAAAAATATTCCAGATTTGTTATTAAAAAATGGTATTAGTTAAAATAGTCAGTAACTAACCATGTACCGGGCCTTTTCTTTGGTTATTGAATTATATAAAACCATCTCACCACTGCTAGGCGCAACACCAGTTTGTTCCGTAATAACGACCTGATGAGTAACAAATAAAACAAGGTCTGAATTATCAAGGGAATCAAGTTTCTTTTGCAGTTTGTTCATAACCTGGACTTTTTTTTCATGTCCTTGAAAAAAAGAGTTTAACCCTGAGAAAGTCTCCCATTTACCAAGATTAAGCTCTTTGATTGTATCAATGCACCGACACCACTCACTGGTTAATATTTCAGAAAACTTTATGTCGCTCGCTTTCAAGTAACTACCTATCAATCTGGCTTGCAAACGACCTTTATTATTTAAGTTTCGTTGCGTGCTACAGTCTTCTTTAATAAAGTTATGGGGGTCTCCAAAACCGGGCGCTAGCGCATGTCTCATAAATATGACATTTGCTGATATACCCCTTCTTATTATCTCTAGTTCAGATTGAGCATAAGTTTCAGTTGAAAAACTAATTATCGTAAAGACGATAAATGTTAAAATACGATGAAACTTTTTCTCACCAGGTGCTAGAGCTTGTACATTCAAGAACATTTGCTTTGTTTTCTCTTATGCAATTATGGAACGGTGAAATTGACTTATAGAAAAGTGTTCCCACCATATATAAAATAAGGATCGTTACTATCACTCTTATGTAAAATCGCCTTTCCTTTAAATCCAATACTTTTTTATCAATCATTTGCTTTTACCTATTAAATTTCTTTGGAAAATCTATGTTGTTTCGCAACCATTCAATCTCTATTTGATATATCATTGAGAAAAGACTTTAAATCAGAATATTTGTAATCTACATAGTTAGCGTTTTCTTTATAGTCTTCGAGATTGCGTTCATTTTCCATCCAAACAGTTTTAAGCCCCAGCAATTTAGCCGGCTTGAGATTTTTGGCTGTATCCTCAATGAAAATACTCTTTTCTATTTGATTCGAAAAAATACCAAAACTTTTCAGCATAGTTTCATAAGACTTTGGATCTGGTTTAGGCACATATTTTGTAGCTTTTATATCTAATATTTTTTCAAACTCGGCTTCTATCCCCATCGCCGATAAAATGTTTTTTGCGTGATCTTGCGATGCATTTGTATAAATAAATTTTCTACCGGAAAGATTTTTTAAACTTAATTTAAGTTGCTTTTCATATTTCAATTCTGGATGCGTAAAATCGTGAATAAAATCAAGGTACTCATCGGGATCTATTTCATACTCTCTCATGAGACCGGTTAACGTAAGACCATATTTTTTATACATATCACTTCTAACTAAGTTAGCTTCTTCCCTTGTAAAAGAGAGCTTAGTCATTATGTATTCCGTAATCCTCTCAGATATTTTGACAAACAAACCAGCTTTTATATCATATATCGTGTTATCAAGGTCGAAAATCCAATTTTCAAAAGAGTCATTAAATAATTTTTCCATTTATCTTCCTTATTTAGATAATCAGTTTCAATAAATTAATTGATAAATAAATAGTACTGCAAGATGCCTTTCAACAATCTTCTTTTTTTATACAATATAAAAAATCAACTACCTCTTGATATTTTTCATCTGCAATATCTTTATAACTACATCCAAAACGTATCTTCACCTTTAACGCTACATGAGCATAAGGGTTTCGCCCATTTGGGTGATCAGGGTGATTGGGCAACTTTCCAAGGAAACCATCCCCTATTTTTTGAATTAAACGCCAAATTTTTTCTTTGTTTATTTTGTCCAAAATTTAACCTTATTAGAGGACAATCAAACAGGCGTATCACCAGCAAATGTTATCCTATGCATTAACCTTCTTTTCCCATGGTAATCGTTTATCGGATTATGAAGAGTACACCTATTGTCCCATATAGCAACAGATCCCTTTTCCCACTTGAAACGGCAAGTAAACTCAGACTTAATTTGGTGCTTAAACAAAAATTCTAGAATAGGAGTACTCTCCTCTAAGCTCAATCCAGAAAACTGTAACGAGTGCGCTTCATTTATAAATAGTGCCTGCTCTTTAGTTTCAGGGTGTGTTCTAACTACCGGATGTGCTGCTCTTAACTCATCAACCACTTGTCCAGGCGAAGAATGTCTCATAACATCTGACCTTGAGGCTACTACTTTCCCTTTTCCCGAAGTATTAATAACCTTTAGATCATTTAAGAATTTCCGCATTCCATCTGACAGATCATCTAATGCCATACATTGATTTGCAAATTCGGTGTCACCGCCGAACTCCGGCACCTCAACCGCGTATAACATTGTTGCCTTCGGTGGTTGCTCCTGGTAAGTGGTATCACTATGCCAAACTCCACCGAAATTATTCAGGTCAGTTTCTTTCTTTAAAATAGGTGTTATTTCAGGAAAATCTTTCAAACCTTTTACAAATGGGTAGATTAGGGGTCGTCCGAACATCTTGCCAAATTGAAGTTGAGTTTCCGGATTTAGATCCTGATCTTTAAAAAATATCACCTTATATTCTAAAAAAGCTTTATATATTTCTTCAAATACAGGGCCTTGAAGAGGCTCTTTTAATCGTACTCCCGTAATTAATGCTCCTAAAGCACCAGATATGGGGCTCACTCCTATGCTTTTATAATTTGTATCATTCATAATATTGAGTTCCCTCTTAGTTACCTTTTAGAGGCTAATACATGGATTAATATTACCCTTAATTTGTAGCAAATACTCTAGAAAAATTTATAAATAAGCTTATTGCAAAATAAATTGAAGGAACTACTCTGAGAATATTTATAAAGCAGTAGGGAATTATTATATTTATCGATAGAAAATCAAAGTCTAACAAGTATGTAAAATACAGCTCTATCCCTAAAGTATTTAAAAATGGTTAAAATTTTCGTTGACGCCGACGCGTGCCCAGTAAAAAACGAAATAGAAAGGATCGCCACACGCCATAATTTAATAACTTATATGGTATGCAATGGAGGAATCCGTCCGTTCCGTAATCCACTTATAAATCTAGTCGTCGTTAATCATGCAGCCAATGCCGCCGACAGTTGGATTATTGACCATATTGGTAAAATCGACATCTGTGTAACTAACGATATTTCACTTGCAGGGCATTGCCTTACAAAAGGTGCGTGGGCAATAAAACACAATGGCATGAGATTTACTGACGACAACATAGGCATGGCAATTGCCACAAGAGATATAATGGGAAAGATGCGTGAAAGTGGTGAAGTGACTTCTGGTCCATCTCCCTTTGGCAAATCAGATCGATCCAGATTTCTGAACCAGATGGAAACTATGGTGCGTTCAGCTTGCAAGTCGTGAATTCACATAGACCTTTCAGGTTTCTACAGGTTACTTATTTGACTTGGCGATTCTAATCAATCTTTGCAGTACCGACTTTGCCACATGAGACAATTCCACTTCTTCAATTTTGTCCAAATTATTGAAATTGTTACCTACTACTATTAATCCCAATATCCCCATATTACCATGTGGAGTACATTGATATAAATAAACGCCAGGCAAAGCAAAAGTAACTGAATGACTGACGTCTAAATCTGATTTTTCTGCTAGTGGGTCCATATTTGGTCCTGCGAGAAATTCAACATTATGACCTTTATTCGTTGGCAACCACTCTATAGTGTCACCAACTTCAATTTTCGCGACCTCTATGCTATAAGAGTCATCTGCGGTGAACTCTATTTTTAAATTATCTGCAACCACGACATCTAATGATAATAAAATTAGAGAGAATAAGACGATCAATACTTTCATTTTATGTAATAAACAATAAAGATGAGAATTACAAATATCATGTTAAGTAAATATAAGAGCACAGAAGCCAAATGCAGGGTCTTGAATCCCCTTTCTGAAGCTCCATGACCTTCAAGCATTAAGTCACGCATTGTATTTATTTTTGGGGTTAGAAAGTATGTGTTAATCAAAAAGCTAATTGCTATAACGATCGCAAAAATCATTCCGAAAAAAAATTCACCCAATGCAAATGATAAGAACATAAAAGTAGAGATTAAAAAACAAAAGTTAAACAGGCGAGGAAATATTGACCTTAGGAACTTTTTGGAGTGCTCATCATCGAGTGTTTTGAAGACTGTAGGCGACGTGACTACCATAAAAGAGGTCATTGTTCCAAGTAGAAAAGCGCTTAATAATAATCCGATGTCGGTGTACATGCAGGGTATTTAGTTGAAAAAATAATTAAATCAATGTCATTCATTTGAGTAAAGTGGTCAACACACAAAAACAAATCCTACGCTTTTTCGAGCAAGCTAAACACTATTTTATCAGAACATATAAAAATAGTGGCGATGAGGTTGCCAATTTTTCTTCTCAAAAAATGTGAGGGGTCAATTGCGTTCAATCAAAAATCAAATACTGTAATCGTATAATACGCCCAGCCCTAATCTGCTAAGTATCTGAAACATGTATCCAATATCTGTTTTGGCGGCTCTACGATTTTTCTTTTCTTAAGATCCAAAAATCCACCGTTTGATGTTATCTTGACTACCAAACATTTTTCTCTGTTATAGATATCTAATAGCCTTATAATCTTCCTAGTATCATCAAGCATACTGAATCTTAGTTTAATCATAACCTGTTCACCTTCAAAGACCTCTTTTTTGAACTCCAAGTAGGTATCAAAAACTATTCCACTAATTTTATATTTATCATAGAGTTTTAATAAACCCACGTTTTC
Source organism: uncultured Alphaproteobacteria bacterium (assembly GCA_902556405.1). Classification (GTDB taxonomy): domain Bacteria; phylum Pseudomonadota; class Alphaproteobacteria; order Rhodobacterales; family Rhodobacteraceae; genus CACIJG01. The sequence goes on along the minus strand of CACDWF010000002.1, from coordinate 64,464 downwards.
ACAAATCTGCCAATACGCGAGGTTAGCGACCGTGAGATAGCCAGCTTCTGAAACATGTCCATTTTTGTCTACGTGATCATGAGTTAATTTAACATAAACGTTATTTTTATTTGTTTCCAAATATGAGTTCCCAAAAATTTAAAAACTAGTTTAGCGTCAGAGATTTTGATATTTTATTTTATGGACTTTTGCAAACAAAAATCAATTTGGCAAGACTGCTGGAAACCACCTTTATGAATTAATATATACTTACTATCTTCACCTTTTCTTAAGATGCATTTGTAAAAAAAGCAATCAAACCAAAAACTCCAAAAAAAATTATCGCCCATATTAGAGATTGCAAAATGAACTTCTGAGGGCTCTGCCTCGCGATATAAACGATACCGCCTGAGAGCATCAAAAGCAGTAAAATATAAAAAACAATACTCGGGTAGTCACTGTACAAATCTAAATATCCTTTCGATAACTTCAATCAATTAATAAATGTCTCATCTTCTTCATGAATAGTTTCTTACCCATAGAGACACTCTTAATCCAATCGTCATTTGCCCCAATGTCAGCATTATCAGAGATATATTTAAAACATCTAAACCTTATGTCGTTAATATAACAAATCTTTGCGATAGCGTATGCTTCCATATCGACTAGATCTGTTTTTAATTTGGGTGTCTGAGTCACAAAAGAATCTCCTGTTCCACAACTGTATCCACTGGTTCCAAAATTTATTTCGTTAACGCTATCAAAGGGGGTCTGACCAATCTTAAATCCTAGCGGTGAAGCATCCATATCTCTCTGAAAAAATCGAGTGACCTCTACCAATCCTGTTAACTTTTTATTTAAGCTGCCAGCTGTACCATAGTTGATTATTTGAGCTGGAGAATAGTCTTTAATTATTTCTATAGTTTTGATCGCAGCGTTTATCTTTCCCACACCAGTGTAATGAATTTGGAGATCGGGTAGATCTTTCAAACTTAATTCTTCTTCGATAGCAACAAGTATCAAAACCATGTTTATTATTTGTGGTTGTTTAATCTGTTCAAAACATCTCACAAAATCCTAATTGAGTCCAGCTCGAGCGCTGCAGAGATCTACATTAATTTAGATGGTATTTTATTCACAAAAGTAATACTCTTTATTCCATAAAATGATAATTTTTTAGAATAGATAAAGAGGTTTCATCGTGAGTATAATTAAATTAGGCATAAGCATTTTCATAGCAATCTTATTTTCGATTTCTTTTGCTAAGGCTCAGACCGAAAAATTGGACAATCTTGCAGCATGCGCCGGTGTTATTGTGGGAAATGGAGCCGTAGATTTTTACTTAGGCGATGAGCAATCGTTTGATGTTGCTGCAGATATTGCATATTCAGCATATCTTTCAGAAGTCTTCTCTGGAGGATATCAACAAAATGATTTACAGGTAGCGGACCAGATACTTGGAGGGAACGTAGACAAGATAATCAATGCAAATAATAGTGAAAATTTCACTGCAGATGTCTATGAAGAAGTTGTTGGTTGTTATAGGGCACTTGCAAAACAAATACTTGAAGGGGCAGAAACTATTATCAATAACCAAAGCAATTGGAACGAATTGAAAAATACCTCTATAGAAATGTTAAAGAGAATGTTGCGTGCAGGATAAATTGGTTTTCATTTTGTAAATTACTTTTACAATTTTCCATGGACATGTGGATTATTCAGAAAGAAATTTTACTTCAACTGATCACCTTTTTCTTGAAAAATGCTTTGATCGTTTTCAAGTCTTTCTTTTCAACCGTTTAACCATCTGGGGATAAGTAATAAAAAGATATTGATATTGGCAATAGATATCGAAATAGCTGTTAAGAAAATTATAGGCATTCACCAGAAGTTGGTTCTACCTTCTAAAACGTTAACTTGTTTCCTTTTTGATGAAGCTACAGAAAGTGCCGCTGCAATTAAAGCGACAGTACTGAAACGACGTTTACAAACAACAGACACGGTATATAGTGAAGGCAACATTTTTCTGACCAGCTGGTATCATATCATGCTTTAAAACTTATTGACAGTGACTGGCTGTTTATAAAGTATGATTTAGGTAAATTACTTTTTAGTGATTATACGACTATAAATATAATGCTATAATAGGATAGGTAATAATGAAGCATTTTATGAGTAAACACACGTTTCATTCAGAAGAAACCAAGAAAATATTCTTCAACGCTCATTTTGGCAAGAAAAATCGGGACTGGTTTAGCGTAACCAATCATGAAGAAAATGTTAAATGTGTCTCAACATGGATCGGAGAACATGACTTCTGGTTTTGTCACTGGACAGCTAATAGTGAAGACTTAATCCACAAGAAATTAGAGGATCTAAATGGTGACAAGCTGTTCTATAAATTGGCTCAAGAAATGAAAAGTTTTATAACCCGTACTGCCCCAGACGAAGATTTTATAACCGAACAATACTAGTTTTTAAACTGAAAATAATTATTAAATGAGATTTATTTGTTTTCTAATTCTTATTTTTTCGACAAGCCTTTTTGCTGGTGAAAGAGAATTACCAGTTGGAACATTCCCAGGCATTAGTTTTTCTTTAGATAAAAATGGGGTATCAATATTTTCAAATGAAGATGTTCATTATCACACATCAACTTTACAGATCAAAAAAATATCGGGTCAAATTTACGAATTTGTTGTTGCTGTTTATTTGCAAGATACACCTAAATCAAAAGCTTTAAGTGAAACAAGGGTTGATAGATATAAAGTAATATGGAAAGGTGAAAATAAGGGATCTCTTATTAACGAACGGATCGAATACGACAAGGAGCTCTCTGAATTTCTTTTACTATCAGGCAATTTGACAATAAAAAGCCTAGTGTCCACAAGTGGTATTATTGAAACTCAGACGTATAAAATTGAGTAAAAATAAGTTACTGATTTTTGTATGCCCTTAAAAGTTAAGCCATTAAATGGCTCAGATTTGATTTAATTCTCTGTATCTTCAGCACTTTTAACCCTCCTTTCCCTATAATAGTTGCTACAACTCCAGCATCAAAAACACCTGGCAAGGTGAGCTTTAATTTAGCAAGGTGTGGTGCACGAGGCATGATTTAGTGTACAAAAATGCTTTTCAAATTCAATTTTTCTTAATCAATAGAGTTAAAAACCCTTTAAGAATATTGTTCTATAACTAAATGCTTTAGTTGCATTCTTAAAATGCTACAACGTATCTTTTAAAAATAAAATTCTTTACGGACAGGACTGCGGTAATTAGTCTCTTTTCGATCAGTGTACCAAGATTATCTATACGTGTGTAGGTACATCCTACTGTCATCGGAAGGGTTTGTTGGTTAGTGACGTTTCCAGCCATTGCCAACAAGCCTACCGCAGTCGTATCCAGTAGTGAGACATTAGTTAATATAATTGCTGATTAATCTCTTCCGTACGTGCTTAAGAGATAAGATGCCCAATCAACCACAGATGGGTTATCCTGAGCATTTAAAATAAATTCTTGACCAACACCGATACAGTTTACTAAACATTTATCTTCATCTTTCCAATTTAATCTATTACGGAATAAATTTTTAGTATTAGCAAAATATTTTTGTGGGAAACTCCATCTTGATCGCGTTTTACCTTTTTCAGTTAATATCAGACTCTCAGCGGTTTTTTTAAATACGCCATGCCCCATTATATCTCGGACGCTATCAGAGAAAGTTAAATTTTTAGATGCTATATAAATAGTGTTATTTTTAAATTGCGTTATATCTGTCGTACCATGTGGATGTGAAAGTCCATTTTCAGACAAAAATTTTAATATCTCGTAATTTCCTTTTATTATCTTTTCAATTTGCAACCACCCGAAAAGATGATGAAGATTAGGTCCATTTTGGTAATGTTGTTTAAACCATCCAAAAAATAAAAAAAGGTCTCCTCTCCCTATCTCACAATTATCTAATTCCCCCTGCGACCCACCGGCCTGGCCAAAGATACCTTTATGCCCGGATAATAGGGGATCATTATGATAAAAATCATCATCTGAGATCGATTTAGCACCAATCAAATCCAAAATTTCACGTCCAGACAAATCATTGAATCGTAATTCCCTATATTTGGTTGGTGATTGCTTTTTTTGAGGGATGGGAACGGAGAAAATATCTCCATTAGCAAAAATAGGAGAAGCGGCGCCTCCCGCGGTTGCATCAAATCCCTTTCTACTTATCACCAAGTTTTTCATTTAAAAATTAATAAAAGATTTCTATGTGACTTATCTCTTTAACCTGCTTTCTACAATTTTTTGATAGCGATCCAAAATGATTTCTGCCACTACGTCGGAGCACATAACTTCAAAGTGGGTATGGGGGACCTCTATCAATTCCATATCTTTTCTAGATTTCATACTCTTTATTGTACACACCCCATCGTTTTGACCTCCATGATAAGGCACATTACCTTTTGTACTTACTATCTGAGTCCAATCCACGTTTAGATTTATAGCCTTTGACTCTTTAATAGGAATAGACCTTCTACCAACCTCTCTAAACAATTGGTACGTTGGCACAAAAAACCTTGCCCAATCTGCTGTCCAACTTCCTGCAAAAGGAGTACTAATGCTCACTGCACCCACAATTTCCACATGCCTAGTTAAATGAAGAGCGTATAAACCTCCCAAACTATGACCGATAATAAAATAAGGACCTCTAACTCTATTAATTTCATTAGATAGCATTTCTAGATTACTGTAAAATTTATTTGACGTGTCATACTCGACTACTAGCTCGTTTTTAAATCGGGTTAAAGATCTTAAGTATTGGAATGATAGTCCGGATTGGTTTGCTCCATGTATCCATATAACAGAAAGGTCCTCAGAAAACTTCTTGTCATTGTCTTGCTTTAAAGACGTTAACCACTTTTTAAATAAATTTAACATTTTTAATTTTATCAAAAACACATACCTACATTAAAATTTACCCTACCACTTTGTACGTTCAATAAACCAATAAAATCACTAATTTATTCTATGGTGACTGTTTACTTTCTAAGCACGGATTAAAGTGTTTGCTTTATAAATCTTTTTTTTTTCTTTCAGATACCTAAATTAACGCCAAAATTTATTTGATTTGAAGACATTGGAAAGCATTTACAATAACTCTTTGGTTATTAATCAAAGGTTCATAATCTGTAACTATTTTTGCTCTTTTTGAATAAAAGGTATCTACTTCACTAAATTTATTTTTTCCTTTAAATTTTACCAATTTTTTCTCACATTCATTTTGGGATACATAGGAATCCAAAGGAATTGACTCAGTTTTTATAAATTTATTTCCCAAATCTAATCCTGAAAAAATAATTTCTCCCTCTGGCAGCACCATAATGATTTGATAAAATACGATTATCCATTTCATTTTTGATTATTAATCCTTTTTATTTTGGAAAGAACATTTTCAAGCTCAGGCATGGGAATTAGTTCATCCTGATCATCACCTGACGAATGAACAACTATCCATATACACTCTTTATTACTCAAATTAAAAGGCGTATGAGGAACATTGCCTGGAATAAATATTTGTTCTCCTTTTTTAACTTTAGTCTCGTTTTCTAAATTTTCTCCGTGAAACACTGAGCACTCCCCTTCAAGTAAATAGGCTATTGTTTCAATATTTCTATGAACATGAGGCACAGGATGAACTCCAGAAGGCATAGGTAAGATATTCATACAAATTTTCTCTGATCCAACCGTTTTTCTTGAGGCACCTGATCCGTACGCCACACCTTGCGCCCCAAAATACGTTTTCCCAGGTTTTACTAGTCTCACCTTATCATCCACCATTTTGTTTTCCCCTTCAGTTGCTCAACTGCTAGTGTCCTAAATTTTTCTTATTTTTTTACCGATCTCAAAATACGAGCGATTTCAAATGCCATTTCTTTTTGTCCAAAAAAAGGGGCCTCTTCGCACGCTTTCGCTAAAAACTCGATGTCTTTTGTTGCATTGTATTGTTTCCATGTTTCACGCATAAATTTTTCTCTGTCTACTTTCTCCACTTTTCAACCTTTCAAAAAATATCTTCATTCATAAGAGAGTTGGGGGGAAGCGATCCAACCAGCAAGATATCCTATGAATAGTATATCCCAAACAAATTAAATAAAGATTACAAAATTTCTAATTCTTTCTTTTTTCTTTCCAGTGCCACCATATTGGTAGACTGCTTAATGTTTTTTTACGAGACTTAAATAATTTTCACAAAGGAAGACCCAAGTCTTCTCCCCACCATACCGACATCGATATAGAACATCATTAAGTTCCTTAAACTCGAAACAACTTTTTGCTCTTTTTATCATTGGTTAAATCTATCAAATATGGGGAAGTTATTTCCACCGTTAAACTCATTCAACGGTATAGAGTGGTGTTATCTTCTGCAGATGTTCTTTTCTGTTTCAGCATAACTTACCGCCGTCTATCTCACTATTCTCTAATATTCTCAATAGCAGAGGACGCTATCCGATTTTATTGACTCTTCAACTAATCTATCAGGTATTGCAAACTCTGCTTTATATCCATCAAGAAGCGAGTCGTCATAACCTCTTGCCTTAGCAGACATTCCCGAAACAAATATAGTAACATTTGTATTCTTTAAATTTTCAAGATGTTCATGTAAGTCGCCAGTGCCTTGACCAACTATTTCACCAGCACTTTTGCAATTTAAGATATGCACCCCATCTGCTGCTAGAAAAAGAGTAACATCATGACCTTTTTTTTTCTGCAGCAAGGGCGACCATTAAACCCAGTGTTACTTTATTTTTAAATTCAACATCGCTACGGATATGGATTAGTACTTTAGACAATTTTTGCTCCTTAACATTTATTTTCTTACTAGTAGTTCTGATTTTTGTTTGAAGGTGTTTGATGAGACTTTAGTTAATATATTTGAGGGTTTAAAATCATTAAGAATTTATATCTCTTTTATATTGCATCACAACCTCTCCACTATGCCATTCAACCAGTCCATCAAAAGATTTTATGAAATCATCCCACATCTTTTTCAATTCTCTTGAGGTCTTTAAAAAATCTTCCTCAGAGTTGTAGCGCCCAAACCTACTATTTTTCCTTCTCCCGTTTTCATAACTGTTTGCTCCACAGTAAGAGTTTCATTTTCCAGTTTTTCCAACCAAGATGTCTCCATCATGGCGACAAATGCTTCTGCCTTCTGTTGCGAAGGGAATTCTATTGATACCATTCGAATATACATTTCTTCAAATAAACCTTTAACCTAATTTTTTATTTCCACTGCATTGCTCATCTCTCTCCATATTTTTTCATCTTTGTACATTTGCACCTGAATTACTTTATAATTTTTTCCATTAGCAGCAATATTATAACTATAGGTCATCATATGATCATCTTCATACAAGAATTGAGGATCAATCACATTGATCTTTTTGCCAAACTCTTTTTTCATAAATTCAATATGATCGTCTCGATTTATAAGTGTATGATCCTTTAAATAAAGGTAATCGTCGTGGAAAAAAGTATCTAATATTGTCCAATCTCCATATTTTAGAAGATTTTTAAAATACCTAAATTTATTCCTGGTCATTAGTTTTTACCAACTCCAAATTATTTTATTGTATCAGAAACGCACCCCTACAGAAATATTTGCCCTATCAGTCTGTACGGTCTTATTTTATACATACCTAATCTCCTAATGCACGATAAACAGTTGCTCTACCGACACCAAGTCTCTTTGCAATCTCTGTCTTCATTAGACCCTCTGATGCAAGTTCCTTGATCTTTGCTACATCTACAGTCTGTCTTCTTCCCTTGTAAACCCCTTTCTCTTTTGCTTTCTTGATACCCTCCATCTGTCGTTCATGTCTTAATCGAGTCTCGAACTCTGCAAACACTCCTAACATATCCAGAAAATATTTTCCTTCTGGTGTATTCGTATTGACTGATTGTTCTGTTGCAGAGAGGTGAACTCCCTTTTCAGTCAAATCGTGAACAATGTTCTGGAGATCTCTCATTGATCTCGCAAGTCTATCAATTCGAGTAACAACTAACTCGTCACCAGTTCTTAAAAACTCTAGAAGAGTTGTAAGTTCTGAATGACTTTTTAATGATGTTCCAGAAACTTTCTCTTCTCGAACTACTTCACACCCAGCGGATAGAAGTGCGCTCTTTTGAATTTCTAGGTCTTGGTCGGAGGTTGAAACTCTTGCGTATCCGTATTTCATTATATACTCCAAAAGTGTCTCATTTACTTCTTGAGTCTATAGAATGATGTCTCATTTGTCTAGAAATAGCCCTATTGAGACATAAAATGTGTATCATTTATTTGAACCTTTTGACTATACTCTTTTGAGACAATCAGTGGATAAAGAAAAAATGACTAAAAGATGAAAAGATAATATGCAGAGGAGTGGTTAGACTTCAGCATGGAGGTAGTCGATAAGACTATTTTGATCAGTAATTTTGGATTTGAGAAATAGTGACTACCGGTGTGAAGACATAATTCACTTTTCAAATTTTAAAATAATTATTGCTCCTTCATAGACATAAAATGCCTTGTCAGAACCATCTACTGTTATGAAAGGATATAACACCTTCCTGTCGGCAATTTTTTTTCCATTGCATGTAATCCGATAAACAAAGACGTCTGTATTTTCATTTAGCAGACCACTTTCTTCAAAAACTTTAGAAAACGATTTCTCTTGATTGACGAGTTCAAATTCCTTGTTCACAAGGAATTCTTTAATTTTATGAGTATTATAAGTTGCAGACTGCCCCGCGTAATCACAGGAATAGAAAACACCATCTGCCCATCCTTTGTAAAATTCCTGGTGTTTGCCGAGAATGTCTTCCTCCTCGGCAAACCACAACTCCCCAAAATATCCTGTGACGATCCATTTGGTATCAATATACTGAGCACTCAAAATCGCAGGAAAGGTAAATAAAAACCCAATCAAAACAACTTTTTTCAATATTTTTGATACTTTACTCAACTGTGAACAATTTGTGGGGTTGTGCGAGTTTTTCTTAGCACGGTATTCCCTCATCAACTCTCCTCTTTTTTTATTTGATTTTCATAAAGGTGTAACTTTTTCACTATGGGGTGTTTTTCATCAACAACTCTCCAGTTAGGGAAATTTACGTCATCTTTATGCTGTTCAATTGCCATCCTCAGAAATATTCAAGTTGTTACTGGACGAGTATTATCTGCTTCTGCTTTTAATGCTAGTCCGCGCCTAAGTTCTTTAATGCTTAAATAAGAACCCCTGGGTATCGTAAAAATAAACTCTGAAATTTTTTCTGGCGAAGAAATCAGCATTTTCTCGCCAGCAGAGATATCGGAAAACCCTTTATCTAGAATTTTTACAATATTTCTACTCAATAATTATCTCCTAAAACCCACTAACCCCATCATTCAACTATAGCATTTGTGCGGTGTGATGCAGTAAGTTCTTCTGCTGACCTCACATACAATTTTACCATCACCTACCGCGGTTTATCTTTTAATGTTCAACAGTATTCACAATTCCAATTCTTTCTCTATGAAACAATCACTGACCAAAGGGAGAAAGGAAGACCTATGACCAAATCGCAGAATGTTTAAACAAGGAAGGTTATCTATCTGTAAGTGGTAATAAGTTTAAAGGTAATCATGTTCATTCAATTTTGAAGAAGAAAAAACTGAAAGATGAGAAGTTAGGAAGAGAGTATCCAGAGGTATGGTGGGAAAGACAAAAAAAATGCCCTCTCAAAATACACTGATTTTATGAACTGATTGTTATGAGATTAAGTTTTACGAGGTCAGGTAAGGAAAATGACTTGATCTCGTTTCCTACCTGTCCTGTGTAAACATTAGCAGAATAAGGTTAGATTGCAAATCGGACTAATTTTTTCAAAAAAAAGGAATTAAAAAAACCAAACATGCAAGTAAAAAAAACACTACCAACCATAGACCAGAAACTTCCAATACTCGCAATTTTAAAACCTATTGCTGAGATAATAAAAAGTATCCAACCTATTAAATTAATATGTTCATTCTTCATATTTTTACCCAAATATTAAGTTGACTAAAAGCATAGTTGGTGGAACTTCTAATATACCTAAAAGGTATCCAATAATCATTAATGCCCATGCAAATAAAAAGATAAGTGTGAAGGTTTTAGTCATAAAATAATCATATCAGAAACGCATACCCACAGAAACACTTACCCTATCACTCTGTGGGGTCGAAAAAAATCAATGAAATCAACGATTTATTCGACCGTGGCTGAATAAGTTTGAATCGCTTCTTTTGTTGTATGTCTTATTTTCATTCAAATTCTCAGCGGTTTTTTTTGCGTCCTAGTCGTTGTAATTCAAGCATTTTTGTTCGTGAAGAATTTCGTCCTTCAATAACTTTATAGCCGAGATTTTTTTGAGATTCATCTGGATATTTTAAGTTGTCCTTCACAACAGCTAATTTGAATTTTTTTGTGATATTCAGAGCATCATTAAGTCTTTTTTCTGCAGAAAATTAATCTTTATTGTCCAGACATTTGACGGACTGCATTAGTAGTTTTTTAACTTGCTATCCAACATTTCCTCAATTCTCTAAATGTATTTTAAAATAATTAGAAAATTGAAATATATCGGTTGATTCATTAGGATATTTCTCTACCGTTCTATGTATCAAAAAAAATTGAGGATTGTAAATATGTTTAGATACCTTATTGTCCTAACTTTTATCCTATTAACCTCTCCATCTTATGCAGGCAAATTTCAATTTAATTTCACCTGGGCTGGGCTTATGATGTGCACCACTGGCAACCCGAATAACGTGCAAAATCCAGAGTTTACACTTAAGAATGTGCCAAAGGGTACAAAATGGATTTACTTTAAAATGACTGATTTGAACGTTCCTAATTATAATCATGGTGGTGGTTGGGCAAAATATGAAGGTGGAAATAAAATAAAAAGAGGACAATTTTGGTACTCTTCTCCATGCCCGCCTAACGGCTCTCATACCTAAGAATGGAACGCTGTTGCTTCGAAGAAAAAATCCCTAGCAGGAGCAGCTGTACTTGGAATGGCATATTCATCAAAGCTGTACCCTTAATAGGATATTGATTATTTACGCACTCCAGATTCTTTATTTAAAGGGAGCATTCAGTTTCTAGTGGCTATTCTTTAAGCCACTCTAACTTTATCTTACTGAACGTCATTTCAGAAGTGTAAGACTGTCGTTCTAGTCGTGCTTGTCTCTCTGCATATCGTTTAAGAACTGCATAGACATTTGTATTCTTCCATTCTTTATTTTTCGCTGTTCGAGAACCTTCTGCATTCAATAACTTAGCAATCGTTCTATAGCTTTTCCACTATCATGAAGAGATTTGATACGTTCATGCATACGTTCTTTTTCATCATTTCATACATTCTCGTTGTTTGCAGAAATCAGTGTATTTGTTGTTATTTCAACAGAAAACGTAAGATATTGTTTATATTCTTCATCAAAAAAGAAGCGATTCTGACTTATTCCATAGTGACTGAATAGCTGAGAATTGCTTCTTTTGTTGTACGTGTGATTTTCATTCACATAATGGCATCTAATTTTTTTACATGAACCCAAAAAGGCTTGTATAGTTTAATCCAAAATAAAAGCTTTTAAAAAACATGCCTTTTAATGCCATTGCAGAAAATTTCCGTCTTTCGAAGTCTTTTGAAAGAAAAGAACTTATAAGCGAGCATTGGGATGTTTTTAATAGAAATTTTGATGAGGTAATCACGAAGAAACACATTTGGGAGCGAATGCTTCGTAACGCGTTAACTCTTGGATTAAACGATAATCTCTCGAAAATCAGTAATGAAAGATTTTCAAATGCTGATAACAAGCTTTGGGCAAGAATTAGAAATGGTGAATATGACGACTTGATTTTCGATATAGAAGATGAAGATGCAAAATCGATTAAAGTTCACAAAAATGCATTACTTAACACTATAGCGTTTACAGATTTAAAGTTCGTAATGCAGAACACCTTATCCAATGTCGGTTCCCCTGTGGCTGCAAAATTTAAAACAGACGGTAGATTTGGGGTAAGTGAAATTCTATGCAATCTGCACGATCTGGATGATATACGACATTGTTGGCAAATTTCAAAATCTTTGGAGAGCGTTTCCTTACCTAAAGAGCCACTTTTTTGTGAAATTGGTGCGGGTTATGGAGGACTACCAACAAAAATTCGAAATAATATTCCAAATGCAAGATTTGTTATTATTGATTTGCCAGAGGTTAACGCCATTCAAACTTATTATTTATCAAAGGTTTTTCCAAAGGATACAATTTTAGGCTTTCAAGATTTTAAAAGACTGGGAAACCAAATTCTCAAGGAGAATTTTAAATTTTTGATATTGCCTACATGGACAATTGGAGATTTATTCAAAAAACAAGAGGTTGACGTCTTTATTAATATCAGATCAATGATGGAAATGAATGCCACTACATTGAAATTTTATTTTAATATTATTCATGCTGCACTTAAAGAAAATGGTATCTTTGTTTGCTTCAATAGGTACGTTAAGCAAGTTGGTGAATTTTCAAATAGATTTGATAACTACCCATTTGATAAAAATTGGAAAATAATTTCATCAGATAAAAGCATTTTTCAACCGCATATTCATCACCTGATTGCTCAAAGATATTATGCAAAAGAGAACCAAAGCTTTATTGAGAATTTAAAGTCATCACTCATAAAACAACAATTCGTTATTTAGATACGATCAGTAGTATTAATCCTTCAACCACTCTAACTTCATCTTACTGAACTTCATTTCAGAAGTGTAAGACTGTCGTTCTAGTCGTGCTTGTCTTTCTGCATATCTCTTGAGAACTGCATAGACATTTGTATTCTTCCATTCTTTATTTTTCGCAGTTCGAGAACCTTCTGCATTCAATAACTTAGCAATCGTTCTATACCCTTTTCCACTATCATGAAGTGATTTAATACGTTTATGAGTGTGTTCTTGTTCATCACTCCATAAATGCTCAGAGTAATTACAAAGCAGTGTATTTGTGCTAATTTCGACTGAAAATGTAAGATATTGTTTGTATTGTTCGCTTAAAAAGAAGCAATTCAAACTTACTCTACTGTAACGGATTTTGCCAAATTTCTTGGTTGATCAACATCAGTTCCTTTGTCTAGAGCTGTGTAATAAGCTATCAGTTGCAGCGGTAGGGAATATAAGATTGGCGTCAGAAATTCGGAACAACTAGGTAGTTGGAAAATTGACTTAGTTAAATCCTTGGATAACTCTCTACCTTTTTTGTCCGTAAATAATATTATTTTACCTCTTCTAGCTTTGACTTCTTCTAGATTTGATAATGTTTTTTCAAATACCTTAGACCATGGATTCAAAGCAACTAACGGCATACTCTTATCAATTAATGCGATAGGGCCATGCTTCAACTCTCCAGAGGCGTATCCCTCTGCATGTAAATAGCTTATTTCTTTTAACTTCAACGCTCCTTCGAGAGCTATGGGGTATAAAACATCTCTACCTAAGTAAAGAACGCTATTAGAACCAATAAATTTTTTGCACAATTGTTTTATGTTTTCGTTTTGAGATAAAATTTCCGCGTAAAGCCTGGGTAACTCTAACAATCCGTTTAAAAGATTAGATCTATGTTTCGCACTAATTTTAGATAAGTCACTTGCAAATTTGATGTTTAAAATTTTTAAAACAATCAGTTGGCATATAAAGGCTTTCGTAGATGCAACCCCAATCTCTGGGCCTGCTTTAGTTGGAAAGACCCAATTTGACTCCCTTGCTATTGAGCTTTGTTCAACGTTAACAACAGACAGAATATTTTTTGTGTATTTTTTTGCGAACCTTAAAGCTCCGATTGTATCAGCAGTCTCACCTGATTGACTGACAAAAATAAGCAAATCGCCTTTACATATAACTGGAGACCTGTATCTAAACTCTGATGCAAGCTCTGCATGCGTTGGTATTCCACTCAGGCCTTCAAACCAATATTTTGCAGCCAAGCAGGAATAGAAAGCCGTACCACATCCTACCAATATAATCCTCTTAATTTCTGTAGATTGAGGTAAAGACGGTAGCGACAGTGTCCCCTCAAATGCATCCAAATAGTAACCCAATACTTGTGAGATTACCTCTGGTTGCTCAAAGATCTCTTTTTCCATAAAGTGCTTGTACTGGCCTTTACTGAGATTAATTGGGTCAGTATATAATATTTGAGTATCTCTAAAAACACTGTTTCCAAAACTATCATATATCTTCACCTCGTCCGAAGTTAGTGTAGCAAGATCACCCTCTTCTAAATAACATATTTTTTTCGAAAAGATTGATAAAGATAATGCATCTGAACTAACAAAATTCTCTCGATCGCCAAAGCCAAGTGCCAGTGGAGATCCCCTTCTGGTTACTACAATGAGATCCTCAAATCCCTTGAAAATGAAGCATAAGGCGAAAGATCCACGTAATTTTTCAATAGTAAGTCTTACTGCTTCTAATGGTCCACATTTTTCCTTAGAAATTTTTTCTTCAATGAGCCTAGCAATAACTTCTGTGTCTGTCTGTGAGTTAAATATTATCCCTTTCTCAAGTAATTCATCTTTAAACTCTGCAAAATTTTCGATGATGCCATTATGCACTACTGCCACATTTTTTGTTACATGTGGGTGCGCATTAATTTCTATTGGTTCGCCATGAGTAGCCCATCTCGTGTGACCAATTCCAACATGACCATCTATAGGGTTCTCTTTTATTTTGTTCTTTAGAGACACAAGTTTACCTGTACTCTTGCTGTAAACAATCTCAGAGCTATTAATAGTAGCTATACCTGCGCTGTCATATCCCCTATATTCGAGGCGCGCTAAGCCATCTATTAACCGGTTAACAACCTCGTTTTTTGAAACTATGCCAATAATACCGCACAAGAGTAGTCTCCACCCAATTTGCTCTATCGTTATAAATCACTGATTAGCCATAAGTCTAGCTAAATGTCTTGACAGAGAAAAATACTCACAGTAGAAAAGCACGAAAGCGTGAGGAAATAATGTCTAGAATGTGTGAATTGACTGGTAAAAAAGCCATGAGTGGCAATAATGTGAGCCACGCGAAAAATAGGACTAAAAGGAAGTTTTTACCAAATTTAAACAATGTTACACTTACTTCTGAAGCACTGGGAAAGAATTTTCAACTTAAGGTATCTGCATCTGCTCTTCGCACGATAAATAAAGTTGGGGGTCTAGATCCTTTTCTTAGGAGGTCAGCAGGAAGTAATCTTTCATCAAATGCTATGAAAATCAAGAAAGATATCGAAAAAATAGACATAGGAAAAGCATCTAACTAGCTAAACGCTTTTACACACGAATACTACATTTTATAAGAATAACAAAGAGTTACTTATGCAGCCTATTGAAAAAATCAGAAATTTTTCAATTATAGCTCATATAGATCATGGAAAGTCAACTTTAGCTGACAGATTGATTCAGATTACTAACACTGTTTCTTCTAGGGATATGAAAGAACAACTTCTTGACTCTATGGATTTAGAAAGAGAGCGTGGAATTACAATAAAAGCCAACTCAGTGCGTTTATCTTACAAAGCTAAAGATGGGGAGGAATACACGCTGAATTTGATTGATACTCCTGGACATGTTGATTTTTCTTATGAGGTTTCCCGCTCGATGAGAGCTGTTGAGGGTTCTTTGCTTGTAGTCGATGCAAGCCAAGGTGTAGAGGCCCAAACTTTAGCTAATGTATATACTGCTTTAGAGGCTGATCACGAAATCTTTCCAATACTCAATAAAGTAGACCTGCCTGCCTCTGATTGTGATAGAGTTGCTCAACAAATAGAAGAAGTTATTGGTTTAGACGCCTCATCAGCTCTACAAATATCTGCAAAAACTGGGCAAGGAATCGATGAAGTCTTAGAAGCAATTGTAACATTGCTGCCTCATCCACTCGGAAGCTACCAAAGTCCTCTTAAAGCTATGCTAATAGACAGCTGGTATGACAGCTATCTAGGAGTTGTGGTTATGATACGAATTGTTGATGGAATTTTAAAAAAAGGTGACAAGATAATAATGATGCAGAGTGAAGCCAAGTATACCGTAGACTCAGTGGGTGTTTTGAAACCGAAAATTCAAAATGTAGATAGTTTATCCGCTGGGGAGATAGGCGTGTTTACTGCCTCTATAAAACAAGTTAGGGATACGCGTGTAGGCGACACCATAACACTTGAAGGAAGAGCTTGTAGTGAACCTCTTGCTGGATATGAGCCAGCAAAACCGGTTGTATTTTGTGGTTTTTTCCCTGTAGATAGTTCCGAATTTGAAAACTTGAGAGAATCAATTGAAAAATTAGCATTAAATGATTCCTCATTTACTTTTGAAATCGAAACTTCGTTGGCTTTAGGCTTTGGTTTTAGATGTGGTTTTCTTGGCTTACTACATCTTGAAGTTATTAGAGAACGAATAGAACGTGAGTTCAATATTAATTTAATCACTACAGCTCCAAGCGTCGTTTACAGTGTTGAGACTACTGATAATAAATTACTTAATATTCATAACCCCGCAGACCTTCCAGATGCTTCCAAAATCACTTGCATAAAGGAGCCCCGCATTAAGGCAACGATTTTGGTGCCAGATGAGTATCTGGGCGATGTGCTAAAACTTTGCCAGGAAAGGAGAGGTGTCCAGAAAGACTTAACCTATGTTGGTAGTCGCGCTATGACTATCTATGATTTGCCTCTTAATGAGGTGGTTTTTGATTTTTACGACAAACTAAAATCGGTAACGAAAGGATATGCGAGCTTTGACTACCAAATACAGGGTTACCAAGAGGATAATTTAGTAAAAATGCAGATTCTTGTTAATGACGAGCCCGTTGACGCTCTTTCAATGATGGTACATAGATCCAAGGCAGAGAGCCGTGGCCGAAATTTGTGTGAGAAGCTAAAGGGGCTAATTCCACAACACTTATTTAAAGTCCCTATCCAAGCAGCCATTGGAGGCCGAGTAATAGCGCGAGAAACAATATCTGCTCTTAGAAAAGATGTAACCGCTAAATGCTATGGAGGTGATATTACGAGAAAAAGAAAGTTACTCGAGAAACAAAAGGCTGGAAAAAAGAAAATGCGTCAATTTGGACGAGTGGAGATCCCCCAACAGGCCTTTATAGATGCGCTAAAAATGTCTGACTAAACTTATCAGGCAGGATGAGGGTGAATGTGGTAGCTTTTCTTCTTACACAAGTAAATGTTACCAACGTATCCAGTTGTATTGTTGTTTTCAAACCATTCAACTAAAGAAACAGAATTACCACCCATAATTAAGGCCCTATTCTTTAACTCCATCATAACGCTTCTGTAGTCTTGCGTTTGACCAAAGCTGAGTTTCATAACTTTTGTGCATGAATTATTCATTCTTAAATTTAAATCAGGGTGCACAGACACATAACCAACTCCTTGAGCGGGGACAGTTCCTTGAGCCATCTTCCCTGAAGCGCTAGTTCCACTGGCATTAGTCACATTATGCAACTGAGGGTTATAGGCACACCCAAAAATGAATAAAAAAATAAAAACCGTAGCTATTCGCATGATAATCTCCATAAAAGTTATAACGACAAACAGAAAAATTTTTTAACTATTATTTAAAGAAGTAGATCTCAGATATATCAACTTTTGCTTTATGATCACGACCATATGCAACAATTCCTATACTTCTAATAGATGAACTTTTTATCGTTTTCCTTAGAAAGCTGCTCGAAGGTTGAAATGTATCAAGATTTATTTTTATAACCTTCCAGTTTTTTGAAGTCTTAAAAGACGCGTTGTAAAATTGCCAGGGAAGTAATGTTGAAGTTGTTCTTATGAAGATATAATACTTCTCTCCATTTCCTCTAACCTTAAGGGAAATGCCCTTTATATTGTTATCAAAGTATTCTGCTAAACTGTGTCTGATTTGTATAAAACCGCCATTATTCGCGGTTGAAACTCTACCTTCAAGTCGTACAAAATGGTCTGAACCGCTTTTCCCAAAATATGCCTTTCCACTTGATACGCCTCCCATCACACCATCAGTAAAAAATGACCAATTTCTACTTTTGTCGGGATCAAAGGTCTCAAATGGTTTTCCTGATGCCATACCCATATTAACCTCAAAAAAAGCTACAATCAGAAATTTGCATGCGAATAAAAAATACTTATTCCTTAGTGACATATTTCAAAACTTCTATTAACTGTTGATTGTTTTGAACCACAGCCAATGCAGTTGCATCTATTTCCTTAAGTGCATGTTGATGATCATCATCGTGCATAATAATTAGCGATTTACCTTTTGCAGCAGAGTATCCTGCGTCAAAAGCTGCATTCCATTGTTTGTATTTCTCTCCAAATTTTACTACTACAAGATCCGAATTTTCTATGTTTCTTCTTATTCTTATAGAGTTTATTTTTGCTCCCTTATGATCATGCCAGAACTTTTTGTCCTCACTCCCTAGTATATTAGCCCCAGAGTTGTCAGAGAGATCATGATCAGTTTCAGGGCCCAAAAACTCTATATTTAGACCAGCTTTATTTGCTCCCAACTGCAGCTCGTCTCTCCAATTTGTATGTATCTCTCCTGATAAATAAATTCTCCAGTTCATAAATCTTCCCAAAAATTTGTTGTCAAACATTGCATCTCTGATTAATAAACACTAAACGAATGTGTTAATAAATCTAGTGAAGGAAACATAATGGAAAAAAGAAATCTTGGCAATACAGGAACGAAGGTTGGTGCGTTGGGTATAGGCGCGATGTCCTTTTCTGACTTTTATGGTCCCACGAATACGCAAGAAAGCCATGCAATTTTAAAAATGGCTCTCGATAACGGAATAGATCACATTGACACTGCAAAAGTTTATGGAATGGGTTTATCCGAAGAAAGAATAGGCCAATTTTTAAATACCTTGAGCCCAAATGATAGGCAATTTTTCAAGATAGCCACAAAGGGTGGAATAGACAGAAAAAATTTTGATGATAAGGGCACTGTTGTTTTTGATAATTCAAAAAAATTTTTAACTGAAGAATTAAATAATTCGCTTAAACGACTGGGGGTCGACTGCGTTGAACTTTATTATGTCCATCGAAGAGAAGCCGATAGATCAATTGAAGAGGTAACAGAAACTTTGGTTGACTTTATTAAAGATGGAAAAATCAAGCAATTTGGGTTTTCAGAAATTGCTCCAACTTCATTGGAAAAGGCAGCATCAATTCATCCCGTTGGTGCTGTACAGTCAGAATACTCTTTAAGCACACGATACCCAGAACTAGGTCTTGTGCAAAGAACAAAAAGTCTAGGTACATCGCTGGTGGCGTTTAGCCCCATTGGGAGAAGCCTCTTAACAGATAACCCGCATAATTCAAAAACGGTTGAAAAAATGGAGTTTCTAAAAGCAAATCCTCGTTTTATAGAACCGAACCTTTCTAATAATATACGAGCCACAGAAAAATTTCGTCAATATGCTGCTGATCTAGGGTGTAAAGCATCAGGTCTCGCAATCGCTTGGCTACTGAAAGTGGATACTCATGTTCTCCCAATACCTGGTACGAGGTCGGTTTCTCATTTGCAGGAAATGATAGATGGTTGTGAACTAAATCTAACGGACAGTAACTTAAAAGATATTGAAAATATATTACCAGTCGGATGGGCACATGGTGATCGGTATTCAACTGGTCAATGGTTTGGACCTGAAAAATACTGTTAAGCTGTCTTGCTTTTAAGCGCTTTAGCTGTTCCAAAAAATAGCAGCGAGCTTACTATCAAGATATTAATTAAATTCCACATTATCCCATTTAAAATAGCAAGTTGATAAGAATTAGTCGCATCAAAAATCACTCCAGAAATCCAGCCCCCAAAAGCCATACCGATAACCGTTGCCATTATAACGATTCCTACACGTGCACCTGCCTCCTGGGGTGGCATATATTCTCTTACAATAATTGCATAACTTGGAACTATTCCACCTTGAGACAGACCAAATATTAAACTCACGACATAAAGAGAATTCATCTCTGTTGTGGGGTAATACAAAAGCAACCCAATACATTGGAGCGACGATCCCAACAGTAAAGTTTTTACACCACCAATAAAATCAACTAAAACCCCTGAAATAAGTCTTGAAATCACACCCCCGAGTAACATTAAAGATAACATTTCTGCTCCAACCTGTGACCCGTAACCCATATCGACGCACATTGTAACCAAGTGAATTTGTGGCATTGACATAGCAACACAACAACAAATTCCCGCAATGCTAAGAATTATTTGAAGCGTTAAAGGTTTAAAACGAGAAGAAGTTGACATTGCACTCGCCAGCTGTTCTTGCTCATCACTAAATTTTTTATCCAAACGTCTTCGTAGAAAAAATGACGCCGGTACTATTATTAGTATGCACGAAAACGCGAGTAAAAAATAGGATATCCTCCAGCCATAATCACTGATTAAACCCCCAAGTAAAATTGGAAAAATAGCACCGGAAATATAGTTTCCACTTGCAGTAATCGCCACAGCTATACCACGATATTTTTTAAACCAAAGGGAGATGTCTGCCAATAAAGGACCAAAGCTTACCGCAGTACCTAACCCAATAAAAAGATGAAAGAATGCCAAGGCAAGAAATGAGTCAAAAATTGAGGCACAAATATAGCCAAATGCATTTAGTAGCGATGCCAGTACTATCGCCCGTGTAATACCAAAGCGATCTACGATCCGCCCTAAAAACACATTTCCTAATGCAAAGCCAAGCATAGTTAACGTGTAAGGGATAGATAAAACTGATCTCGTTACCTGAAATTCATCTCCAAGATTAGGCATAATAACTACAATGGCCCACATCCCGGCATTTCCGACTATAGCAATAAATAGAGTTATGATTAGGCGCGTCAGCGAATAAAAACTATCTGGATAGTAAAGTGTTTTTGCGTTCAAAATGTTTCCTGTATTTTTTTTTTAAAACTGGTGTTAAACAAATATCCTGCGGTAACACTCACCAATACATATTTTGTTATAGGTAATGTGTCAAAACTTTTATATAGTAGCAGAATGGTAATTAGTTTTAGTTTAGTATATTGAAAATTGAATCACGCAATCTTGACACTTTTGGCATAGCTGGTCTTTGCTTTTTCTCCTTAATCTCTGGGTATAATCAAGTTGTAATGAAAGTTGTAAATGACGGTTTACAACCAGTTTTTTGCGCAGGGCTAAGATCTTTATTTGCCGCTTTTCTTATATTGCTTTGGCTGTTTTTGACGAACAAGAGAATTAAGGTAGAGAAAAACTTACTGCCTGCCATCATATTCTATGGTATCGTTTTTGGGGCCGAATTTATGTTTCTCTATATAGCACTAGATCTGACATCTGTTATCAGGGTAACAATCATGTTCTATACAATGCCAATTTGGCTGGCGCTAATGAATCATTTTTTACTTAAAAATGATAAATTATCTATAGGAAAAACAGTTGGACTTTTTGCTGCCATTATCGGAGTAATTATTTCTGTAAGCTCTTCAACATCATCGGGTGGATTGAGAGCTTCTATCATCGGTGATATTTGCGCGCTGCTAGGTTCTATTGGCTGGGCCTACTTTGCATTTTATTCAAAAAATTCTAGGGTTAGCAAGGAGTCACCAGATACTCTTATGTTTTATGCTTTCCTTGTATCTGCCCCAATGCTGATCATTCTCTCCATGTTCTATGGAGATTTCGTAAGAGATCTTACACTATTGCATTATGTTGGTTTCTCATTCCAAGTTCTATTCGCTTCAATAGGTTTTATTTTCTGGGTATGGCTCTTCAAACGCTATTCTGCGACTACCGTAGCAAGCTTTTCTTTTCTAACCCCAATAATGGGAATTTTTTTTGGGTGGCTAATTTTATCGGAGCAACTATCAAGCGCATTATTTATAGCAGGCCTACTAGTAATAGGGGGTATTTATCTAGTTACAAGGACCGAGACAGAATTAACTGGATAAAAATCTAACAACCTGTAAATTTGGGTCTTTTTTTATTAAGAAACGCATTTAGCCCGTGGGGGCCGTCGTGAGTATCCATTGTGCCAACAATATGTCGCGTCTCGTTATCAAGTTGCGACTCTATCGGAGATGAGAAGGACGATAAAAGCATTCTCTTCACTCCTCCATAGGCCTTGGTCGGTCCGGATGCAAGTTGAATTGCTATCTCGTTAGCCTTTGTGGTTAGATTATCGTGAGCCACTACTTCGGTTACAAAACCCCATTGTTTGGCTTCGTCTGCAGACAACATTCTATTCGTTAGAAAGAGCTCTTTGGCCCTTAGTAATCCAACATGTTTAGCCAAAAAATATGTGGATGAACCGTCAGGAGTTAACCCTGAAGCTGTATAGGCAGAGACAAACTTAGCTTTATCTGATGCTAAAATGTAGTCTCCTGACAAGGCCAGAGAAAATCCTCCCCCCGCAGCAGTTCCATTAACTGCCATAATTACCGGTGCGTCCATATATTGAAAACGAATTATTGCATTATGGAGATCAGAAGCTA
Organism: uncultured Alphaproteobacteria bacterium; assembly: GCA_902556405.1. Taxonomy (GTDB): domain Bacteria; phylum Pseudomonadota; class Alphaproteobacteria; order Rhodobacterales; family Rhodobacteraceae; genus CACIJG01. The sequence continues at coordinate 41,912 of CACDWF010000002.1, read as the reverse complement.
CACGACTCAAATGCTCGTCCTGCCTACCTCCTGGTGGATTATCAAATTCTTTTAAGTCGCCACCAGCGTTAAACATCTTACCGTTTGCAGTGATAATTAAAGCCCCCAAGCTTTTATCTCTCGAACATAGAACCGAAATCTCAAATAGTTCTCTAGCCATATTTGCGTTCAACGCATTCGCTTCATCAGGCCTATTCATTGTAAGTGTACCAACCCGATCTTTGATCGCGAAAGTAATCGTTTCGAATTCCATAATTGCCCCTTTTTAATAATTCAAAATTAGAACTTTTAATACCATACAACATAAATATAATATTTTCCTATAAGTATTTAGCATGGCTTGCTAAGATTTGATATGGAGGGCTTAGCTTTGAAATTTAGTGAAATTGTAAAAACCTTTACAACTGCAGTTGAAAATAACGATGGACAAAAATTAGCCTCTCTGTTTACCGTTGACGGGATTTATGATGATTATATTTACGGTAAATTCAAGGGAAGAGAAAATATTGCGATGATGCTCCCGACTCATTTTCATAGGGATGCAAAAAATTTCTCCTGGGAAATGTATGACCTTTTAAGCAATGATAGTAAAGGATACGCTAGATATCGCTTCTCGTTCACCTCAACACTGGCCGGTTCTGAGAACTTGAAGGTAGCTGTTCCAGGCATGGCTTATTTTCAATTTAACAATAGTCTAATTGAATATTATGGAGAGGTAGTAAATGGTGGGATTCCTATGTCTCAATTAAACCTTCCTGCTGGGAAAATCAAACGCGTTTTCGAAAAATGGTCTGCAAGAGCACTTAACTCCGATACAAAACTAAAAAAGCTATACAGCAAAGGAGATTAATTTTGAGCATTAGAACAAGACGAAGTTTTATTTTTACGCCTGGGTTAAAACCTGAAATGTTCCCCAAAGCTCTCGCCAGTGGTGTTGACATGGTATGTGTAGAGTTGGAGGATGGTATTGCACCTCATGATAAAGAAGAAGCCAGAAAGCATGCCTTAAATCTTTTTATGGATGATAAGGGCTTTGAAAACGTTGAGCGTATTCTTAGGATTAATAGTATTCGTACGCAATTTGGCTTAGAAGACCTGCAAGCCGTTATAAAAAGTGAAAATCCTCCTCCCGCTTTAATGCTTCCGAAAGTCATGGACGCAGAAGAAATAATAATTGTGGACGACCTACTATCAGAGGCAAATAAGGACTGTGATCTACATCCAATAATTGAAACGAATAAAGGTTTGGAAAATGTTTTTAAAATTGCAAGCGCAAGTAAAAGAATAAAAACTTTGTTTTTCGGCTTAATTGATATGGCAGCCGAGCTTCGATGCAAACTAACCTGGGAAGATTTATTGTATGCGCGTTCACGAGTGGTACATGCTGCAGCAAAAGAAGGTCTTGATGCAATAGACGGCCCCTATCTGGATCTTAGCGATAGTGATGGCCTTAAACGCTATTGTGAGCAAGCACGTAACCTAGGCTTTACAGGGAAAGGCTCCATTAACCCTAAGCAAGTACCAATAATTAATGATACATTTTCCCCTAACGAGGAAGAGGTAAAAAAAGCTGAACGAATATTAAGTGTTTTTGAAGATGCAAATACTGGTCTTGTGATGGTCGATGGAAAGTTGATCGAAAAGCCTGTCCTTAGACAAATGCAAAGAATTGTTGAGATTTCAAATAAATTGAAGTCCTCCCAATAGAATGGGCAGCTTTGAAAAAAAAATAAGCGAAACTTTTTTAAATTTGGAAATTCCATTTGTCGACTATGGCATTACAAGAAGTGATTGTATTTCTCTTGAAGGTATTTTCAGAAATCCTGAGTTTCCAAATTTGTCTCAAAGTAGAGATCAATTATTTCGAATGGCTTCAATGACTAAGCCTATAACAGCCTATCTTACATTGGCTGTACTTGCAGATAATTCAATTGATCTACACGAAAGTGTAGGAAATTATGTTCCTGAAATTAATGATTTAAAGATCGCATATAAGGAAGGAGGTGTGATTAAATATAAAAAAAACGACATACCTATTTCTTTTCATCATCTATTAAGCTGTACATCTGGTCATGCATACGAACATAACGATCCAATAGTTTCAGAGTTACTATCAAAAAAGAAAATTGCTCCCATGAAAAATGGTGATGATGGTTTTTTAAAAGCCCCATTGGTATTCAAGCCTGGCAGTCGATGGGGTTATGGCATCTCCTTTGGCTGGCTAGGCAAGGCTCTTGAAGCTGTCACTGGAAATTGCCTAGATAAAAATCTCCAAAAGTACCTTTGTCATCCTTTAAATTTAGAGCAGACCTCTTTTAATCCAAGTCAGTCAAGTAGAGAGAACCTCGCATCAGTATATTTTAAAGACTCGGAAGGAATTTATTCAGACATTAGTAGTAAAATGACCCTAGGGTTGAACCCCTTCCACTATGGTGGGGGAGGCATAACGTCAACCTTAAATGACTATTTAAAGATTCTTCAATTTTTGTTGAAAAGCATGAAGGTTGGTAAAAAAAGCTCTATAGTTTCGCAAATGTTTAGAAACCAAATCGGCAATTCTGAAATTTCCCCTTTAAAAAGTTTTAATAAAGTTTTAGCTTCAGATTACGATATTTATCCCAATATCGAGAAATCTTGGGGATATGGTCTTCTTCTAAATAATCAACCGCTAAAAACAGGACGCTCAGCAAATAGTGGAAGCTGGGCTGGTGTTTTGAATACATACTTTTGGGTAGATTACAGAAACGATTTAGCTGGCGTTTTCCTGACACAAATACTCCCCTGCTATATGCCCTCTCTGCTCAAAGGTTTTGAAAATTTTGAAGAACTTTCTTATGAGTTTTTAGTAAAAAGCTGATTACTTGTTTTTTATTTTTTCAAAAATATTAAGTTTTTTTTTAGATCCTCTAAATCTCCTACTAATTTCATTTCTTCTATTTATTGTTATTATTGCTAGAGCAAAGCGAACCAAATTTACAGGCACTTTTTGGTTTATTCTTTTTTGGTTCATATTGTTATACAAACCCTTACCTGAATTTCTTTTAAAAACTATTGAAGACCCACATGTCTATAATAAGAGAGTTTTTCTTGAATTAGAAGGCTTAGTTATATTGGGTGGAGGAACTGGCTCTGGTAAAGTGGCTAAAGACAGAAATGATTACACGCTAGGAGAGGGTTCGGAGAGAATATTAAAGGGATTAGAATTTCTAAAACAAAAACCTGAGGGAACTATTATTTTTACAGGCTTTTTTGGAAAAATATTCCACCAAGGACTATCAGAGGCGGAGATAATAGAGCAATTAATTGAAGCTTTAAATATAGATTCCACTAATATACTGTTTGAAAATCGCTCACGAAATACTTTTGAAAATGCTGTTTACAGCAAAGAGATCATTAACAGGCTTCAAATTAAAAAATGGGGTATTGTAACCTCAGCTAGCCATATGAAAAGAGCTATCGCCACCTTTGAGAAAGAATACTCTGAGATGAACTTCAAACCGATACCTGTTGATTTCCGAACGGCAAATTCGATATACTGGGGTCCAGGAAACATTCAAGGTAGTATTAATCTTTGGCGTATCTATATACATGAAACTGTAGGATACTGGGTTTATAAGTTGACAAGGAAACTCTAATGAAACTAATGCAGCTCGTTTATTGCTCACAACCCTTCGGATATAATTTGGAAATTTTGTCAGCCATACTTATTGCTTCAAGAGCAAACAATAGAAAAAGGGATATCACTGGCGCCTTAATTTGTCGTTCTGATATTTTTCTACAACTTCTGGAGGGCCCCGAACAGCAAGTAAAAAGCACTTATGCCGCAATACAAAATGATGATCGCCACATTAATATTTACCACTTACTTGATCAAAATGTTGATAAACGGTTATTTCCTGCATGGTCTATGAAAGACGACCCCGTTAAAACATGGATGTGGAGCCGAGAGGAGGTTTCAAGCGGAATTGTAAGAACCCTTTCTAAAGCTGAAATCGAAGAAGTTTTTGTTAAACTTTCTAAAGAAGCAACAATTTTTAATTTTTAGGCAATGTCTAAGTATGTGAGTTATTTAACCTATTTCATTGCCTTTATCTGCTTTATTTTAAGTTGCCTTTTTTTGATATTATTTTTAATTGAGTTCTATGAACTGATAAACAGGTGCATCAGCGTCAATCGCTTTTCCGTTTCTTTCTTTAACTGCGTAAAAGTATTTTATTTTGAAATACTAAAGACTAGTTTTTTCATTGTGGTGTTATTCCTTTTGGTTATTTTGATAATGCAAAAACTTACAGTTCCCTGCAGACCGAGTGATTAATGACTGATGTCTTAAATTTAACTATTCCAATGTTTTCTTTAATTGGTATCGGCTACTTATTGAAAAAAATTCAGTTCATGTCAGAACAGGATGGTACCGTTTTATCAAAGTTTGCTTTTTATATTTTGCTGCCCCCACTTATGTTCACAAGTATCCTTTCGGGCGATGCCAGTAAAAGTTTAAACTTAAATTTTATTTTCAGTTACGAGATCGTAACACTATCGATCTTTGGTCTTACCTATATTTTTGGGCTTGTGATAAAACTTACGACAATGGAAAAGGCAATATTTGGTCTAAATGCCGCTTATCCTAATTATGGGTATATAGGTGTACCCTTATGCATTTTAGCGTTCGGCACGGAGGCTGCTATACCTTTAGCCTTGATCCTATTAGCTGATACTTTTGTTTTATTAAGCACTCTAATATTTTACAAATTAACAGAGAATAGAACAACCAGCCTGAAAGAGCTGGGAAAAGAAGTAATTAAGCGCTTCTTGTACAACCCACTTATGATGTCTGTTTTTGTAGCCTTTATATTTTCATTTGCAGACATAAAATTTATAACGGCAATTGATAGAACACTTTCGATTGTTGCCGCATCAGCAACTGCTGTTGCTTTAATTGCGCTCGGCGTCTCACTTAATATCACTTCTATAAAAAATCAAAAGAGCGTTTTGTTTCTTATAACTTTAATAAAACTCGTTGTACATCCGATGTTGATATTTATCATTTTTCAATTTCAAACTGATATCGACCCTATTTGGGTTAAAACAGCAATTGTTTGTGCTAGCTTACCGGTTGCCGCCAATGTTTTCGTTTTAGCGAATTATTACAAAACCTTTTCCAATGAAAGTGCTGCGGCGATAACAATAACAACTATTGTTTCAAGCATAACCGTTACAATTGCGCTATTGTTGACTTTATAATTCTTATATCAGTCTTTGAAAGCTGTCTCTTTGATTTTAACAACTGGTTCCCAAAAGTATTGAAGAATACTTCGCTTTCTTCTAATAACATTAACTTGCGCAATCATACCAGTTGATATGTATACTTCCGAATTTTCGTTATCCAATATTTTAATTTGAATAGAAACAATAACATTATATCGAGAACAATTACTTTCTCCTCGAAAAATAGTATCTGGAGCAATCTGGAGAAGCTCTCCAGAAAGATACCCATATTTACTGGCATCATATAGTTACTTTAACTCTTCAAGCTCCATCCAACGCTCTTCATACTCTTCAAGTTGATCTTTTGCTAGTTTCAGCTCTTTGGTCATTTCAACAAAGCCATCAGGATCACTCTTATAAAAATCTCCATCAGATAACTTTTCTGTGAGTGTATTAATCTCAGCTTCTTTATCTTCAATTTTCTTAGGGAGATTTTTCAACTCATATTCAAGTTTATAGGTAAGTTTTTTGGTTTCAGTTGGCTCGCTTTTAGTCTCAATTTTTTTTGCCTGACTATAGTTTTCTTTATTCCGACTATTTTTTTTCGATAGAGATTTCTTTTGATTGAGATAATCAGAATAACCTCCTATGCATTCTTCAATCCTCCCTTCTCCCTCAAACGCTAACACTTTAGTTACCGTTTGATCTAAAAAGTCACGGTCATGTGAGACCAGTAATAGCGTACCTTCATAATTAATCAGTATCTCTTCAAGCATATCGAGCGTTTCCATATCGAGATCATTTGTGGGTTCGTCAAGAATAAGACAGGTTTTCGGATCTGCTAAAATTTTTGCGAGCTTTAATCGGTTTTTTTGCCCACCAGAAAGAGTTCCTACTTTATCAAGCACGATACCTGGATCAAACATAAAATCTTTTAGATATCCATAGATATGCCGTGTCTTTCCTCGAACATCAATATAGTCACCTCCATTAGGTGCCATAACATCTTTTAGTCGATCGTTTGGCCTCAAATCACTTCGATTTTGGTCAAAGTATGAAAACTCAATTGTCTTTTGTACTTTCACACTGCCACGATCCGCTTCTAACTCTTTTAGAATAAGTTTTAAAAATGTGGATTTTCCTGATCCATTTTTACCAATGATCCCAATGCGATCCCCTCTCTTAATACGGATATTAAAACCATTGAGGATATTAATTGTCTCGTCATCATTCTGAAAAGATTTATGCACATTATAAAATTCACAAATGACTTTCGTATGATTATCGAGATCTTTAATGGGCTCATAACTTATCTTTTTGGTAGCACGACGATACGCTGACTCATCCGCCTTTAACTTATCTCTCATCATGCGCACTTGACTGAGACGTCGTACATTTCTTTTTACGCGTGCCTTAACACCACGAGATGCCCACTCTACCTCGAGTGCTACAATTTGTTTTCTTTTTTGAAGTTCGCGCTCCTCTTGCTCCAAGAGCATTGTTGACCATTCATCAAAAAACTTAAATCCCTTGGGACTGACTTTGAGTTTTCCTCTATCCAACCAAAATACCTTATTCGTTATATTTTCTAAAAAGCGTTTATCGTGAGAAATGCATAGTATCGCACCCTGATAGTTGTTCAGATACCCCTCTAACCAGCTAATTGCTTCCAAGTCCAAATGGTTCGTTGGTTCATCAAGCAAAAGAATATCGGGCTCTTCAACAAAGGCTTTTGCCAAGCCTGCTCTTCGGAGTTGCCCCCCAGATAGCATCGTCATGGGTTTTTTTACATCTAATTCGAGTGCCTCGGCCGCAATATCCACTTTATATTGATAAAGCTCACGATCTTCACCTTTAATATTATTAAAGATAAAATCAAATACCGTTTCTTTTTCATTAGGTTGAAAGTCTTGGACTAAATATCCTATTGTTGTTCCGGGATTTTCCCAACGTTTTCCTTCATCCAGTGACTTAACACCTGTTATAATATTCATAATTGTTGACTTGCCTGCACCATTTTTTCCCACAAGAGCAATACGGCAACCTTGATGTATATTTAACGTAAGATCTTCAAATACGGGTGTCTCTTTATATCGGACGAGGGCATCTTTTACAGAGAATATAAGTTGTGAAGACATTAATTTATTTTAAAAAATAGTGTTTTTATATGGTGCACCGGGGAGGATTCGAACCCCCGACCCCCTGATTCGTAGTCAGGTACTCTATCCAGCTGAGCTACCGGTGCGATCAGTGCGAATTTACTGAGGTGTATTCGAATTGTAAATAAAATTCCTGTTAATTTAATCTATCGATCATTAAAAATACCTAATTGACAATAAAGGCCGTTTCTATTAATCAATAAAGCCTGAAGGGAGTTGTGTAATGAAAAGAACATATCAACCCAGTAACCGAGTTAGAAAGCGTCGCCACGGGTTTCGTTTACGATCAGCAACAAGTGCTGGAAGAAAGATACTTAACCGAAGACGAGCACGCGGTAGAAAGACATTGTCCGCATAATATTCTAAGTAGTCTTGACGACTACAGGGAGTACTTATGGATATCCAAACAATCAAAAAGCGTCGAGACTTCCTTAAAGGTAATGACGCACCTTACGCGGCTATGCATTCGGTGGTCGTTCAAAGCTACCCGCGAACGGATGAAGTAGTGGAAACAGATGAATCCGTAATGATGGGCATTACATGTTCGAAAAAAGTTGGAAATGCTGTCAAACGAAACAGAGCAAAACGGCGATTAAGAGAGGCAGGAAAGATTGTACTTAAGGAAATCGGTATAAAAAAAACCAACTATATTTTCATTGCTCGAAAGGATACAACTATAAAAGTAAAGTTTACTGATCTTTGTAATGATATAGAAATCGGAATAAAGAAAATATATGGCCAGGAGAAAGGCGTATAAATGCTGATAAAAATTATTTCTTTTCCTATTCACATGTATCGTTTTTTCATTAGCCCATTAACTGGAAAGAATTGTCGCTTTGAGCCAACATGCTCTGAATACGCATTAGCAGCCTTAAAAACCCATGGGGTTTTAAAGGGATCCTATCTTTCTATAAAGCGAATACTCAAATGTCATCCATTTAGCCGATACTCTGGTTATGATCCTGTACCGAACAAAAAACAATCAGAAGACATTACTCGATAAATCGATTGAATTAAGTCATCAGTAACCATATATTAGTGCCAGAATATTTAAGAGAAGGCAGAGTAGATGGATGATCAGAATAAGAACCTTTTATTGGCAACGTCCTTAAGTTTTTTAGTACTGCTTGGTTGGATGCTCATGTTTCCACCAGAGCCAATAGAAGAAGTAAATCCTGAACAAACAACAGAACAAGTTACACAAAAAGATTACCAAGCGGGTAATGGTCTCAGCACTCCAGTACAAATTGATACTGACCAAAGTAAGCAAAAACAAGATACATCTGCAGAAGTACCTAGAGTACCAATAGAAACATCGCGGCTATCGGGGTCATTATCTTTAAGGGGTGGTAAAATAGATAACCTTAAACTCTTGGATTATTTTGAGTCGCAGGAAGAAAACTCGAAAAATATTGAGCTTTTTCAGTATGAAAATGAAAACTATTATGCTGTTTATGGATGGTCATCTCGAGACAAAGAGAATGTACCTAATCCGAAAACTGTCTGGAGCCTCGCAAAAGGTAAAACTCTCGCACCCAATGCACCTGTAACACTGCAATGGACGAGCCCAAAGGGGGTCATATTTGAAAGAGAAATTTCCATCGATGAAGATTTTCTATTCACTATAAAGCAGCGCGTGTTTAATCGAACAAATACACCCATTGATTTGGCGGCTTACGGAATACTAGCCCGTCATAGCGCCCCCGAAACTATTGGCTTTTACATTCTTCATGAAGGGATAGTGGGATATGATGATGGCGAACTAGTTGAGTTATCTTATGATGATATAACAGATCAGAAATATGACGATAGAGAGCGTGCCAATCTTGAAATCTATGAGATTACAGAAAATGGTTGGATTGGGTTTACCGATAAGTATTGGATGTCGACACTCGTTGGTGAACCAAAAAGTAAATTCAAAATGGCTAGTAAATATAATAAGGCAAATGATATTTATCAGGCCGATATTCGTCATCCTCTGCAGAGCATTGAGTCAGGCCAATCAATTGAAATAAAGACCTACTTATTCGCGGGTGCCAAAGAAGTCAATACGATAAAAACATATCAGAAAGAGTCTGATTTTGCTGACTTTATAGACACTGTTGATTGGGGATGGTTTTTCTTTTTAACCAAACCGATTTTTTCTTTACTTGATTATTGTAACAAGCTTGTTGGAAATATGGGGTGGGCGATCATTCTTCTTACTCTAGTTGTCAAAACTGTATTACTTCCACTTGCTTATAAATCCTACGTCTCAATGTCGAAGTTAAAGCAACTACAACCAGAGATGGAAAAAATAAAGAAGAGAGCTGGTGATGACCGAATGAAGTTGCAACAGGAAATGATGGCTTTATATAAGAAGGAAAAGGTCAATCCTGCTGCCGGCTGCTTGCCAATACTGCTGCAAATTCCAATATTCTTTTCTTTATATAAAGTGCTTTTTGTTACTATTGAGGTGAGGCATGCTCCGTTCATAGGATGGATCACAGACCTCTCAGCTCCCGATCCTAGCTCTATATTAAACTTATTCGGCCTATTGCCATTCTCACCTCCCGGTCCAGAAAGTTTTCTTGTTATTTTTTCTATAGGGGTCTACCCGATGCTTATGGGTATAACAATGTGGTTGCAACAGAAGCTTAATCCAGCACCAGCCGATAAAACACAGCAAATGATTTTTGCATGGATGCCATGGATTTTCATGTTTCTTCTTGGGCAGTTCTCCAGTGGCCTAGTGATTTATTGGGTGGCAAATAATATAATCACGTTTGCACAACAGTATTTTATTATGGCATCACAAGGTGTGAAACCAGATATTTTTGGAAATATTGTGAGCTCCTTTAAAAAGGAAGGGGCCTCCAAAGAAAATTAATAAGGGAGCTATAGATTACAAAATCACCTTTATTAAATGAAGTCTCTTTTTTAAAAGGGGTAACTGGGATTGATGGTTTGCCTCCAGATAGAGAGGCAGAAGTTTGCTTTATAGGCCGATCTAATGTTGGAAAATCCTCACTAATAAATGCCTTATTTGAAAGAAGAGACCTTGCTAGGACTTCCAAGACGCCCGGCCGAACTCAAGAGTTAAATTATTTTTCATTGGGAGAAAAAAGCTATATCGTTGATCTCCCAGGCTATGGTTACGCAAAAGCGTCAAAAGAAAAAAGGTCAGATTGGCAGATTCTTATAAAGTCATATATCGCAGAGAGACGTTCTCTTAAGAGGGTATTTACTCTTGTCGATGCGAGGCACGGTTTAAAAGATAATGATAGAGAATTTTTCTCCTTTTTGGATACCTATGCTGTGAATTATCAAATAATACTTACCAAAATAGATAAGGTTAAGAAAACTGAGATGACCAAACTTCTAGAGGAGATAAATAGCAAAATAGAGGAGCATCCTGCCTGCAATCCAGAATTTTTACTGACATCAGCGATAAAAAAAACCGGTATTAGTGAAATTCGAGACGTAATGTTCTCAATTTTAGGTTTAAATCAAAATAATTGACAAATCAGTATTATAATTGCATTAGATTTTGCTATGAACGGTAAAATAGAAAATAATTTTAAGCAAACGGCAGCTACGCTGGCAGAAGCCCTACCATACATCCAAAGATATGAGGACTCGACAATAGTTATTAAGCTCGGTGGTCATGCCATGACGAGCAAACCCTCAATGGAAAATTTTGCGCGAGATATTGTTTTGATAAAGCAATGTGGTGTCAACCCAGTGATAGTGCACGGCGGTGGCCCTATGATTAATAAGGTATTATCGGATTTAAAAATTGAAAGTGAATTTGCTGAGGGGAAAAGAATAACAGACGGCAAAACTATGGAAGTCGTTGAAATGGTGCTCTCTGGAAATGTTAACAAATCTATAGTTAATGCAGTTAATAGCCAAGGTGGGAAAGGTGTTGGACTATCCGGAAAAGATGCAAATATGATTGAATGTGAGCAAGATAATCCCAAACTTGGATTTGTTGGGAAGATAAAAAAAGTTGATACTGAAATAGTCCAGAATTTTATAAAGAGTGACTTTATCCCTGTTATTGCCCCCATCGGTTTTGGAATAAAGGGCGAAACATTCAATATTAATGGTGACACAGCAGCAGGTGCTATAGCTTCAAGCCTCTTAGCTGATCGTCTCTTACTGCTAACGGATGTGGTCGGTGTAAAAGATAGTGACGATCAGTTAATTAATCAATTGACTATAGAAGAAGCAAGGAACTTAATAGGCTCAGGAATTATTAGCTCGGGAATGATCCCCAAGGTAAATACATCAATAAAAGCTATTGAAGAGGGTGTTAGGGCATCGGTTATAATTGATGGAAGAGTTGATCATGCCTGTCTTCTCGAGCTTTTTACTAGCCATGGAGTAGGCACTCTGTTTAAAAAAACTTTCGACTAGCTTCTAGAATGTCGAATACCCTGCTGTTTATTCAAAGAATGCTAGATAAGAAAAGCCTCGATATCGTAGGCTATTTTAACCCAGATTGGTCCGCTAATGTTTGCTCTAAGGTAAGAACCATTTTGTTAATAGGAGCAAAAGAGCCTTATTTTTGGGACGTGTTTAAAGAAAGTAGGGAATACAAGGACAATAAAGAAACCCCACTCAATAGATGGTCAAAAAAACCATAGAAGAAATTGCAATAAAATTAAGTGCGAGGTCATTTTTTCCTTTTGAAGAACCCTTTCAGCCATTTGTTGATTGGGCTAAAAAATGTTCAACAATGGGATCATCTCCTGTTCGCCTTTTAGTACATAAAGAGAAGGGCCTATTTATTTCTTTTCGAGGGGCACTCGGTATAAATGAATATATTGAATCACCAAATAACTCGAAGATATCTGCACCCCATGTGAGAAAACATGCCTCACTGCTTGTCCAGTAAGTGCACTTAACCAAGACGGCTATGATGTTATTCGATGTAAGGAATATGTGAACACACCAAGTGGTCAAGAATGTAGAAACGGCTGCCTCGTCAGAAAGTCCTGCCCCTCTGGTCAGAATTTAAGACTGAAGGAACAATCAAATTTTCATATGCGTGCTTTTCTGAATGAGTAGGTTAATGACCTAATATCTGACTCAAAAACAACTTTGTTCTATCAGACTGTGGATTTTTAAAGAACTCTTCCGGTTCGTTTTGCTCAACAATCTGACCATCGTCCATGAATATAACTCTATCCGCAACTTGCCTAGCAAAGCCCATCTCATGCGTAACACAAATCATCGTCATACCATCCTCAGCAAGCTCAATCATAGTATCCAGTACCTCCTTAATCATTTCGGGATCCAATGCGGAGGTAACTTCATCAAATAACATTATCCTTGGCTTCATGCATAAAGATCTTGCAATCGCTACTCTTTGTTGTTGCCCACCAGAAAGTTGCCCTGGGTATTTGTGAGCCTGTTCAGGGATTTTTACTTTTTCAAGCATTTCCATTGCGATCTCTGTAGCTTCTTTTTCTGGAGTTTCTCTAACCCACATCGGTGCTAGAGTACAATTTTCTAAAGTTGTAAGATGAGGGAACAAATTAAAATGCTGAAAGACCATCCCAACTTCAGATCTGATCTTATCAATATTTTTTAGGTCAGTGGTTAGCTCTGTACCATCAACAATTATGCTTCCCTTTTGATGCTCTTCAAGTCTATTAATGCATCTTATCAGTGTTGATTTACCAGATCCAGATGGACCGCAGACAACAATTCTCTCACCTCTTCTCACTTCCAGATTAATATCCCTAAGTACGTGGAAGTTACCAAACCACTTGTTCATATCAGATATGTGGATAGCTACTTCATCTGTTATGTTTATCTTAGTTTTTTCCATATCAATCTTACTCCTAACCTAAATAGACAATTCTATTTATCCGTTTTTAATTTTCTTTCTAAATATTGTGAGTACTGGGACATACCCCAACAAAAAATAAAAAACATCAACCCAATAGCAACGTAGAGTTCCCAATAAATACCATTCCACTTTTGATCCGCTCTTATTGTCGACGCAAGCCCTACCGGATCTCTTAGGCTTATAATGGATACAAGAGTTGTATCTTTAAACAAACCAATAAAGGTGTTCACAATACCTGGAATAGATATTTTTAACGCCTGCGGCATAATTATAAGTCGTTGTGATTGCCAATATGTGAGCCCTAAAGACGCTGACGCTTCATGCTGACCTAATGGTAATCCCGCGAGCCCGCCTCGAATTACCTCAGCCATATACGCTGCGGAAAACAACGTAACCATAATTACTACTCTCAACACAATATCAAAGTTTGTTCCTGGGGGTAAAAAGTAGTTTAATAGAACCGACGCAACAAATAACAATGTTATTAGCGGTACGCCTCTTATAAACTCAATGAACCCTACACATATCATTTTTATTACTGGTAAATTAGACTGTCTACCCAATGCCAATAAAATCCCGATGGGAAAAGATGCAACAATTCCTGTAACTCCTACGATCAGAGACAAAGTAAATCCACCCATCTTTAAAGACTCAACGAAAGGAAGACTAATTGGCAAAATAGCGTTAAGAAAACCTACCAACGGATTGGAGATAAGGAAAAAAAATACGGCAGTAAATAAGGAAGCGAGGATAGCTGCTATCATATAGTTTTTTAGATACCGTCTTATCAAAGTCAGAAAAAACAATGCTCCTAAAGTTAACCCAATATATACTATACTAATTGACCAAAACGATCCCCCCCATAGTAGCCATACAGCTAATCCAGGATAAATTATTGAGAACCAAAAAAAACGAAAAAACTTTGGAAATAATATAGGAACGATGGCAAGCAACAAGAAGATAAAAGTTAATGTAGGCCTCCAATACTCCTCAGCTGGATACAGTCCGAAAAGTAATTGTTTCCATCTAGCCGTAAGTACTGAAAAGCACGCTACATCTGGGTCTAAGTCTAGACATTCTCTTAGCGATTTAGTATTCCAGTGTCCTCCATAAGCCCAAGGTATAAAATCCCATAACATGATAACTATAAAGTATACCGACAACACTGTGAGTATCGAGTTTAGCCATGATGAAAATAAATTTTGTCTTAACCATCCAATAAGCCCAACCGTTGTTATTGGGGGTGCTGATGGCGGTATTTCTTTTTTTCTTACAAAAGCTATCTTAGTCATTACCGCACCACTATTTGAAAAGACCGGTTAAAGTAATTGATAAACGAAGAGATCAATAATGATACTGCAAGATAAAAACCCATTAGCAAAAGCATCGACTCCAACTCTCTTCCAGTCTGATTAAGAGTAATTCCTCCTAGGGTTCCTCTTACATCCATATATCCCACGGCGATAGCAAGAGATGAATTTTTAGTTAAATTTAAATAGTTTGAGATAAGAGGAGGTACAATAATCCTCAAAGCCTGTGGCAGAATAATAAGGCTCATTATTTTGTTAGGTCTCAAACCTAGTGATGCTGCCGCTTCAGATTGGCCTTTGGAAACTGCCATAATGCCCGCTCTTACTATCTCAGCAATAAAGGCAGAAGTATAGAAAGCCAATGCTAAGGTCAATGCAAGAAATGAGTTTCTAAGGTGTATTCCGTCTTTAAAATTAAATCCCTTGAGATAAGGATACTCAAGTGAAACTGGCTGACCCATTGCGAAAAAGACTATTAATGTTGGAAAAATAATTACTGCTACACTAATCCAAAATGTAGGTAAGCTTTTTCCAGTAACTTTTTTCTGTTTATTTGCATATCGAATAAAATAGATAGAGGCAACTATCGAAAGACCAAAGCACAGCAGTAACCAATAGGCTCCTTCCGCCAAAACTGGTGCTGGAAAATAAGTTCCTCGATTCGTTATCGCTATACTCTCGAAAAATAACATCGAAGCTTCAGGTTCAGCACCTTTGAAAGCCCTTGGTGCGGGCGTAAACTCGGTAAGCAAAGCAAAAACCATCACAATCCAAAGGAGTACTGGGACATTTCTGAAACCTTCTATGTAGGCAGACATAAGCTTTGCCACAATCCAATTTTTTGAGAGGCGTAGAATACCGACAAAAAGCCCGAGAACTGTAGCAATTATGCACCCGACAAATGCAACCAGTAGAGTATTAAGAATGCCAACTAAAGCTGCCATTCCGTGTGTACTATCGCTGGTGTAAGGTATTAATCGCTGGTTAATGTCATACCCGGCTCTTAGCGATAGAAAATTAAAGCTCACATCTTTATCAAGCAAGGCTAAGTTTTTAATAGTATTATCGACTAGCCAGAAAAATACAGCCATAAATATTATAAACGTGATTACTTGTAGCGACATTCCTCTATAACGTGTGTCACTTAGCAACATACTAAATTTAAAGCTTTCTGATGGTGGAAGAGTTGGTGAGCTCATATTAGTTCCATAATTTACATCTGACTATAGTTTATAAAATTTTATCTACGGAGGTAATATAAATTAATAAAACCTGCAACATGTAGGTTCAGTAATAATTCACTTATTTTTTAAACGAAAAAGGGGCGTTCAAGACGCCCCTTTTTTAAGTAGGTTTTCAAATCATCTAAATGGAGGTGAATAAAGAATACCACCCTTAGTCCAAGACGCATTCACACCTCTTTCGATGTTAATACCGCTTGTAGCACCTAGATTATTTTCAAAGATTTCGCCGTAGTTTCCACCCGCTTTAATCGCGTTATACATAGCGTTCTTAGGAAGTCCTACCATAGCTAGAATATCATCATCACCGGTTCCAAGAAGTCTATGGATCTCGGCATCTTTAGTATCTTTCCAACTATCGATATTATCCTTTGTTATTCCTTTTTCTTCAGCAATAACTAGCGCATTTAGCACCCAACGTCCTATGTCAGCCCAATTATCATCACCGTGTCTCACAAGAGGTCCAAGTGGCTCTTTCGAAATGATTTCCGGCAGAACGAGGTGGTCATCAGGGTTTTCAAGGTTTACTCTTGTACCATGCAATGCGGAAGCATCAGTTGTGTATGTGTCACATGCTCCGGCAAGATACTGCTGTTGAGATTCAGCATTATCAGCTGTCGGCACAGGCTCGTAGCTCATACCATTTTCCTTGAAGTAGTCAGCAAGGTTAAGTTCTGTTGTTGTTCCAACTTGAATACATACGGTCGCACCGTCTAATTCTGTTGTAGACTTAACACCTAATTCCTTCTTAACCATGAAGCCTTGACCATCATAATAGTTTACACCTAAAAAAGTCTGCTTCAGGTCGGTATCTCTGCTATATGTCCATGTTGTGTTTCTAGCAAGTATGTCAACTTCTCCTGCTGCCAATGCTGTAAATCTTACTGCAGAGGTCAAACCAACAAACTTCACTGCCATTGGATCACCAAAAATCGCAGCTGCTAGAGCTCGACAATAGTCCACGTCAAACCCAACATCTTTACCGCTATCATCGACAGTAGCAAAACCAGGTGCACCCGTGGATACACCACATAATAAATTTCCGCGTGCCTTTACATCGTCTAATGTTCCAGCAAAAGTACCGCCAGCAGCCAAAGCCAACGCTGTAAGCACTCCCAAAAATAGTTTCTTCATATTTTTTCCTTCTTTAACCTAATTTAAGTTTCGAAACTTTAGTGTGTTTAAAAACACTCTTACACACTTCAAGGATGGTAAGTTTAAACATTCTCACGTTTTTTTCCACTTTTAATTATTTACATAGAAAAAAGTTATTAAAATCAGTTAATTAATAGGTTTTTCATCTTTTTTTTTAAGACGATGCTTCTTAAACACTGATTCTTCAATCGACTATGATTCTCAAAGCCCCTAAAAAATCATTTGAAGTATTTTTGTCAAATCTTTGAAATGATCAAAATCTACATTTTTTTTCTGCTTTTCTTCTTCAACTTCACCCCAAACTTCAATTCTAAAGTTATCTTCAACATTAGCAACTTCCCAAGCGAGTTCTGGGCTTATAACGTTTTTATAAAGAGCTAGACAGGTAAAAAGAGATCCTAGACTTTTAGTCAGCTCATGTAATACAGTTAAATGGAAATTATCAAGCTCTTCTAAGTATTTTTTAATCATGTTAGCGTTTAAGGATGGCTGCTCTACAAAAAGAAGTCCTGTTCCTATATTCAATTTTATTGAAAAAAATTTTTCAGCCCAGTCTATCAATGGGATATAGAGATTTTCTTGCTTTAAATGTAGTTTTTTTGGTTCGCTTGCGATATAACAAATCGGATCACAGCTGCCGTATTCTACCAAACGATCAAAAACAGCTTCCCTCTCCTTTTTTGTAATATCAATCGCTGAAAAACAAAATTTAGTAAAGAGGCTATTTTTTATATCACTAAGTTTTCCATCTGCACTCCACTCCCTTACAACCTCGTTAGCTAAATGTTCAGACAGCACTAATTTATGGCCTTTATCTGACTTGAGGCATACCTCATCTAAGTAGATGAAGAACAAGTTTTTACTATGCTCTTCTTTTCTGACTCTTTTCCAATATTTATTTTTACTAATAATCATAGGTGTTTAGTTCTAAACCTTTAATTACACATCAAATTTTCCAACCAAAATGTTTCCAAACTAAACTCATATGCTTAGGCAAAGGCGCCTCAATTTTTGTTGTCTTTTTTGATATTGGATGCACGAAAGTGACATCCCTTGCATGAAGAAAAAGCTTTTTGAAACTATTTGGAAGGTCTTGGAATTTCTTATCTTCACTGGTTTTGTATTTTCTATCTCCTACGATAGGATTTCCTAAGTCAGCACAATGAATTCTCAACTGATGAGTGCGGCCAGTAGCAGGCTTTAATTCTAGCCATGCATATTTTGACCCTATTTTTTCTATCACTTTATAAAAAGTGAGTGCCTTTTTTTTGTTAGCTTTATTCTGCCTTCTTTTATTTTGCTCTGTAAGTCCCCGATTAATACTGGGCTTCCAAATATCTACGGTTCCGATATAGCTTTCCAATACACCTTTTTCTTTTTTTGGTAACCCTTCAACAAGTGCCCAATATGTCTTCTCAACCTGCTTATCCCTGAATAGGGTAGCAAAAGCGCTAGCCGTCTTAACATCTCTAGCTAGCAATAAAATGCCAGAGGTTTCCTTATCAAGTCTATGAATTAATCTTGGTGGATCCTTTGCACCAAATTGTAGTGTAGATCTATATGCATCAACATGACGCTTTCCCTGACTACTACCTCCTTGTGAGGCTAAACCCTCTGGTTTGTTCAGAGCAATAAGATGATTATCTTTTAAAATTATAGCATCAAATAACAGCTTGGCCAAATTAGGATCAATTCTTGAGGTTGATTCATCGTCAGTGACAATTAATGAAGAATTAGGTATAGTAATTACGTCACCTACCACAAGTCTGTATGACGCATGTGTCCTCACGCCGTTAACTTTAATCAGACCTTTTCTACATAGAGTATTCACCGCGTTGAAGGTTAGCCGCCTATCATTCCTTTTTATCCAGGTACTTAGCCTGCAGTCAATTCCATCTTCTTCAACAATTATGTCTCGGCTATTAGCCATTAATAATTAATTAATTACTCTCTATTTTCGGTGGCTTCGGCACTTTCCTGTTCTTCTAGCCTTTTTCGGTCAATAGCACCCCTTGCATTTTCATCTCGGTCGACTAGTTCAATAATGGCCATATCCGCCATGTCTCCATATCTTTGACCTGCTTTGAGAACTCTTACACAGCCTCCATGTCGATCCTTGTAACGTGTAGCCAAGACCTCAAACAATTTCCTCACGGCCTCTTGCTGTTTTATCCTTGAGATTAGGAGCCTCCTTGAATGCAAACTGCCCTTCTTAGCAAGAGTTATTAACTTTTCTACTATAGGCTTGAGTTCTTTAGCTTTGGGAAGTGTTGTTTTAATTTGTTCATGCTCAATTAAACTACAGGCCATATTAGCAAACATAGCCGATCTATGCTCGTGCGTTCTGTTTAACTTTCTGTAACCGTGCGAATGTCTCATAGCTGATCTCTCATTTAATTATTTAATATTGATCTTCATGCTTTTTAGCGAGGTCTTCAATGTTTTCAGGTGGCCACTCGGAAACATCCATTCCCAAATGCAGTCCCATTGAGGTAAGAACCTCTTTAATTTCATTAAGGGATTTTCTTCCAAAGTTGGGAGTTCTTAACATTTCTGATTCAGTTTTTAGAATTAAATCGCCAATATAGACAATATTATCATTCTTCAAGCAATTTGCCGATCTAACCGATAACTCAAGCTCTTCAACCTTTTTCAATAATAGAGGATTAAAAGCTAATTCATCTTCCTCACTTGCAATTTCTTCAGCCTCAGGTTCATCAAAGTTAACAAAAACAGTAAGCTGATCCTGCAATATTCGGGCTGCAAAGGCTATAGCATCTTCTGGACTTACCGAACCATCGGTCTCTATAGACAAGGATAGCTTATCATAGTCAAGCACCTGCCCCTCGCGTGTTGAGTCAACTTTGTATGAAACTTTTTTAACAGGTGAAAACATCGCATCCACCGAAATCAGACCTATCGATACATCTTCGTCTCTATGTTTATCAGCTGGGACATAACCTTTACCAGTATCAACAGTCAGTTCCATATCAAGTGACCCGCCTTCGTCAAGCTGACATATTATAGCATCTTTATTTAAAATGTTTATACCATTTGTTTCAACTATATCTCCAGCAGTTACAGCTTTAGGACCTTGTTGTTTTAAACTCAATTTCTTTGGACCCTCAACCTCCATACCTACCGCAATAGCTTTAAGGTTTAAAACTATATCCGTAACATCTTCTCGTACACCTGGTATCGAGGAAAATTCGTGTAAAACACTATTTATCTTAACTGAGGTTATGGACGCTCCCTGAAGAGATGAAAGGAGTGTTCTTCTAAGAGCGTTTCCTAAAGTAAGGCCAAACCCCCTTTCAAGGGGCTCTACAACAATAGTTGCAAAATTTGGGTTTTGTTCGTCATTTACAAAGTTTAAACCAGAAGGTTTTATAAGTTCATACCAGTTTTTGTGGATCATCTAGTCCTCCATTCTTACATTAGCTAGATCCGTAACAGCTAAGCATTCCCGAGGTTAAAATAATTACGATATGTCTTTAGACACGTCGTCGTTTTGGTGGTCTGCATCCATTGTGTGCGATTGGCGTCACATCTCTTATGGACGTTACGTTCATTCCTATAGCTGACAGGGCTCTTAGTGCAGACTCTCTCCCGGAACCTGGACCTTGAACATGCACATCAAGGGATTTCATACCGTGTTCTTGTGCCTTCTTACCTGCATCCTCTGCTGCTAACTGAGCAGCATACGGAGTTGCCTTTCTTGAACCTTTAAATCCCATCGTCCCGCTTGATGACCACGCTATTGCGTTTCCCTGCACGTCGGATATGAGAACTTTTGTGTTATTAAAACTGGAATTTATATGAGCAATTCCTGTCGTAATGTTTTTTTTCTCTTTTTTCTTTTTCTTGACCATATAATTTTCCGTCTATTTTTTCTTACCAGCTATTGCTTTTGCCGGTCCTTTTCTTGTCCTCGCATTAGTGTGCGTTCTTTGCCCTCTTACCGGTAGACCTCTTCGATGTCTCAAACCCCTATAACACCCAAGATCCATTAACCTCTTAATATTTATCGTCCGCTCCCGTCTCAAATCACCCTCTACCACAACATTACCATCTATATGCTGCCTTATAGACGCAACTTCCTTCTCAGAAAGTTCGTTGACCCTTGTTGATACATTTACTCCAGCAGAGTCGCATATGTTCTTAGAAGTCACCTTGCCAATACCATGTATATAAGTGAGAGCAATGAGAACTCTCTTATTTGTCGGCAAATTTATCCCGGCTATTCTAGCCATAAGTATTCTCCACTTAAATTTTCTATTAATATACTGATCTAGAATGTCTTTTATAGCGGTAAAATTAATAAGGTCAATAGATCAATAGAATATTTTTCTCCTTTAAAATATCGTTGTTTTGTTTTTTTTAAATACCCTAATATATACCTAAGGATCCAATTTTTTTCGTATTTTAGATAAGTGTCCTTCGATATCACGGCTAACTTCTTCAATACCCCTCATTCCATCTATTTTTACTAATTTTCCTTTCTCTAAATAGTAGGGTTTAATCATCTCGGTACTCTGATGATACACATTCAACCTATTTTTAAGAACTTCCGCGTTATCATCACTCCGTGCATTTTTGCTTTCTCTTACACGATTTTCAATTCTACTTATTAACACCTCATCCTTGACGATTATTTCAATTACAATGTCTAATTTCAGCTCAAGCTTATTTAATATTTCGTCTAATGCTTTAGCCTGCTGCAAGTTACGTGGAAAACCATCAAAAATAAACCCACTACCTTCTGTGTCAATTAACTTCTCACTAATCATTGATAGTATAATTTCATCTGAAACCAGCTCACCTCTATCCATAATACTTTTTGCTCTTTTACCTAATTCACTCCCTCTATTTATAGCCTCTCTAAGCATGTCTCCCGTAGATAATTGTTTAAGATTGTATCTCTCAACTAGTCTTTCAGCTTGAGTCCCTTTCCCTGCCCCAGGAGGTCCAAATAATATAATAATCACCTTCTGAACCTGCTCTGTTTTTTATTTTTCCTACCGAGACGTGATTTCTCGATCAGACCTTCATACTGATACGCTAATAGATGTGATTGCAACTGAGCAACAGTATCTAAAGTTACAGAAACAACTATCAGCACTGAAGTACCCCCGAAATAAAACGGAACATTCATCTGCGCTCTTAGAAATTCTGGCAACAAACAAACCGCTGCTAAGTATAGTGATCCTACTACCAGCACTCTAACAACCACATACTCAAGATATTCAGCCGTTTTTGGTCCAGGTCTTATACCAGGCACAAACCCTCCCTGCTTTTTAATATTCTCTGCTACATCTTCTGGTTTAAAAGATACGTTTAGAGTGTAGAAATATGCAAAGAAAATAATCATGCTACCAAAGAATAAATAGTAAAGAACCTGCCCAGGACCCAAATAAGCCGCTAGAAAGCCGACAAACCCAGAACTATCGTTGGAAGAGAAAGCGGTCAAGGTAGTGGGCAACAATAGTAAAGATGATGCGAATATTGCAGGAATTACGCCAGATGGATTTACTTTAACAGGCAAGTTAGAGTTTTCTCCCTCAAATATTTTCATCCCTACTTGTCGTCTGGGGTATTGTAGTGGGACTTTACGCAAAGCCCTTTCGACAAAAACAACAAATGCTATTACAGCTATCACCACAACTATAAGGAAGATAATAGTGAAGGCACTTAGAGCTCCTGATCGTCCAGACGCAAAAAACTGGCCTAATGCTCCGGGTAGCTCGGCTATAATACCTACGTATATTATTAATGAGATACCGTTTCCGATACCTCTCTGTGTTATCTGCTCTCCGAGCCACATCAAAAGCATAGTTCCACCAACCAATGTCACAACACAGGATATCCTAAAAAAAAGTCCAGGCTCCGATGCAAGACCTTGAGCCTCAATACCTGCAGCAATTCCCCATGATTGAAAGAAAGCTAAAATCACGGTACCATACCTTGTGTATTGATTTATTTTCTGCCTGCCCTGCTCCCCCTCTTTTTTGAGTTGCTCGAGGTACGGAACCATAGAGGTCAAAAGCTGCATAATTATGGAGGAAGTTATGTACGGCATTATTCCTAGTGCGAAGACAGCCATCCTGCCTACAGCTCCACCTGTAAACATATTAAGCATTCCACCTATTCCCTGAGAGTTTTGCTCAAAAAATATTTTCAGTTGTTCAGCGTCGACTCCTGGTACCGGCACGTAGGTGCCTGCTCTATAAATAATTAGAAGTAAAAGCGCGTAAAGTATTCTATTCTGAAGATCCTTTGCTTTACCAATAGAACTCCAGCTCAAATTAGCTGCCATCTGTTCTGCCGCAGATACCATAGTGTATATTCCTTTTATGAAGAAACTAGATTGAGCTCACCACCCATATTTTCAACCGCTTTTTTTGCCTTGTCAGAAGCACTAGAAACTTCAATTTTTATTTTAGACTTGAGGGCACCTTTTGCCAAAAGCTTTACAGAAACTGCATTTTTATTGATCAAACCAACACTATGAAGCACTGCGATGTCTATAGGTTTATTCTCGATGATCTTTTTAGCATCAATGAGCTTCTGAATTGAACCAATGTTTACCTGATCAAGTAATTTCTTTGAATTCCTTGAATTGAAACCACGTTTAGGTAGCCTTTGATAAAGTGGCATTTGTCCACCTTCGAAAGCCTTTATCGAGACACCTGATCTTGACTTTTGACCCTTTATTCCTCGACCACCGGTCTTTCCCTTGCCAGAGCCTGGGCCTCTGCCAACCCTCACTCTTTTTTTCACCGCACCAGGATTATCTGAAACATCATTTAAGCGCATTATTCTATTCTTCCCTTTTTAATCTAAGATCTTAACTAGATGTGCTACTTTGGATAGCATTCCTCTCACAGAAGGTGTGTCCTCAATTTCTCTAATCGAATTTGTTTTTCTAAGACCTAAGCCTTTAACAATCCTAATCTGATTTTGTGGCTGACGTATTAACGAGCCTGTTTTTTTTATTTTTATTTTTTTATTCATGAACTTGCCATTACTTGAAGTTTATCTCGGCAACTTTTTTGCCTCTTCGTTGAGCTACCATCCTGGGACTCCACTCCTTTGTTAAGCCGCTGATCGTTGCTCTAATCATATTATACGGGTTCTGGGAACCTAATGACTTTGCCACGACGTCTTGAATACCCAACATCTCAAACACAGCCCGCATGGGCCCACCGGCTATTATCCCAGTACCTGCCTTTGCACTCCTCATAATAACTCGTCCTGCACCATGCCTACCATCAATATCATGATGAAGAGTTCTACCCTCTCTGAGAGGAACCTTTACTGTCTTTCGCTTTGCTTGCTCGGTAGCCTTGCGAATTGCCTCAGGGACCTCCTTAGCTTTGCCTTTTCCATATCCAACTCTACCCTTTTGGTCACCTACGACAACTAAAGCTGCAAATCCAAACCTTTTTCCACCCTTAACCGTTTTTGAAACACGGTTTATTGCTACAAGACGGTCTGTAAATTCTGTGTCGTCTCTGTCTAATTTTTGCTTATCTTCCAAAATCTCATCCTTATAGTTTTAATCCATTTTCTCTGGCGGCATCGGCTAACGCCTTAATTTTTCCATGATATAAGAACCCACCTCTATCAAATATTACTTCTTTTATCCCCTTTTTAAGGGCTCTTGAAGCTATTTCTTTTCCCAACTTTGTCGCAACTTCAATGTTATTCTTTCCAACTACACCTAAACTCTTTTCAAGCGATGACACTGATGCCAGTGTCTTTCCTAGTCGATCATCTATTACTTGCGCATAGATATTCTTAGAAGATCTGTGTATTGACAACCTGCACTTACCAAAGCTTGTCTTTTTTAATTTATTTCTAACCCTGAGCGATCGTTTCTTAAACAATTTAATCTTAAGTGTTGTCATTTTAAGTTCCTATTTCTTCTTTCCCTCTTTTGCAAAAATGTACTCTCCCTTATACCTTATTCCTTTTCCCTTATAAGGCTCAGGAGCCCTCCAAGCACGAATTTTTGCTGCCACCTGCCCAACAACCTGCTGATCGATTCCTTCTACTTTAATCTCAGTAGGTTTAGCACAAGTAATCTTGACATCATCTGGTATATTGAAATCAACATCATGGGAATAACCTAAGGACAATTTCAGAACTTTACCTTGCACTGCAGCCCTATAACCTACTCCATTTATTTCAAGCTCCTTAGAAAACCCCTTATTAACACCATGCACAATATTTGCTATCTGTGATCTAGACATACCCCAAAGCTGACGTGTTTCCTTCTCTAAATTCTTTGGGGTTACTGTAATACTCTTGTCAACGATATCCACATTTAGTTTTTCTGAAAAATCAAAATGTCTTGCGCCAAGAGCACCTTTGACCTCTATAGTCCCTTGTTTAAGAGTAGCCTCGACCCCATTCGGAATTTCAATTGATTTTTTTCCTATCCTTGACATGACCTATCCTTAAAAAACTGTGCATAAAACTTCGCCACCGACTCTCGATTGGCGAGCTTTGGCATCTGACATAATACCTTTCGAAGTAGAAACAATTGCTACCCCCAACCCTTGTCTGACTTTGGGAAGATTATCGACTCCCAGATAAACCCTACGACCTGGAGTGGATACTCGTTTGAGTTCTTTAATAACTGGCTCTCCATCAAAATATTTTAAAGCTACCTTTATTATGTCAGTGCCTGATGCACCCTTTTCGATCTCATAGCTTCTTATGTATCCCTCGCTTTCTAATACGTCCAAAACCCAGGCTCGCAACTTCGAGTTTGGTGTGACCACAAATTGTTTTTTTCTCATTTGAGCATTTCTTATTCTCGTTAACATGTCACCTAATGGATCAGTCATTGACATTTTGAATTCTCCTTACCAGCTAGACTTTATCATACCAGGAATTTCACCTGCGGAGGCTAGCTCTCGCAAAGCTATTCGTGACATCTTAAGCTTCCTGTAATAGCCCTTTGGTCTCCCTGTCACGGCACACCGGTTATGCAATCGTGTCGGACTTGAATTTCTTGGCAACTTAGCTAGCGCTAGTCTTGCTTTAAAGCGCTCTTCATTGCTCAAGGCTGTATCTTTTGATATCTTTTTAAGCTCTTCACGCTTTTTCATAAATTTTTTAACTAGCCGCTCACGCTTAATTTGTCTATTTACCATCGAAACTTTTGCCATAACTTTTACATCCTAATCTCTAAAAGGGAAATTAAATAAACCAAGTAAAAACTTGGCTTCGTTATTTGATCTAGCCGTTGTGCATACCACAACGTCGAGCCCCCAAATCTCGTCTACTTTATCAAAGTCGATTTCTGGAAACACTATGTGCTCTTTTATACCGAGTGCATAATTGCCTCGACCGTCAAAACTTTTAGGCGACAAACCTCTAAAATCTCTAATTCTTGGCATAGCTACGTTAATAAGACGATCAATAAATTCGTACATTCTAGATCTTCTTAGAGTGACTTTTGCGCCAAGTTGCATACCCTCTCTAACTTTAAATCCTGCTATAGATTTCTTTGCTTTGGTAAATACCGGTAACTGACCAGCAATAAGCATCAAATCATTATGAGCAGACTTAACTTTTTTTGTATCCGCAACAGCTTCTCCTATACCCATATTTAGAACAACTTTTTCCAGTTTAGGAATCATTAACTCGTTTTTATACTTAAACTGGTCTTTCAAGCTTGATCTGAATTTCTCGTAATAAAGCTTTTCTAACCGAGGCTTATAATTATCCATCTATTATCTCCCCAGAGTTTTTGGCTACCCTAACCTTTTTTCCATCTTTAACGCTAAATCCAACTCTTGTAGCCACATCATTTTTTGGGTCCAGTAACGCGACATTTGACACATGTACCGGAGCATTTTTTGGCACTCTTCCGCCCGCAGTATCTTTAGTTTGTTTTCTGTGAGTGATAACAGAGTTGATTCCCTCAACAACCACTTTGTCCAGCTTTGTGAGTACTTCGGTCACTTGGCCTCGCTTACCTTTGTCTTTTCCAGCTAGTACTACCACGGTATCACCTTTTTTAATTCTCGCTGCCATCACAACACCTCCGGAGCTAATGATACAATTTTCATAAACTTCTTTAATCGGAGTTCTCTAACAACAGGTCCAAAAATTCTAGTTCCAATTGGCTCACCTGAATTACTAAGCAATACCGCTGCATTAGTATCAAATTTAATAGAACTTCCATCTTGTCTGTGAATTTGCTTCGAGGTCCTTACGATTACCGCTCTCCTAACCTCACCCTTTTTGACTTTTCCTCTGGGTATAGCCTCCTTTATTGTAACCACTATGACATCACCAACTGAGGCATACTTTCTTTTGGCACCACCCAAAACTTTTATGCACTGTACCCTCTTTGCTCCCGAATTGTCGGCAACTTCAAGGCTGCTCTGCATTTGTATCATTTTTTTCTCCCGACCTTTAGGCTATCTCTGCCCTGGTTTCGATTTAAATTTTTTTTCTACTCAATTACTTCCCATCGCTTTGTTTTGGAAATTGGCGCAGTTTCTCTTATTTTCACAATGTCCCCCAATTTATGTGCGTTGTTGTCATCATGTGCTCTATATTTTTTTGATCTTCTAATAGTTTTTTTAAGCACCGGATGTTTAAATCTTCTTTCAACAGAAACCGTCAATGTGTTCTTATTCAAGGTACTTACTACTGTTCCCTGCAATATTCTTTTTGGCATCAGAATCTCCGTCTAAACTTTCTCAACTTTAGAGTTAATTACTGTTAAAATTCTTGCTATAGCTCGCCTTACGACTCTAACCCTAGCTGTGTTTTCCAGTTGCCCACCTGCTTTTTGAAACCTAAGGTTAAAGGACTCCTTTTTGAGTTTTTCAAGCTCACTCTCTAGCTCTTCAATGTTTTTATTCCTTATATCTTCAATCTTCATTTTCTCCATCTTACCTCTTCAAAATGCTACCAGTCCTGCCTACTAACAAAACGACACTTTACAGGAAGCTTCATTGCGGCCAATCGTAGCCCTTCCTTTGCTATTAATTCAGAGACCCCATCAACCTCAAACATAATTCTGCCTGGCTTAACCTTTGCGACCCAACGATCGACGGATCCTTTTCCCTTACCCATTCTTACCTCTATAGGTTTTGCTGTAACAGGCACGTCGGGGAATATTCTTATCCAAACCCTTCCTTGCCGCTTCATATGCCGGGTAAGAGCCCTTCTGGCAGCCTCGATTTGCCTTGCGGTAATTCTTTCTGGTTCGGTAGCTTTCAATGCATAGTTACCAAAATTAACAGTGTAACCACCCTTTGCCAAGCCATGAATACGACCCTTATGCTGCTTCCGAAACTTAGTTTTTTTTGGTTGTAACATCTTTAATTTGCTCTTTCCTGAGGTATATTCCCGCTTTTTTGCGTCCTAGATCCGCTCTCTTTCAGCTCAGTTAATTTTCTATCTCTTGCAGACGGATCATGCTCCATGATATCACCTTTGAAAATCCATACTTTTACGCCTATTATCCCATAAGCTGTGCTACTCTCAGCCACACAATAATCTATGTCGGCACGGAGTGTATGTCGTGGTACCCTACCTTCCGAATACCACTCAGTTCTTGCAATCTCTGCACCTCCTAGACGCCCTGAAATATCTACTCTAATGCCCAAAGCCCCCATACGCATAGCATTTTGAACCGCTCTCTTCATGGCCCGTCTGAAAGATACTCTTCTTTCTAATTGCTGAGCAATACTTTCAGCCACTAGAGCTGCATCCGTTTCTGGCTTTCTCACTTCTAAAACATTGAGAAGCAACTCACTACCAGTCAATTTTGAAAGAGAATTTCTCAAGGTTTCAATATCTGAACCTTTTTTTCCTATAATAACCCCAGGTCTAGCTGCATGAATTGTAACTCGACACTTTTTATGTGGTCTCTCTATAACCACTCTACTAATACCCGCTTGGCTACAGTTCACCTTAACATATTTACGAATCTGCAAGTCTTGGTGCAACAGCTCCCCAAACTCCCTTCGTCCAGCAAACCATACACTTTCCCAAGTTCTATTCACTTGAAGTCTTAATCCAATAGGATTTATTTTTTGTCCCATGGGTTTATTCCTCTTCTCTATTCTCTCTAACTACAATTGTTATTTGGCTGAAAGGCTTTAGTATTCGTCCATAACGACCTCTGGCACGAGGCCGTCCTCTTTTAAGCACCATGTTCTTTCCTACATACGCGCTATGAACGACCAGCTCGTCTACATCAAGCCCATGATTATTTTCTGCATTTGCGATAGCACTTTGTAAGCAACTGGACACCTCTTTTGCTACGCGCTTCTTTGAAAACCTAAGGTCAGATAGCGCTTTTGCAACAGGCTTATTTCTTATAAGTTGTGCAACTAAGTTAAGTTTTTGAGGACTAGTCTTAATCATTCTAAGTTTAGCCATAGCTTCGTTATCTGCAACTCTTCGAGCATTTTTTTCTTTAGACATCGTTTCTATTTCCTTTTAGCTTTTTTGTCAGCTGCATGACCATAATAAGTTCGAGTTGGACTATATTCGCCCAACTTTTGTCCTATCATCTCTTCCGAAACCATAACCGGTATATGCTTACGTCCGTTGTAAACACCAAATGTTAATCCAACAAATTGTGGCAATATAGTTGATCGACGAGACCATGTCTTTATCACTTCTTTGCTGCCTTTCTCCCTAACAATCTCCGCTTTTTTTAGAAGATGGGAATCAACAAATGGTCCTTTCCAAGCAGATCTAGCCATATTATCTTCTTCCTTTCTTCTTTAAGTGTCTTGACCGTATAATATATTTGTCAGTATCTTTATTTGATCTAGTCTTAGCTCCCTTGGTAGGCTTTCCCCAAGGTGTAACTGGGTGTCTGCCTCCTGACGTTCTACCCTCTCCTCCACCATGAGGGTGATCAATTGGATTCATTACAACGCCCCTAACCGTTGGCCTTCTTCCCAGATATCTTGACCTTCCAGCTTTCCCAAGGTTTTGATTAGAGTTATCTGGGTTTGAAACAGCTCCAACAGTGGCTATACATTCTTGCCTCACAACCCTTACTTCTCCTGAGGACAATCGTAATTGAGCGTATCCTCCATCTCTGCCGATAAACTGGGCATAAGTCCCAGCAGATCTTGCAATTTGTCCACCTTTTCCTTGCTTAAATTCTATATTGTGTACTATCGTACCTACGGGCATACTTGAAAACGGCATAGCATTACCGGGCTTTACATCGGCCTTGTCAGCAGAAATTACAATATCACCGGCCTTAAGCCTCTGGGGAGCTAATATGTATGACTTTTCTTTATCCTCATAAACAATTAGTGCAATGAAAGCAGATCTATTTGGGTCATATTCAATCCTTTCCACTGTAGCACTGATCCCAGTTTTTGATCTCTTAAAGTCTATTTCCCTATACAATCTCTTAGCACCGCCACCCTGATGTCTTACAGTAATTCTCCCTAAATTATTACGCCCACCCTTCTTTGTTAATCCTTTAGTGAGTGTTTTTTCGGGTCTTCCCTTCCATAAGCCTGACTTATCAACTAACACAAGACCTCTTTGTCCTGGTGATGTTGGTTTATAATTTTTGAGAGCCATTTTTGTTTCCTCGATACCTACTTACAGACCAGAAGTAACATCAATTGTGTTACCATCTTCAAGCATCACATAAGCTCGTTTAACATCTCTCTGCTTTCCCAGCTGACCACGGAAACGCTTTCTCTTGCCTTTTGATATACTTGTATTGACAGCCTTGACCTTGACCTTAAAAAGGTTCTCCACAGCCTCCTTGATCTCAGCTTTAGTTGATTTGATAGCAACCTCAAATACCACGCCACCTACTTCAGAAGCCAAGGTCGCTTTTTCAGTGATTATAGGTCGACGAATTATCTCATAGCTACTTTTCATTGAAGCTTCTCCTCTAATTCCTTTAGTGCTGCAGAAGTTATCAACAAATGATCTTTCCTTAAAATATCGTAAACATTTATTCCGCGTACGCTCAAAACATCTCGAGTGGATAGTCTCTTTGTAAATCTTGCTAAATCCTTTGCGCTTTCTTGACCGTCTATAATCAATACGCTCTTCCAGCCATACTTATCTAGAACCTTGACTAGATCCTTTGTTTTTTCGAACTTTGAATTAAGTTCGTCTACAAAAACCAATTTTCCTGTTGAAATCTTACTTGATAAGGCATGCTTTATTCCTAACTTTCTAAATTTCTTATTTAGATCATGGCTATGACTTCTGGGCGTCGGTCCTTTATACACCCCTCCTTTTCTAAAAATTGGAGCATTCCTGTCACCATGCCTCGCTCCACCAGTTCCCTTTTGCCTGTATATTTTTGACTTTGAATAACTACCCTCTGACCTTGTCTTTACAGAGTGACTCCCCTGTTGTCTACGCGCTAATTGCCATCTCACCACCCTACTGAGGATATCCTGTCTGGGCTCCAGTGAAAAAATACCATCGACTAAATTAAAAGCCTTTACCTTTCCGGTACTAACGTTTAGCAACTCAGCTTTCATCGTCTTTCACCTTCCCAGCCTCGGAACTTTCTTTTTCTGAGGCGTTAATTGTGGCTCCTTTTTCCAACTCTTTTTTTTCATCCTCTTTAATTTTGCCATTCAAGGCCGCAGGTAAAGGCGCATCCTGATTGGCTGGTTTCTTCACAGCATCGGAAATAGTTACCCATCCCCCTTTTGCACCAGGGACAGCACCTCGAACCAATATTACTCCAGTTTCCTCATTAGTGCTCACAACCTCTAAATTCTGTGTTGTAACATTCCTTGAGCCCATATGACCTGCCATTTTCTTTCCCTTGAATACCCTTCCAGGATCTTGACATTGGCCCGTTGAACCATGAGACCTATGCGAAATAGAAACACCATGACTTGCTCTTAAGCCTCCAAAATTATGTCTTTTCATAGCACCAGCAAACCCTTTACCGATGGACACGCCAGATACATCAACAAACTGACCCTCAACATAATGGTTAGCAGTTATTTGTGAACCCACTTCTATAAGGTTTTCACTTGATACTCTAAACTCTTTCAAAACTCTCTTCACCTCAACGTTTGAGACTGCAAAATAGTTTCTCATCGGCTTACTAACGTTTTTTGCTTTGGCTAATCCTGACCCTAATTGGACTGCTGTATAACCATCTTTCTCCATAGTGCGTCTAGCTACAACCTTTAGATCATCTAGCAGCAATACAGTTACAGGTACCTGCCTACCATCTTCTTTGAATATACGAGACATTCCTATTTTTTTTGCGATAACACCCGTACGCATACGTTTGTTTCTCCTTCTTTACTTCAAAGTTTAATTTCTACGTCGACACCTGCTGCCAAGTCAAGCTTCATGAGCGCATCGACGGTCTGCGGCGTAGGATCTACGATATCTAAAAGTCTTTTATGGGTTCGCATCTCAAATTGCTCCCTACTTTTTTTGTCGACATGTGGACTCCTAAGAACCGTATACTTTTCTATATTGTTAGGCAAAGGTATAGGACCACGGACTTGAGCACCAGTACGCTTTGCTGTTGATACAATTTCCTGCGTGCTTGCATCTAGTACTCTATAGTCAAACGCCTTTAGCCTTATCCGTATACTTTGGTTTTGCATCTAGATTTGCTCTTTATTCTATTATCTTGGATACAACACCGGCACCAACCGTTCTACCGCCTTCTCTAATGGCAAATCTCAACTTCTCTTCCATGGCGATCGGAGCTATCAATTCAACTTCAAACTTTAAGTTATCTCCGGGCATAACCATTTCGGTTCCTGATGGCAGCTGCACAGTTCCTGTTACGTCTGTAGTCCGGAAATAAAATTGTGGTCTATAGTTACCAAAAAAAGGAGTATGTCTGCCTCCTTCATCTTTGGTAAGTATATAAGCCTCGGCTTCAAATTTAGTATGAGGTGTGACGGACCCTGGTTTGACCAGACATTGTCCGCGTTCAACACCATCTCGTTCGGTACCTCTAAGTAGCGCTCCGATATTGTCTCCTGCTTCACCCCTATCAAGTAATTTTCTGAACATTTCCACACCGGTACAAACTGTCTTGGTTGTTTCTCTAATACCAACTATCTCTATTTCGTCACCATTGTTAATCACTCCACGCTCTACTCTTCCCGTAACAACAGTTCCTCTACCAGAAATTGAAAAGACGTCCTCAATGGGCATTAGAAATGGCTGATCAATAGGCCTATCAGGTGTAGGAATAGAGTCATCAACGGCTTTCATGAGTTCAGCGATCTTCTTAGCACCAATCTCCTCATCCCTATCTTCCAAAGCAGCCAGAGCCGAGCCTGAAATAATAGGAATATCATCTCCTGGAAATTCATATGATGAGAGCAATTCTCTTACTTCCATTTCGACAAGCTCCAACAATTCGGGATCATCCACTTGGTCAACTTTATTCAAAAAGACAACAAGCGCAGGAACACCAACCTGTCTTGCTAGCAGGATATGCTCTCTCGTTTGGGGCATTGGACCATCAGCTGCGTTAACCACTAAAATGGCGCCGTCCATCTGCGCTGCTCCTGTAATCATATTTTTTACATAGTCAGCGTGGCCTGGGCAATCGACATGTGCGTAATGCCTTGCGTCCGTCTCATACTCTACGTGAGCAGTTGATATAGTAATACCTCTTGCTTTCTCCTCAGGAGCGTTATCAATTTGATCATATGCTCTAAAGTCACCAAATTGCTTCGTTATCGCTGCAGTGAGGGTGGTCTTTCCATGATCAACGTGTCCGATAGTTCCAACATTGACGTGCGGTTTATTCCGTTCGAATTTTTCTTTTGCCATTTTCTTCTCCTCTTCTCTAGAATTCCTTTGATAGCTTTAAGCAAATTTAGCTTGTATTTCTTCAGAAATATTTGACGGCACAGCCTCATATTTCTCAAAAATCATTGTAAACTGCGCTCTTCCTGACGACATTGACCTTAGATTATTTATATAGCCAAACATGTTTGCAAGCGGCACTAGTGCATTAACTACTATCGCGTTTCCTCTTGTTTCCTGCCCGGTAACCATTCCTCTCCGAGAAGTCAAATCACCAATAATGTTTCCAGTATACTCATCAGGAGTTACGACTTCTACTTTCATTATTGGCTCAAGAAGTTTTGCTCCAGCTTTTTTTAATCCATCTCTCATAGCAGACCTCGAAGCAATCTCAAACGCTAACACGCTGGAATCAACGTCGTGTTGGGCTCCGTCGACTAATGCTACTTTAAAGTCTATAACGGGAAAACCCGCTAAAGGCCCACTATCCATTACAGATTGTATTCCCTTTTCTACACCAGGTATATACTCTTTAGGGACTGCTCCTCCTACTATTTTACTCTCGAAGGAGTATCCTTCACCTGGTTCAGTAGGCGATATAATCAGCTTCACTCGAGCGAACTGACCGGCTCCCCCTGACTGCTTTTTGTGAGTATAGTCAATTTCTGCTTCATTACTTACGGTCTCACGATAAGCGACCTGTGGAGCACCAATATTGGCTTCAACTTTAAACTCTCTTTTCAACCGATCAACAAGAATATCCAGATGGAGTTCACCCATGCCCTTCATTATTGTCTGCCCAGACTCCAAGTCTGTTTCAACTCTGAAAGATGGATCTTCTGCAGCCAATCTCTGCAGTCCTGCTGACATTTTTTCTTGGTCATTCTTAGTTTTGGGCTCTACAGCAATCTCTATGACTGGATCAGGAAAAGTCATAGTCTCCAAAACTACAGGCTTAACAGCGTCGCATATGGTATCGCCGGTTGTTGTATCTTTAAGCCCTGCTAATGCAATTATATCTCCAGCGAAAGCTTCGTCAATTTCTTCTCTATTGTTGGAGTGCATCATCATCATACGTCCAACACGCTCTTTTTTACCCTTAGTAGAGTTTAAGAAGCTATCTCCCTTTTTTATAACGCCTGAATATATGCGGGTAAAAGTTAAAGAACCAACAAATGGGTCATTCATTATCTTAAAGGCGAGACCCGAAAATGGTTGGCTATCATCCGCTGATCTTTCAATATTCCTTATTTCGCTTTCGTCTCCTGGCGTAAATCCCATGTACGCGGGAACGTCTAATGGACCCGGCAAATAGTCAACAACTGCATTTAATAAAGGCTGAACTCCCTTGTTTTTGAATGCAGATCCGCAAAGCACTGGCACGAACGCCATGCTAAGAGTACCCTTTCTTAAAAGATCTCTTAAAGTAGGTACATCCGGTTCCTCTCCTTCGAGATATTTTTCCATCGCCTCATCATCCATTTCAACCGCGAATTCAATCATCTCTCCTCTATACTTCTCAGCAGATTCAAGCAAATCAGGCCTAATATCTTGACATGTCCAACTGGCTCCAAGGTCTTCACCGGCCCAAGTCCACTCCTTCATAGTGATCAGGTCGACAATTCCTTCAAGGTTAGACTCTGAACCAATAGGCAGCTGTATTGGACATGGTGTTGCTCCAGTACGTTCTTTTATCATTTTTACGCATTGAAAATAGTCAGCTCCAATTTTATCCATCTTGTTAACGAATACAATTCGAGGGACTTTATATCTATCGGCTTGTCTCCACACGGTTTCTGTCTGAGGCTCTACACCAGCATTAGCGTCCAATACACAAACAGCTCCGTCTAATACGGCTAGCGATCTTTCTACTTCAATTGTAAAATCGACGTGTCCAGGCGTGTCAATTATGTTAAATCGATGCTTAGGCGACTGCGCGTTCTCTCCATCTTCGGTTCTCTCCCAAAACGTAGTGGTCGCAGCTGAAGTAATTGTTATTCCTCTCTCTTGTTCCTGCTCCATCCAATCCATCGTTGCAGCTCCGTCATGCACTTCTCCAATCTTATGGGACTTTCCTGTGTAATAAAGTATCCTTTCTGTACACGTCGTTTTCCCTGCATCTATATGAGCCATAATGCCGAAGTTTCTGTAAAGATTTAAGGTGTATTCTCTAGACATATTTTTTCTCTTCTATTACCACCTGTAATGACTAAAAGCCTTGTTGGCCTCCGCCATTTTGTGAGTATCATCCTTCTTTTTTACTGCAGACCCACGGGTATTTACAGCGTCTATCAATTCGGATGCTAAGCGATCTTTCATTGTCTTTTCATTTCTATCTCTGGAAGCTTTTATTAACCAACGAATAGCTAGAGCTTCTCTACGTTGAGGTCTAACCTCCACAGGGACCTGATAAGTTGCCCCACCTACTCTACGCGACCTAACTTCGACTGCGGGTTTTATATTATCGAGCGCCTCATGGAAAACTTCTAGCGGAGGCCTTTTCATTTTGTTCTCAATCTCGTCAAAAGCACCGTAAACTATTTTTTCTGACACTGACTTTTTCCCATCAAGCATTAAATTATTCATAAATTTAGATAGTACCAAATCCTTAAACTTGGGATCGGGTAAAATTTCTCTTTTCTCGGCTCTTCTTCTACGGGACATTCTTTTTATTCACTTATTTTGGTTTCTTTGCGCCATACTTCGACCTGCGCTGTTTTCTGTCTTTAACTCCTTGGGTGTCTAGTACTCCTCTGAGAACATGATAGCGTACCCCTGGAAGATCTTTAACTCTTCCCCCTCTAATTAGTACAACGGAGTGCTCTTGAAGATTATGTGCCTCTCCGGGAATATAAGAGATTACCTCATAGCCATTCGTCAACCTAACCTTCGCGACTTTACGCATTGCAGAGTTTGGTTTTTTTGGTGTCGTTGTATAAACCCTAGTACACACTCCTCTTTTTTGGGGGCAAGCCTGCAGATGCATAGACTTCTGCCTATATGTCCTAGGCTTCCTTGGTTTTCTTATCAACTGTTGTATAGTAGGCATTTTCGCCCTTAACCTTCCTTAAAATAGATCAAACAAGACCTTTGTGCACAATGCAGAGGATTAACTTACTGGTAATCATGCCTTTTAAATTTTTTGAATGTTTAATTACAGATTCATCGAATTTGCGAAAATTTATAAACTTAATTCATACCTGTCAACACCAAATACTACTTAACTTAAAATGTGTGACTTTTATATCTTTCAATTTAAGTATTTTCTGTGCCCTCGCCCGTATTTTCGACCTCTTTTTCAACATCTTCAGCCTGAGAGCGCTCATTCAATATTTGCAAATCACGCATGGCAGCAACCTTTCTAATTTCTCTAGCTGAACCTCCAGTTCCCGCAGGAATCAGTCTCCCAACTATAACATTCTCTTTAAGACCAATAAGCTTGTCTTTTTTACCCTGGGTTGAAGCTTCTGTTAACACTCTAGTTGTTTCTTGGAACGAGGCAGCAGAAATAAAGCTTCTTGTCTGCAAACTTGCTTTAGTAATGCCTAATAGCACTGGTCCGCCCTTGGCCGGTTCCAAACCCTCCTGCAAAGCTTTTTCGTTTTCTTCTAAAAACTCGGCCTTATCTACTTGTTCCCCTTTTAGCAATATAGTGCCTCCACTATCTGTTATCTCCCATTTCTGAAGCATTTGCCTAACAATAACCTCGATATGCTTATCGTTTATCTTTACGCCTTGAAGTCTGTAAACTGCTTGAACTTCGTTAATCATATACTCGGCCAGAGCCTCTACTCCCATTATTGAAAGAATATCGTGAGGGGCAGGGTTACCATCCATAATATACTCCCCTTTTCTTATAAAATCTCCCTCTTGAACTGGTATGTGTTTCCCCTTCGGGACTGTGTATTCAACTGCCTCATCCTCTTTCCCATCAGGAATAACAGCTATAATTCTTT
Source organism: uncultured Alphaproteobacteria bacterium (assembly GCA_902556405.1). Lineage (GTDB taxonomy): Bacteria > Pseudomonadota > Alphaproteobacteria > Rhodobacterales > Rhodobacteraceae > CACIJG01. Next base: position 4,265 of record CACDWF010000002.1, on the reverse strand, counting down.
TATGCTTATAATCTTTTCCAAACCGCACATACCCATCTTCCTCGGCTATTATAGCATGGTCCTTGGGTCTTCGAGCTTCAAACAACTCGGCAACTCTAGGCAAACCACCAGTAATATCCTTTGTCTTTGCTCCCTCTCGGGGAATTCTTGCTAAAACATCTCCTGGCTGGATTTCACTTCCATCTTCAACTGACATTATTGCATCAACTGACATAGGATGGACTGCAGGATTGCCATTTTCAAGTTTAACAGGCTTACCAGAATCTTTATCGACAATTATAATCTCAGGCTGTAGTGAACTACCTTTAGCGGACGATCGCCAGTCTGAGACTATTTTTTGTGATATTCCTGTGGCATCATCTACATCTTCCCTTACGGACACCCCTGGTATCAAATCAGCAAACTTAACTATTCCGCCTATCTCAGCAATTATTGGAAGCGTGTAAGGGTCCCATTCAAATAACTTTTCACCTGCAGAAATTTTTTGTTTTTCTTTGACATATAGTTTAGTCCCATATGAAAGCTTGTGTGAGCTTAGCGCGACACCCTTATCATTATTTATTATAACCTCCATGCTACGGCTGGTAACGATTTCCTCACCTTGTCCGTTAGATAGAATATTGGCATTTCTAAACTCTACTACCCCACTATGATTAGACTGCACAAAAGACTGTGACCCACCTTGAGCAATGCCTCCTATATGGAAGGTTCTCATAGTGAGCTGCGTTCCGGGTTCCCCGATCGATTGCGCAGCTATAATCCCCACGGCCTCACCTGGATTAACCGGAGTTCCTCTAGCCAAATCTCTTCCATAGCAGGTAGCACATATTCCGTCTTCAGCTTCACAAGTCAGGGGTGAGCGTATTTGCACTGTTGCTATTTCTGCTTTTTCAATAAAGTCAGCTAATCGCTCGTCTATCATCATACCTCTACTGCATATAATAGTCTCATCCGAAGGATTTTTTATATCCTCAGCTGCCACTCTTCCTAAAATGCGCTCTGATAAAGTTGCCACTACTTCTCCATCACTAACAGCCGCCTCACATTTGATTGATTTTTCAGTCCCACAATCATTAATTCTAACAATACAGTCTTGAGCAACATCAACTAAACGTCGCGTCAAATACCCTGAATTTGCTGTTTTCAAAGCAGTATCAGCGAGGCCCTTTCTCGCTCCATGTGTTGAATTAAAATACTCTAAAACTGACAAGCCTTCTTTAAAGTTTGCTATTATTGGTGTCTCAATAATAGCTCCTGATGGCTTTGCCATAAGACCACGCATTCCACCAAGTTGCTTCATTTGTGCAGGTGAGCCTCTAGCACCTGAGTGCGCCATCATGTAAACCGAGTTAGGCTCTAACTCTGAACCTTCATCATCTTTCTTAGTAGATGAAATATCATCCATCATTGCCTCTGCGACCAAATCTGAGCATTTTGACCATGCATCCACCACCTTATTATATTTTTCTCCCTGTGTTATGAGCCCGTCCATATACTGTCTTTCAAAATCTTTCACTTGATCTCTTGTTTCGTTTACATATTTCCACTTTGTATCAGGAATAACCATGTCATCTTTACCAAAAGATATCCCAGCCTTGAACGCCTCATGGAAACCAAGTTGCATTATTTGGTCACAGAATATAACGGATTCTTTTTGACCACAGTGCCTATACACAGTATCGATAACTTCACCAACTTCTTTCTTCCTTAGCAGTCGGTTTACGATCTCAAATGGAGCTTTATGATTCTTGGGCAGTAGTGCACCTAGCCTCAGCCTACCTGGAGTGGTCTCAAACCTCTTAAAAAAAGTCGCTCCTTCACTATCTATTTGCTCAACTTTCGCAGTAATCCTTGAATGCATATTGACCGCCCCAGCTTCAAGAGCATGCTCAACTTCATCAACAGACGAAAATATCATTCCTTCACCCATCTGACCTTCTCTCATCAGAGAAATGTAATATAATCCTAAAACCATATCTTGAGAAGGTACTATAATTGGCTTGCCGTTAGCTGGAGATAGGACATTATTTGTCGACATCATTAAAACACGAGCCTCCAATTGTGCCTCTAAACTCAAAGGCACATGAACGGCCATCTGGTCACCATCAAAGTCAGCATTAAACGCAGAGCATACCAGAGGATGTAGGTTAATCGCTTTTCCTTCAATCAAGACCGGTTCAAACGCTTGTATTCCAAGCCTATGAAGTGTAGGCGCGCGATTCAATAACACTGGATGCTCTCTAATAACCTCCTCCAAAATATCCCAAACCTCCGGTCTTTCTTTTTCTACCATTTTTTTTGCTTGCTTTACTGTGGAGGAAAGGCCACGAGCTTCTAATTTTGAATAAATGAATGGCTTAAATAGTTCGAGAGCCATCTTTTTTGGAAGACCACACTGATGCAGTTTTAAGCCAGGTCCTGTCACAATTACCGAACGGCCAGAAAAGTCAACTCGCTTTCCTAACAGATTCTGCCTAAAGCGCCCTTGCTTTCCTTTGAGCATATCTGAGAGCGATTTTAAGGGTCTCTTATTCCCTCCAGTTATTACTCTACCACGTCGGCCGTTATCAAACAACGCATCAACTGATTCCTGAAGCATCCTTTTTTCATTTCTAATAATAATATCAGGTGCCCTTAATTCCATTAACCGTTTGAGCCTGTTGTTTCGATTAATTACCCTCCTGTAAAGGTCATTTAGATCTGAAGTAGCAAACCTTCCTCCATCCAACGGCACTAAAGGCCTCAGCTCGGGTGGGATGACGGGGATTACGGTCATAATCATCCACTCAGGTTTGTTAGAACTCCCTCGAAAGTTTTCGATAAGCTTCAATCTCTTTATAATCCTCTTTGGCTTGAGTTCACCAGTTGCTTCTTTGAGTTCTTCTCTAAGTTTTTCAGCTTCTGCCTCTACGTCAATTGCCATAAGCATTTCTCTGATTGCTTCTGCCCCAATCCCGGCTTGAAAAGCGTCCAACCCATATTGATCCTGTGCGTCTATATATTCTTCCTCAGAAAGCAATTGACCTGCCTTCAAGTCCGTCAAACCAGGTTCTATTACTACATATTGCTCAAAGTACAATATTCTCTCTAAATCCCGCAGAGTCATATCAAGCATTAGCCCAATTCTTGAAGGGAGTGATTTCAAAAACCAAATATGTGCTACAGGAGATGCAAGTTCGATGTGGCCCATCCTTTCTCGTCGCACTTTTTGTAAAGTTACTTCCACTCCACACTTTTCACATGTAACTCCTCTATACTTCATTCTTTTATATTTACCGCAGAGACATTCGTAGTCTTTAACTGGTCCAAATATTCTTGAACAAAAGAGACCATCTCTTTCAGGCTTGAATGTACGATAGTTTATAGTTTCAGGCTTTTTTATTTCACCGAAAGACCAACTCAATATCCTCTCAGGAGAAGCAATAGAAATTCGTATTTCATCGAAAGACTTGAGCGCTTGTGGTTTGCCGAATGGATTCGTTATTTCTTTGTTCATTTCTACACCCTATAAAATTTAAGTTTGCATCTCACGAGCAACTAATTAATTTCATCATCCAAAAGTTCTATGTTTAGGCCCAAAGATCTAATCTCTTTCACCAAAACGTTAAATGACTCGGGGATCCCTGCTTCGAAATTATCTTCCCCTTTGACAATACTCTCATAGACCTTTGTTCTACCAGCCACATCATCAGATTTAACAGTTAACATTTCTTGAAGCGAGTACGCCGCTCCATACGCTTCTAGAGCCCAAACTTCCATTTCACCAAACCGTTGTCCTCCAAATTGTGCTTTGCCGCCTAGGGGCTGTTGGGTAACTAAACTGTATGGCCCAGTAGATCTTGCATGTATTTTTTCATCCACCAAATGATGTAGCTTTAAAATATATTTCACGCCGACCGTAACTGGTCTTGCAAATTGCTCTCCTGTCCTTCCGTCAAAAAGAATTGACTGGGCACTCTCGTCTAAACCAGCCCTTTTAAGCGCCTCTGTAACGTCTAGCTCTTTCGCACCGTCAAAAACCGGGGTTGCAATAGGAACACCAGTCTTCACATTACTTGCGACAGCGAGCAAATCATCAGCAGATAATCCTTTAATTTTTTTATTAAAATCATCACTTCCATATGCGTTCGATAATGCTTTCTCCAAAACTTTTTTATCATCGCTTTTTCTAAACTCAGAAATTGCCTTGTTGATGGAATCCCCGAGTGATCTTGCAGCCCACCCCATATGTGTCTCGAGAATTTGCCCAACATTCATTCTGCTTG
>CACDWF010000001.1 GCA_902556405.1 uncultured Alphaproteobacteria bacterium | reverse complement strand
TAAGACATATGTGTTTTCGGCATCCATAAGTGACAAATTTGGAGAGCATGGCATTACAAATCTAATGATCTGTAAAATAGACTCGAGAACCAAAAGAATTATTATAAGCACATTCCTAATGAGTTGTAGAGTGTTTGGACGTAGTATAGAGTACGGTTTCCTGAAATCTTGCTTGCGATTATTAAATGTATACAAAAATGGTACCAAAGTTTATTTTTATTTTAAAAAAACAAATAAAAATCCTCCTGCACAAGCTTTCCTGAAGGAGATATCTGTCTCTTATCACAAAGAGGAAAGCTATGAGTGTATTCTAAGCCATAAAAAGCTCGACAAAATACCCACAGATTTTATCAAGGAAAAAATAAATGTTTAAAGAAGAAAAACTAAAGACACTATTTTGTACAATACTAAAAATTCCAAATAATGCGGTAAATACAAGTACTTCGATGGAAACTGTAGAAAGTTGGGACTCTTTAAGACATATGAGTTTGATTATTGCCATAGAAAGAGAATTTAATGTTGACTTAGAGGATGAGGAAATAGAGCAAATGACTAGTTATGATGTAATTGTTTCAATTCTGAAAGAGCAATCTAGTGATTGAAAAGTATAAGTATGTAAATTCGCTGGATGATATATTCTTATCTCATGGTGGGATGTTTAAAGGGACAATAAAAAAACAGTTTAAGGAGTTTGGTAATGCTTGGGCTGAAGAATTTAATGAAACTTTGAACGCGTATGTGACTTATGTGAACTCTGATCTTTCGGAACCTGTTAGAGCTTACGTAAACTTTTGTCTTGAAGCCATGCGTTTACAAAAGCAATTTGATGATATAAAAGACTATCCTAAAATCAGTTATTCCGAAGCTTGCTCCACTGTTTACAAAAATTATCAATATATGACGAAAGTTTATCTACCCGCACTCTATTTGACTCACTTCCTATGGCGCCATCACTATCTATTAAAAAAGTGGATTGAAAATAAGTTCTTTCCATTATTAAAGGAAAAGAAAACTATTACATTTTGTGATATTGGCATTGGGACAGGTTTTTATTCAAATAAGTTGTTATCGGCATTCAAGGAATCAGAGGGGTATGGTTTTGACATCAGTGATGCGTCTATTGATCACACAAAAAAGGTGCTCGCAAGTTCAGGTTGTTTAAACCGATACAATATTTTGGATAAAATGTTTACAGAGAATAACGAAGTTGATTTTAATTGTTTTGTATGTATAGAACTGTTAGAGCATTTGGAACATCCCGAACAGTTGATAAAAGAAATTTATTCGCAACTTGCTCACGGTGGCGTTGGAGTAATTTCAGCGGCCGTAAATGCGCCTAATAGAGATCACATTTATTTATACAGAAACAACGATGAAGTTCGTCAACAAATACTAAACTCCGGTTTTTTAGTCAAATTTGAACAAAAATTTGATGCCTATGAAAAAGGTATATTCACTCAATCTGTGCCTAGCAGTGCGAGCTTTATAGTGAAGAAGGCATAGTATCAGTGGCTGTATTTGCACAAGTTATGATAATAACATTTTTCTACTTTAAAGCGATCCAATTCTCTATTACTTAAGATGAGTTTCATTTCACTTTATTCTTGGACAATTTTGTTATGTGCAATTCCAGCTTTTAGTCGTATAGCTGGAAAATATAGACAAAATCAGCCCGAGAATCAATTGTTGCTGCTAGGCGCTTTATTGCTCTTTTGTATAATACCATTTAGAAAATTTGGTCCAGACTGGGAGACGTATCGATTAGAATATCTGCTTGGTGGTATTGACATAAAAGATTTGGGATATTTATTTATTATCAAATTCTTCAATAGCATTTTAATTCCATTTGAAGCATTTATTCTTTTTAGTAATCTAGTAATATTATATGCACTAGTTAATATTTCACGAAAGCTAAATGTATCACCCGGCATCGTGCTTTTTATTTATCTACTACATTTATTCATAGTACGCGACTTAGCACATATGCGCACAAGCTTAGCAATTGCATTTGTATTTTTCGGCTTTGAGAAGAAAAGTTTATACAAGTATGTTTTCTATAGTGCAGCTATATCCATTCATTTATCCACATTACCATTGGTTTTGGGATTAATTATTGTGCAATTTACACATAAATGGATGTTGCGTAGGTTCACATTTCTTCTTGTAGGAATAATTCCTTTTGCAACGTTTTCAGATATTATTATTGCAAACCTATTAGAGACTTTCAGTTCTGTCTCTGTTAGATTTAGGATATATTCAAACGTTTATGACTCGAGTATAGATTTTGGATCGCTTGCTACATTTGCTTTTTTTACGTTTATTACAATTTATGTGAAGTTATTCATAAATAAAAGAAATATAGAACTTCCACTGCAGAAAACGGTTTGTTTAAATGTACTTGGTTTATATTTTTATGCAACGTTCGGGGCTATGCCTGAAATAGGGCCAAGGATTTTTAACGTTTTAATGACGTTTTATCCAATGCAACTCGCTTACACATTAGACTTATATAGACGAACAAAAAATGACTTTGTTCCCAAAACCGATATCAAAGTGCTACGAAAACGTGGTTTGCGCGTTTTAGTAGTTATTGCCATTCTATCATGTTTTGTATTACGTCCACAAACATATGAACTAATCCTTAAAGTTGGGTATTGACAGATATGGTTATCATTTTTGTTGTGCCAACACTCAAAAATATTGGCCCCACGAGACAATTGAAGATGCTAATCCAAGGCTTGGCTGAAGCTAATCATAAAATACACATCGTAACATTCCCTCGAGAGGAGTCAGAGAACGAATTGAAAGAATATTTTAATCAAATTAATGTAAACATAATCAGTTTTGAACGAACAAAATTGAGCTTATTGAAAAACGTACTGCAACTTAAGAAATTAGTACAGCAACTCAAATCAGATATTGTCCACAGTCATTTATTTTATGCAGACTTGATTACGTCACTTGCAGTAAAAAGGTCTAACTCAATTTGTACATTAAGAAGCGTGCCCTCCGAAGAGCTAAGTTTTATTTACGGTTCATTAAAGGGTTATGTTATAAGTCTTATACATTTATGGGCTGTTAAACGCTTTACGGTAAAAATAGCGTGCTCAAAAACAGTTAGGCGATATTATCGCTCGAGAAACGTCCAGGCCAATGTAATATACAATGCGCTGCCAGCATCACTGGAAAAATTCTACAAATACCGACGAGATATTAATTGCCGCGTAGAGGCTAAAAAAAAATTTAATCTTCCACAAAATGCTTTGGTCGCAATTATGGTCGGTAGTTTAGATGAGAGAAAAAATCCATTTTTAGCCGTCGAGCTAATAAAAGCAGTCACAAGATATTGCCCGAATGTATATTTTTTTGTTGTGGGAGATGGGCCATTAAGGCAGGAGTGTTATTCTCTCACGGTGGGCTATCCACAAATTCGCATCGAGGGTTTTGTATTCGATGTATCGCCTTATTATCAGGCAGCCGATATATTTTTGTCTAGTTCCGAAAGTGAGGGTTTACCCAATTCAGTAATTGAAGCTATCGGCTCTAATACTCTATCATTAATTTCAGATATACCCCAACACCGTGAACTTCAATCGCTTTGCCCAGATTTGATTGAAACATTGCCTTTATCTAAAGAATTTAATGGACCAATCTTTAACCACTGGCTAAGCCGCCTACTACATCACTTTGAACGCTTTAACAAAAACCCTATTTTCAACACGAACACTATTCCACAAGTTCTCAGTGAACGTACTATGGTTAATTCGTATAATAATTTTTATTATGAATTTATGAACAAAAAGCTTTCTTAAAGATGCGCATTTTAATTACCGGAGGATCAGGATTCATAGGGACGAATTTATGCGAGCACTTTTATAATAAACATATTATTTACAAAAATGTAGATATAGCTGTGCCAAAAATTGATCGTCAGAAAGATAAATGGGAAAATATTGATGTATTAAATTATGAAAAATTACAAAAAGTTATGCTTAAATTCGAGCCTGGATTGGTAATCAATTTAGCCGCTCAAACTAATACAGCCTTAACCGATAAGCATTCACATAATGTCAATTTTTTAAGTATAAAAAATATTGCGGACGTCATAACGGCACATAACTTAAATTCAAAATTAATCCACTTCTCCTCAATGTTAGTTAATGACCTAGGAACACCAAAATCTGAACTCGATCAGATGAATGCGACCACTTGGTATGGCTGCATGAAGGCAAAAGCCGAAAAGAAATTACAGTCCTCAGAAAATATTGATTTTTGTATTTTACGTCCCACTTCGATATTTGGCCCTCACATGGATGCTCCATATTACGAATTATTCAATCTATCTATACGGCAATTACCGGTCCCCTACCCGCGCGAAATGGGGATAAGGCCATTTGGGTTTGTTGGTAATGTTGTAAAACAAGTTGACGAGGTTGTTTGCAATTTTACAAAGTATAATGGTGGCACCTTCTATCTAATGGATAATTCAGACTTAAATGTGAAAATTATTTCTGCTAAGATCCGTAAACATTTGGGACTTCGCGCTCCTATGTCTCTTCATAATTTAGTTTTTAAATGCCTTGGGTTTTGTGGTGATTTTTTAAAAAAAATGGGCATTCGCTTTCCATTAACTTCTGCGAGATACAGAAACTTAATTACCAGCCAGTCAATACCTGATTATCGAAATATTAGAATTAGTGAAGATCAAAAAATTTCCATTGATGAAGGTATAGTAGCGACAATAAATTGGATGGAAGATATAAAAAAAAGAGTTTGAAATGATTAAATTCAGCATCATAACACCGAATTATAACTCTGGTAAACTTTTAAAAATTTGTACAAAATCTATTTACGTTCAGTCGGGTTTAGGTAAATTGTTTGAGTTGGAACATATTATAATTGATGGGCACAGTAACGATGGCTCCCTGAATTTTTTGACTGCTGAGTTTAGTAATTCACAAGTAATATTTCAGCATCGTCGCGGCGTATTCAGTGCTATGAATTTGGGTCTATCGCTTGCAACGGGCGAAATAATAGCATTTCTAAACGCAGATGATTGCTACATAGATCCAGCTGTCTTAATATCTGTTTTAAATAAATTGAGCTTAGATAATGTGGCTTTGGTTTACGGAGACTTGATTATTGTTAATAGATTAAAAACTTACAAGGTCCAACGCGTGTGGACTACCGGGAACTTTTCAATTGATCAACTGAGGCGAGGTTGGATGCCACCGCACCCCTCTTTGTTCGCTAAACGAAAAGTTTTCGATAGCGTAGGGAACTTTAACGAAAATTTTCGAATTTCGGGTGATTATGATTGGATTATCAGAGCATTCAGTAAATTTAAAAACAACGTGTATTATCTCCCAATGAAATTGGTAATGATGCGCTCAGGTGGTATAAGTAACAATGGGAATCTGAACATGCTCTTGAAGAAGAATTTTGAAGATCTTATAATTATAAAGCAAAATAAAATTGGTGGCTTTATTACTCTGATTTTAAAAAAACTTCGCAAGCTCACGCAAATCAAGTGGATTGGAAATTACCATGAATAAAAATCAAGATTATGATTTAAATAATAAAGTTATTCTTATAACTGGTGGAACTGGCTCGTTCGGTAAAAGATTTATAAGCCTTATTCTCAAAAATTTTCCTAAAGTTCGTAAAATAATCATCTATTCCAGAGATGAGTTGAAACAGTCCGAGCTAAAAAAAAATTATCCGCCTAAAGATTATCCAAATTTACGATTTTTTATTGGTGATGTAAGAGATGAAGGGCGTTTAAACCTAGCTTGTAAGGGGGTAGATGTTATAATTCATGCGGCAGCTTTGAAACAAGTTGATACCGCGGAGTATAATCCAACTGAATGTATTTCAACCAATATTATTGGTGCTGAAAATGTAATTAAATCAGCACTTGAAAATGAGGTTGAGCGCGTTGTGGCTTTATCTACAGATAAAGCATGTTCTCCGGCCAATTTGTATGGAGCAACAAAGCTAGTATCTGACAAATTATTTATCGCAGCAAACAATATTCGTGGTATGCTTCATACCAGATTTTCTGCTGTACGTTACGGTAATGTAATGTGTTCTCGAGGCTCGGTGATTCCATTTTTTTATGACTTGAGTAGCAAGTCAGAGATCATTCCTATTACCGATATGGAGATGACCCGTTTCAATATCACCTTAGATGAGGGTGTTAATTTAGTCATTTATGCTTTGTCTAAAATGTTGGGTGGTGAAATATTTGTGCCTAAAATTCCTTCCTATTCAATTAAAACTGTTTTAGAAGCTATCGCCCCACACTCTAAATATGAAATAATAGGAATAAGACCGGGAGAGAAGATACACGAAGAGATGGTTTCGAGTACTGAAGCACTGACAACATTAGATTGTAAGGATCATTTAGTAATTCTTCCAAGTGTATCCTTTAATATCAATCTTTCGGATTATGAGCACTTTCATAAAGGGAACTTTCTTCCAAAGGGATCACGATACAGATCGGATGAAAATGAAGTTTGGGAGACTGTTGAATCTCTTAGGGACAGGGCATTTAAAGAATTAAAACAAACTTAGTGTATAATTATGATACCATATGGAAAGCACGAAGTCACTCAGAGCGATATTGATGCGCTCGTTAAAGTACTGAAGAATGAACCTTTAACTCAGGGGAACCAAGTTCCCACTTTCGAAGTAGAACTTACAAAATACGTAAGAGCAAAATATGCAGTAGCAACAAGTAGTGCAACGGCAGCGCTACATTTAACATTATTGTCCATGGGCGTAACCAGTAGTGATATAGTTTGGACATCAGGAATTAGTTTTGTTGCATCTGCAAACTGTGCCCTATATTGCAATGCAAAAATTGACTTTGTAGATATTAATTTAAATACAGTTAATATTTGTAGTGAAGCATTAGCCGTTAAATTAAAGCATGCATCAATAAATAGGCAATTGCCCAAGGTCCTTGTGGTAGTACATATGGCGGGTCAATCATGTGATATGGAAGAAATTTCAAAGATTTGTAGACCGTATGAAGTGGAAATTGTTGAAGATGCTTCACATGCTATCGGTGCAAAGTATAGGGATTCATTGGTTGGATCATGCAAATACAGTAGTGCAACTGTTTTCAGTTTTCATCCTGTTAAAATCATTACTTCTGGTGAAGGGGGTGCAATTCTTACTAACAATTCTGATATATTTCAAAAAGCGCAACGATTACGAACACACGGGATAAATAAAGAGAAGGAATTTTTTCATGAGGAATCGCATGGAGAATGGTATTATGAACAGACAAACTTAGGCTACAACTATCGAATGAGCGATATCCATGCTGCCCTTGCTGCTTCACAACTCAAAAGGCTAGACGCATATATAACTTCTAGAAAAAAAATTGCAGGCATTTATGATAGACATATCAATTGGCAAAAATATGATAAAACTTTAACCCAAAGTCATAATATTTCTGCAAATCACCTATATATTATTCGAACTAAGCCAAAGGCAGGAAAGAGCAATTCAATGATGTTTTCTGAATTACGACAGGCCGGAATAGGGGTGCAAAAGCATTATATACCCATATACAAACATCCATATTTCAAAAAAATATCTAATGGCAACTTCAGTTTGCCAAATTGTGAAGACTATTATGAAAACTGCATAAGTATTCCAATTTATCCTACTTTAAGTGAAGAAGATCAATTTTACGTTATTGAAACTTTGAATAATCTCTAAGGTATGCAGTTACTTTAATGAAATTTCTTTTTAATCTCATTGCTATAAAGGAACATAATAACTTTAAGTATTTTTTTTCGAAATTTAAGTTTTCTATTTGTGTTTTTGATTTCAGGAAAAATTGAGAGTTGTCTCTAAGTATATCTTCTAGCTTATTGATCTCTGTCTCTAACATTGCATTCGGATGCAAGCAAATTGTCCAAACTCCGCTGGAATAGGTTTTATGTTTCCAGAGCTGCTGTGGTACAAAGTTCAAACCAAATAAACTGAATGTCGAGCTTCCTGGCCCATCACTCACAAACTTAAAATCCAAGCTGCGTAATACTTTTAATGTCTGAAAATCAAATGAGTGGTAAGGGGCAACAAAAAAATCAGTATTTAAACCATGTCGCTGAAATATTTTTATAGCTTTTGATATTTTTTTTATTTTTTCACTCTTTTCTATTCCAGAAAACTCTGACTTTTTATTTATTCCAAGAATACCAACATTCGCATTCTCTGCTACGTGATTATAGCCATGGACTGCAATTATCCAACCATCAATATCCTGCCTTTCTTTTATCCAATTCCAAAATCTGGGCCAATGTTTATCTTGTCTGAGAAGTGGATCTAGATTACTTGGGACAACAGCAATGATTGGAACAACGTCGAATTGCTTGAGTATTTTTTCGAGTTTTAACCATTTTGAGCGACAAAAAGTTGGGCAAGCATCGTCAAGTCGTACTATATAAATTGGCTTCATGTTTTAAAACCCATTATTTTTTTCTTACAATAAGAATTGCCTGATTATATTTTGATATTAATGAACAAAAGAAATAAAATGTCGAAAATACAGTTTTTTTAATTTTGGTATTTCCTGGATTGAACGGATACTGTACTTTTTTCTTGAATTCCATTATGTGCAAATTATGCCGGTTAGTTAAATGTTGGATTCCGCGCAAAGTGAATAAGCAAAATCGAGTGCTTGTAAATAATAAAATATCATCAAATTTACCCCTAAAAGTCCAAGACAAGGTATATAGTAATAAATTAAGTACTTTGGAATAAATTGGCGTTCTAATTATAATACACCCACCTGTGTCTAACAATTTAGAATGTAACTCGGTCACAACTTGATCTACCTCGTCGAGATGACTGATCACATCAGTGATGAATATTGTTTGGAATTTGTATTTAAGACCTTTAGTCGTTGTCAGAATTTTGTCCGATTTTGGGAACCTTTTTTGTAGATAGCGTTGGGAATGAGCGCTGGTATCGTACATGTATACCTCTTCGTAGCCCTCGTCTAAAAGCACTTGCGCCAAAACACCACTGCCAGCACCGTAATCGAGTATTTTTATACCTTTGCTAACTTTGCAATCATGGATAAGATGTTTGCACTCTCGATACATCTCGTTATCTCGGCTTGCATAGTAAGTAAGGTAATATTTTTCATCATATTGACTACTCGTTTCATCAATTTTCTTCGTTGATATCGACCCACATTTGTGGCAAAGATATAGATGATGTGAACTCCTCTTAAGGTTAAAAACTAAGTTGTGATGACAAGCGAGACATTTATTCATTGTTATGGCCTAGATGCACTGGATCGCAGGTTAATTGTGGTAAGAAAATATGCATCCCAAATTTACGCAATAAAGGTAAGATGATAACAGAATTTAATAAAGATAATAGAATAAAAGTACAACCTGTATTGCTCGCTGGTGGGTCTGGTGAACGGTTGTGGCCATTATCACGAAAATCCTACCCAAAACAGTTTTCCAAGCTGATGGGTAACACAACCCTATTTCAATCTAGCGCTCAAAGGCTTACTTCGTCTGATATAATCACATTTGCACCTCACATTACTATGACAAATACTGATTTACGATTTATAGTAGGTGAGCAATTACAAGAAATCGGAATTGAACCTGGTCCTATTTTGATAGAACCAGAAGCAAAAAATACAGCTGCAGCAATATTAGCAGCTAGTATATTCACTGTTTCAAAAAGCAAGGATGCAATTTTACTTGTTGCCCCATCAGATCATGTGATCCCTGATAAACGCAATTTCCATGAAGTGATTAAAGTCGGATTATCACACGTCCAAAATGGTAAACTGGTAACATTTGGGATCAAGCCAACGCACCCCGAAACGGGGTACGGATATTTAGAATTATCAACCGACTTTATTGATCCTTATGGAACTTCAGATATAGTCAATTTTGTTGAAAAGCCAAATTTGAAACAAGCAAAGAAAATGCTGGCCTCTAGCAATTATCTTTGGAACGCAGGTATCTTTTTGTTTAGTGCCATAGACATGATTAATGCGTTCGAGATCTATGCACCGGAAACTTTAGAGCTAGTGTCGAAGGTGGTTAACCATGCTTCTCCAGACTTGGGGTTTCTGCGTCTCGAAGCGGGACTTTGGTCTATGCTCGAAGATATCAGTATTGACTATGCCATTATGGAAAAAGCGCAAAACCTAGTAGCTGTTCCCTATACCTCAAAGTGGTCTGATCTCGGAGGATGGGACGCAGTTTGGTCTGAAAGTAATCAAGACCTATCCGGGAATGTTACATCAGAAACTGCACACGCAATAGAGAGTTCAAATAGTCTATTGCGCGCTGAGAGCAGTTTCCAGCAAGTTGTTGGGATCGGGTTAGATAACATAATAGCGATTGCTATGCACGACGCTGTCCTAGTAGCCCACAAAGATAGAGCGCAGGACGTCAAAAGGGCCGTAGAGTTGCTTAAGAGTAAAAAAGTTCCTCAAGCTGAGATTTTTCCAAAAGATCACCGTCCATGGGGATGGTTCGAAAGTCTTGCACTAGGCGATCGTTTTCAAGTAAAACGCATATGCGTGAACCCGGGGGCAGCACTAAGTTTGCAAAGCCACAATCATCGGTCAGAACATTGGATTGTAGTTGAAGGAACTGCCAAAGTAACTATCGACAAGGACATCAGACTACTGAAGGAAGGTCAGTCAGTTTATGTACCCTTAGGTACCAAACATCGTATGGAAAATCCGGGAAAGCTACAAATGATTCTTATAGAGGTCCAACTTGGAACCTATTTAGAAGAAGATGATATTATTCGCTATGAGGATGTTTATGCCAGAAATTAACGGAGAAATTAGATGAAGCGTGCATTAGTAACCGGAATTACTGGTCAGGACGGCTCATATCTCGCTGAGTTTCTCTTGAAAAAAGGGTATGAGGTACATGGGATAAAGCGTCGTGCATCTCTCTTTAACACACAACGCATAGACCATATCTATGAAGACCGCCATGTTGAAAATAGCCACTTTAAGCTTCACTATGGAGATCTATCTGATGCATCAAATCTGACCCGTATTGTGAGAGATATCGTACCTGATGAGGTGTATAATCTTGGGGCTCAGTCCCATGTTGCTGTAAGTTTTGAAAGTCCCGAGTATACAGCAAACGTGGATGCCCTTGGAACACTGCGTTTACTTGAAGCCATTCGTTTCCTGGGACTGGAAAAAAAAACAAAATTCTATCAAGCCTCCACATCGGAGCTTTACGGGTTGGTGCAAGAAACACCTCAAAAGGAAGCTACTCCGTTTTATCCCCGCTCCCCATACGCTGTTGCAAAATTATATTCTCATTGGATTTGTGTAAACTATCGTGAAGCATATGGGATATACGCATGTAATGGCATTTTGTTTAACCATGAAAGTCCTCGCAGAGGTGAAACATTTGTTACAAGAAAGATTACACGGGGTTTAGCAAATATAGCATTGGGCTTACAAAGCTGCCTGTATTTGGGAAATATTGATGCTCTACGCGATTGGGGACATGCAAAAGACTATGTCCGTATGCAGTGGATGATGCTCCAACAAAATGAAGCGAGGGATTATGTCATTGCGACTGGCAAACAATATTCTGTGCGAGAGTTTATAACCTGGGCGGCAAATGCACTAGGGATCGATATAAATTTTGAGGGTTCGGGTGTGGACGAAATCGGTGTGGTAGCAGCTATATCTGGGAACTTGGCACCAAGAATATCAGTTGGGCAAGAAATTATTAGAATTGATCCCCGATACTTTAGGCCTGCGGAAGTTGAAACACTGTTGGGAAACGCTTCTAAAGCGAAAACTGAGCTAGGGTGGGAGCCTCAGATAACCGCTCAAGAATTGTGTAAAGAGATGGTAGAGGAGGACCATAAGGTTGCACGTCGCTTAGCACTGCTCAAGGAGCATGGTCTTGATATTCCTATTTCCACTGAGAGTTAGGCCAGTTATATGAAAAAGATATATGTAGCTGGTCATAGGGGTATGGTTGGGAGTGCCATTTGTCGACAATTACGAAATCAGGCTGACGTAAAAGTAATCACCCGCACGCGCGAAGAACTTGATTTATGCAATCAGACTGACGTTATTAATTTTATGAATTCAGAAAAACCTGATGAAGTTATTATTGCTGCTGCCAAAGTTGGTGGCATTCACTCAAATAATACATATCCCGCGGATTTTATTTATCAGAACCTACAAATTCAAACCAACGTCATCAATGCAGCGCATTTAATCGATGTTCAAAAACTATTATTTCTTGGGTCGTCCTGTATTTATCCGCGAAGAGTCCAACAACCAATGCATGAAAGTGCGCTTTTGACTGGCACATTAGAGCCGACAAATGAAGCATATGCTATTGCAAAAATTGCAGGCATTAAGATGTGTGAGAGCTATAATCGTCAATATGGAAGAGATTACAGGTCAGTAATGCCAACAAACTTGTATGGACCAGGTGATAATTATCATAATGAAAACAGTCATGTTATCCCAGCGCTTATCCGTCGATTTCATGAGGCAAAAATGAATGGTCTACGGGAGGTAGTAGTTTGGGGATCTGGCACTCCGAAGCGAGACTTCCTCTATGTAAACGATATGGTGGAAGCAAGCCTTTATGTGCATAATCTTAGGCACGATATATTTATAAAACATACTAAGCCAATGTTATCGCATATTAATATCGGCTCAGGAACAGACATAACGATCAAAGAGCTTGCCGAGAAAGTGCAGCAAATCGTTGGCTTCTCTGGTAAAATTTTTTTTGATAAGACCAAGCTTGATGGGACACCTAGAAAATTATTGCATATCGGTTTGATGTCTAATTTAGGATGGAAAGCTTCCACAAGTCTGAGTGATGGATTACGAAACGCATATCTTGAATTTCAACACACAAACTAAATTAAAGCAGCTAGGTATTCTACCAGTATATTGGATGTCATTATGAAGCTTTTATTTCGTTCGGATGCATCAAAAAAGATTGGGACTGGACATGTTATGCGTTGCATTACAGTGGCTAAGAAAGCACAACGTCAAGGTTGGTACACTTGCTTCGTTTTAAGAGATCCAAATCAAAATATTGTCGATTTAGTGCATTCGACCAACAGTGAGCTTTATATTCTTACTTCGAATTATTTAAGCCAAGAAGAGACAAACCCACAATGCACTAATGAGTGGTTACCAGTCTCTCAGGAGATAGATGCAAGTGAGACTTTAAATGTTGTTCACCAATTTAAACCTGACTGGATTATAGTTGATCATTATGGATTAGATGTAACTTGGCATGATTTAGTGAAGCAAAGCTGTAAGAAAATAATGGTAATTGACGATCTTGGAAATCGTCAATTAAATTGTGATGTTTTATTAGATCAGAACCTAGGAACCAATGTAGAAAAATATTCTGGCAAGCTATCACACCACTGCGACTTACTCTTAGGGCCTAGATTTGCATTACTCAGAGATGAATTCAGAGATTGGCGCGGAAAAAGTTTGAAACGTAGACAAAACGCCCCAAGAGAAAAAATTCTAATTACAATGGGCGGAGTGGATGACTCTAACTATACTCTTCAAATATTAAAAGAGTTATGTAAAAGCAATCATGCTAAGAAATGTAAATTCACAATTATTACTGGAGGATTATATCCTCACCTGGAGAAGCTAAATGCTTTCGTTAACTCTTCTAAGTTTAGTTTTTTTGTGTTATCAAACGTAACCAATATGGCTGAATTAATGAGTAATTCTGATTTATGTATTGGTGCTGCTGGATCAACTTCATGGGAGCGTTGCTGCTTGGGACTACCGACAATCACTTTTTCGATAGCAAATAACCAAGAAAAAATCGCAACCGAATTGCGCGACCGTAATTTATCAATTTATTCCAATATTAAAAATTTAAAGCATGATTTTGACTTATTTTTTAATGCTGAAGGAAAAGATTTGATGCGGACCATGACCTTGAATATGCGCTCTGTTTGTGATGGCCTGGGCTCATCTAGGATAATCAACTACTTGAAGTAATCTATAAAACATGAAGAACTTAATTCTGAAAAATAAAATATCCCCATTTAAGGCAGCTTAGGCTGAGATTGCTTCTAATTATAATTTATAAGTTTCTGAAGGAAGTATAAGAATGACTAATATACGAATAGCCAACAGGAGTGACATAAAAGATATCTTTGATTGGGCGAACGATGAAAATACGAGACAAATGTCACACACAACTGATTTGGTAGATTGGGATGAACATAATGTTTGGTTTAATTCATCACTCATAGATCCCAGTAGATTACTTCTTATATGTGAAGATGAAAATTTAAAGAAGAAAATTGCAGTAGTGCGTTTTGACGTAGATGGTGAAAGAGCAGTTGTTTCTATAAATGTTTCGCCCAATATGAGAGGTAAAGGGAAGGCAAAAGAATGTTTAAAGGATGCTATATCTTCTTTCAAAACGATTTTTTCCAGTGTTCGATTTATTGATGCTGAAATAAAGTCACTCAATGTTGCTAGTAAGCGATCATTTGTGGCAGTAGGCTTTGAGTTCGTGAAAAAAGACTCTGACCTTTTGTTTTATGAGTATGCGATCTAAAATTAATCGACAGTATTGTTACTAACACACTTATACTATCAACTTTCATAGGGCAGCGGTTTTGTTAACAAAAACTTATAGTAAGATATACGTCAGATGTACAATTAATCATACAATGCGAAGCAATACTTTAACAAAAATAGGATAAGTGTATTAAACGTCGATCTGATAACGAAGTTACTTAAATAATAAAACGAACTCTTCAAATAGAAATTTTTAATGTTATAAACCAGTTGTTAAAGGCACTTTAATTAGAGTACCATCCTTAACAAGTTACTTTAGTATTTCTTTACCATTACAAAAACAACAGATAATTTAGAGAAATTTAAAAATGTATAAGAAAACAATGATTGACGGACAAGAGATAAGTGAAAATGTACCCCCCTACATCATTGCAGAAATTTCAGCAAATCACAATGGTAGTATAAAAAATGCTTTCAAAATAATCGATATGGCCAAACGTTGTGGGGCAAATGCCATTAAAATACAAACCTATACACCAGACACGTTAACTCTGAAATCGGAAAGGGAAGACTTTGTAATAAATGACGGTTTATGGAAAGGCAAGACACTATATCAATTATATGAATGGGCTCACACTCCTTGGGAATGGCATGAAGCTCTGTTTGCATACGCTCAGAAAGTGGGTATACCACTATTTAGTACACCATTCGATAATACAGCTGTAGATCTGTTAGAAAAACTTGATACACCTGCCTACAAAATTGCGTCGTTCGAGTGTATTGATTTAAACCTAATAAGAAGAGTTGCACAAACAAATAAACCATTGATTATTTCGACTGGAATGGCAAATGAAAAAGAGATAGGCGATGCAGTAAATACAGCACTTAAGTATGGTAATGGGGATCTAATACTACTTCACTGCGTTAGTGGCTATCCAGCTCCCCCAGCTGACTATAATCTCCATACTTTACAACATATGAAAAAAAAATATGGAGTCAACGTTGGGCTTTCTGATCATACACTGACCAATATTACCTCAATTGCGGCCGTAGCCCTTGGAGCAGTGCTAGTTGAAAAACATGTCACTCTAAATAGAAAAGGTGGCGGTCCTGATGATAGTTTCTCTCTCGAAGAAAGTGGGCTATCGGAATTGTGCTCGGCCACAAAAACCGCATTTGAATCCTTAGGAAAAGTGAATTATGAACGAACTGAAGCAGAAAAAGGAAATATGAAATTTAGGCGTTCATTATATTTCGTACGTGGAATGAACCCAGGTGATACGATAACAGAAAATGATATTAAAAGTGTGCGGCCTGGATTTGGCCTAGCACCAAAATTTTTTGATAAGTTAATAGGAACAAAAATTTTGAAAACGGTGGAAAAAAATACGCCGGTGACTTTGAGCGCCGTGAGTTTGAGAAATGAAGAGCTCAGCTAATTTCCCAACAAAATTTTTACTAAATGTCTTTGGACTTAAACTTAACCGACATAAGAAAGTCTCTACATTTCAAAAAGATATTTTGTTGTAGATACTAAAAATTTATAAAAGACGATAATAACTTGGTTGATGAAGCAACTCTTTAAATTATCTTTGTCTTAACAAGGTGGAAACTAACAACAGCCTATACTTTGTTGATGATCTGTTGGAAAACAAATATCATTTTAAGACAAGTAAAATGACCTTATATTTTTATTTTCTGAATATAGATATGCTCTTTTTTAATAAGCAAAAGAATATTTGGCGAAGTCGAAATACATATAATAAACATCCAAATAACTGGAAAGAGATGGTTGAGATGACCATGTTCTCAACGCTTAAGTAAAAAATGAAAAACACAGATAAAGAAAAAATTGTTGTATCTCATTTGAAAGACCAAGCTTGGAATGAGGATAAAGAGCAAGGTAACCTTAGGTGGAAGTATATCGCTGATAGCACACAATTAATGAGCCATGGTCTTTCGTGTGGAGTATTAGTTTTACCACCTGGAGAAGAGCTACCCCTTCATCACCACTCACCTCAGGAAGTTTATATCATTCGACAAGGAGAAGGATTGCTTCTCAGCTCTTTAAGTTCAAACAAGGTTTATAAAGATAGTTTTGTGTATATTCCTGAAAATGTTAATCACGGATTGAAAAATACTGGTGAGGAAGATTTAGAAATATTATGGATTTTTCCTACTGATTGTTGGGAAGAAGTAGAATATATTTTTCAAAAGTAGAAAGCTTAACTTCCTGTAGTGTTCCACCAAAAATAGAAAGTATCTTTTCATGGTTCGCCTTATTCTTATTTTAGTTTTAATTTTATTCATAATATGGATGTTACGGCCGTTTTTAAAAACAAAAAATGGAAATGAAAAAAACAACAAATTAAAAGACATTATGAACTCTGATAAAAGTACCTTTATGCAGCCAAATTCTTTTTTTATAATTATTTCAGTTGTACTTTTATTTTCTTTATTTTTGTGGCTTTTACCAAAGCTTGGGATAAACCTTCTTTCATTATTTCAAAAGATCATTCCACTAATATCGACCTTGCGCGGAATTTTGCCCTTTTAAAAGTCATTCTGGAGAAAGTTAATTACTAGAGCTTTTGTTTTCAGTTTCTAATTGATCAATAATTTTTTTTATAACTAGTGAATCAGAAATCTCTTCTGATAAAAGTAAAATTAGTCTCGCATTTAGCTGATGAATTTTCTCATCGTCTAGACCTTGGTAAAGATTTACAAGTCTTGAGTAGAGTTGATCGTTTAGCGTCATAGGTAATTTTCTCTCCAAAACTTAAATATCTAAAGCATACATTTTTCTAATACACTAATATTTATCTCTTTAAATATTCCCACTATATACCCATCCGGTCTGATGAAGTAATTTAGATCCGCTCTGTATCTTTCTAGCCCCTTACCTTTAAAATCAAAGAAATCAACATCTTCATTATTTTCTTCACCAACACTTATTATGTTTAAATTGAAAGGAAACTCGATTTTTATTTTTGAAAATGACAGCAAATTATAGCCTTGGGTAATCACATCCGTAAGAAATAATCGATTTCCTTTTCTATCAAGAATTGGAAAATCTACATAAATCGATCCAAGCAGAGGATCATCCCTATACTCATTATCTAGCCTTAAACCGCTCAGCTTAAATGGAACAGAGAGCCTACCCGAATTAATCAAATTTCGAGAAAATTGATTGTTTATGGACAAATCAAGAACCTGGTCACGAAAGGCTTTAGCCATTTTATTTTTTGGGGTCATAAAGTTTGTGGCTCTAGAGGAGTTAGCTATATTTTCTTTTGCTGCCTCAATTCTTTCCTCATTAAAAGTATTCAAAATATTGCTTGAAGTATTATCTTTCAAGATAGAAGCTAACTTCCATCCTAAATTATCCACATCATGCATCCCTCCATTACCTCCCCTAGCACCAAATGGGCTTACTACATGTGCGCTATCTCCAACAAAAATAATTTTATCAAATACCATTCTATCCAAAGAGGCACATTTAAATTTATAAATACTCATCCAATCAATTTCAAAACTGTTGGACTTAACAACTTTTTTTATTCTCTTTCTAACCCTCTCCGGATCAAGCTCACTTTTTTTGTCAATATTTTCGCCAAGCTGTAAGTCTATTCTATAAATATTATCTGCTTGTTTGTGCAACAAAGCAGATTGCCCATCATGAAAAGTAGGCGCAAACCAAAACCACCGCTCAGGCCTATCGCTCTCAAAAGGAGGCTTTTCCATAAAAATATCTACTATCAAAAAATGTTCATCAAAAATCTCACCGTCAAAAGAAAGGTTCATACGTTTCCTAGTTGGGGAATTTGCACCATCGCAAGCAACCATATAACATGATCTCAACAAATATTTTCCTTGAGGACAACTTACAGTTATATCTACATTTTCTTTTTTTTGAGAGTGACTAATAACTTTGTTACTAAATCTAATATCAATATAATCATTGAGTTGAAAACATCGTTCAATTAAATACTCTTCAACATAGTATTGTTGTAAATTTATAAATGCTGGAAACTTTTGATCTTTATCTGGAAGCAGATTGAATGAGAAGACTTCTTTCTCTCCATTAAATAGTCTGCCCGTTTCCCAGGTAATTCCCTTTGCCATCATTTTTGAGGCGACGCCCAATCGATCAAAAATTTCTAAAGTTCTCTTGGCCCAACAAATGGCTCTTGACCCCGTTGAAACAATATTATTGTCGTCTAGAAGTACGCTTTTTATACCTCTCTGCGCTAAATCAATTGCTAAAGACAAACCTATAGGTCCAGCTCCTACTATGGCTACTGGATAAGTTTTATGCTTTCCTGTCAAAATCTCTGGAGGAGGTTTATACGGATACTCTTTGTAACTATAGTTTTTAGAAAAGCTTATTTCTCTATTCACTGTAACATTTCCCACATTTCCTTGTCTCGTTCAGCAGTCCAAATTCTTGGGTTATCAATACCTTTTGCCTCATCAAAAGCCCTCGATACATTAAAAGGCAAACAATGCTCATAAATTGCATAGTCAGAAAACTTTTTATCGCAATGATCTCTACAGGATGACATGGCCTCCTTTAGATCACCACCTGCATGAGCAATTTTTGACACTGATCTAAAGGTGGACTTCACAAAGTCCTCTGTAAGCGCAAGAGCATCATCTATTTTACTAGGATCTATTAATGCATCGCCTCTACCAGGAACCAAAGCCACTGCCTGAAATTTTGCTATATTTTTTAATGTTTTGGTCCAATCCTGTAAATGAGCGTCCCCACAATAACAAGCCGACTTGTATTCAACAATATCACCAGTAAATAATACATTTGAATCTGGCACATGAATAACTATATCTCCAGCGGTATGCGCTCTACCAAGGAAATATAAATCGATCCTTCGTTTACCTAAAAACACCGACATTTTTTTTTCAAATGTTAAGGTTGGCCAAGTGAGGCCAGGGATCTCTTGATGACCTTTGAATAATCTAGGAAACCTATCAAATTCACTATCCCAATCTTCTTGTCCTCTCTCTACTACCATAGATCTTGCTTTACTACTCATAATTATGTTGTTTGCCTTGTATTCAGATGCACCTAGCACTCTAACAGCATGATAGTGAGATAATACTAAGTGAGATATTGGTTTATCAGTGACTGACCTAACTTTTTCAATGACTTGCCTCGCTAAAGTTGGCGTTGCCTGTGCATCAATAACCATAACGCTTTCATCACCGATAATTATACCTGAATTTGGGTCTCCCTCGGCAGTGAAGGCAAAAAGATCATTTCCTATCTCGTCAAAAGAGATTTTTTTTTCATTTAAATCATTTTGTGATGCAAATTTTTTCATTTTTTTCCTATTATTTAACGATTCTTCCAGAACAAGAACCAAATCCTACAGTAAATTCCCTTTCTCTTGCCATCCCCTTGAAAACAATAGTATCGTTGTCTTCTAAGAAATCACGTGTTTTTCCTGAGCTTAAAACTATTTTCTTTTTTCCGCCCCATGACAACTCTAACATACAACCAAAGCTTCCTTCCTCCGTTCCCGATATTGTGCCAGAGCCCATCAAATCTCCCGTGGAAATACCACAGCCTGCTGATGCATGATGTATAACTTGCTGTACTGGTGAATAATAAAGCTCTTTTGAATTAGTTTTCAAAATGTCAGTCTCAGTACCAGAGTGTTCAATTAAAGTTACATTTAAGTCTATATCGAAAACAAAAGCTTTATCATCCTCAAAATGTGGAAGCAGTTGAAATTCCCTTTCTGGGGTTTTCATTTTAAAGGGCTCAAGAGCCTCTGGGGTTATTATCCAGGGGCTTATACTTGTTCCAAATGACTTTGAAAGAAATGGCCCAAGGGGTTGGTATTCCCAAGCCTGCATATCCCTAGCAGACCAATCGTTAAGTAACACATACCCAAAAATTAGATTTTCCGCCTCTTCAAAACCTAACGTCTCACCGACGGATAAATTTCCACCAATAACTGTACCTATTTCAAGTTCGAAATCCAGTTTTCTGGTCGGCTCAAATTTAATAACTCCGCTATCAGGATCAAATATTTGCCCAGTAGGTCTTCTTATATCACTACCTGTTGTTAAGACAGATGAAGCCCGTCCATTATAAGCAACGGGTAAGTTATACCAATTTCTTGATAGCTCAGCGTTCTCGCCTCTGATAATTTTACTTGCGTTAAGCGCATGATTTTTGCAGGAGTAAAAGTCAGTATACTCAGAAATTTCAAAAGCTTTAAAATTATCACAATTATTTAAAGGTAAGAGACATCTCTCTACCTCCCCTTTTTTTTTTGAGTTATCTGATAACAAATCCTGTAAAATTTTACGGATTTCTTTCCGAGCGCTTGGTCCCTTTGACATAAAGGAATTCAGAAATACATCTCCAAATCCGAAGCTAGGTATAAGATCTAATTCCTCAGCGTGAGTAAGATTAAAAACCTTGTCTCCTATTGCAGTACCAGAAAAACACTTTTTTTTATCTGTTTCATAGCATACACCAAATGGAAGGTTATTTAGAGGAAAGTTGCATTGAATATTATTCGCTTCTTCAACGAACGACTCAATTAATTCAGGCGACATTACCAGTTGCCTTCTGGCGTTCCATCAAACTTTTTAACCAATCCTGCCCAGCAATCCGTATAATTGTCCTGCAATGGAGCCTCTTTAGCAGCAAATTCTGTTAAGTGTTGTGGAAACCGTGACTCAAACATAAAAGTCAAAGTACTTTCTAGTTTTTGCGGCTTTAAATCAATGTTTGAAGCGCCTTCAAAAGCATCTTTATCTGGACCATGGGGTAGCATCATATTGTGAAGACTTATACCTCCAGGCACAAACCCTGTAGGCTTTGCATCATATTTACCTACAATATTTCCCATCATTTCGGACATAACATTTTTATGGTACCATGGAGGTCTAAACGTGTTCTCCGCAACATTCCATCTGTCCCTAAATAAAATGAAGTCGATGTTTGCTGTCCCTTCAATTCCTGAAGGTGATGTTAGAACTGTATAAATTGAGGGATCGGGATGGTCGAATAATACAGCACTTACAGGAGAAAAATTTCTAAGATCATACTTCCATGGTGCGTAATTCCCATGCCAGGCAACAATGTCAAATGGCGATCTTGATAAACGACAGGAGTGAAACGACCCACACCATTTCACCATGAGATTGCCTTCTTCCTCTTTATCTTCAAAATAAGCGTGTGGAACTTTAAAATCTCTGGAATTTGCGAGACAGTTAGCCCCGATGGGGCCTCTGTTTGGGAGGATAAACTTTTGACCATAGTTTTCACAAACAAAACCTCGGCATATCTCATCTCGTAGTAATACTGAAAAAACAAGCCCACGTGGGATTAGGGCTACTTCACCTGGTGCTATTTCAATTAACCCAAGCTCCGTTTTAAATACTAAACGTCCTAATTGTGGAACAACCAATAACTCACTATCAGCTGAATAGAAATAGTCTTTATCCATTGATTTATTACAAACATAAACGTGTGATGCCATTCCAGTTTGCATATTAACATCACCCGTTGTTGTAATAGTACGCATCCCAGTAATAAAAGTATCTCCTGTTTTAGTTGCAGGAATCGGATCCCATCGATATTGACCAAGGCTTATAACATCATCAGTAATACACGGCGCACTTTTCCAATATGGGAGACTAATTTTTTCTAATTTATTAAGATGCTTTACTGAAGGGTATATTCTATAACACCATGTTCTTTCATTTCTTGCACGAGGTGCTGTAAAAGGGGTGCCTGATAATTGTTCAGCATACAAACCATAATCACACTTTTGCGGACTATTCATGCCCTGTGGTAATGCACCAGGGAGAGCCTGAGTTTCAAAGTCATTACCAAAACCTGGCATATATTTAAATTTTAAGTTAGTTTCTAATGATTTATTTTTAGATTTTACACTACCATCTGGCATAATTATCTCGACCTGATATTTTATATAAGTAATATATAAAAACATCATAACATACCTCGTTAAAAATATAAAATTTTATGCATTCATACCACCCAACAATCGAGAGTTTTTTTATAGCTATAAAATCAAATAATGTGGATCACCTTGAATCTATTTTTGATGAAAATATACTCTTCAAGCCACCAACCTACTGGAAGGAATGGCAAGGAAAAGAAGTTGTAACGAGGATATTAAGCCACGTTGGTTCAGTATTCAAAAATTTAGAATATAACCGAGTTTTATGTAATGATTCAGACTATTTTCTGGAGTTTCATTGCAAAATTGGTCATCTCGACGCAACTGGCGTGGACATGATTACTCTAAATAAACGAGGCTTAATTGAAAAATTTGAGGTAGTAATGAGACCGTATAAGTCGGTAGGAGAATTGAGAAGATTTATGAATCTTCTTACCTCCAATGATCCTTTTTTCAGAAGCTTACAAGTAAAAGAATAGTAAGTTTCAGATAACTTTTTTCTTTGTATCTAATTGCATTTTCTGTGCGAGGTGACTTACCAAAACTGAGCGCATGGAAACAGCTCTGTCCCTATTGGTAAAAGAATATTCTCTAACATCATCTCCTGCAACTCGCAAAGAGAATACATAAAAAGCGCCTGCTTTGGTAATTGGCGAAGCAGATCCCTCTGAAATTCTTTGCAGATCAACTTTTTTACCAAGGTTCGTCTCAATAATATTATTGCTCATGTCATATACTCCATAATTTACAATAAATAGTAACACACTATTACGTAGGGTAAAGCAAATTGTTATAAAAAAGTAGACTCAATGTAAAATATTATAAATGTACGATTGATGGGTGAATGAACCGCGCCCGCAGTCCCCCCACGGACGCAGCCGACCTATCCAGAGGATGTAATCTGAATAAAGGTACGTAGAGTATATAGTGAAAAAAGTGAAAAAACAATCTTTAATTATAGAAAAATGCTTAAAAATCAGTTACTTAATGTAATGTAATATTTACATAATGTAATATTTTTCTTACATTATTAAAATTAATTTAATGGGATTTTGTAAGCATGCGAATTATTTCGCCAATAATTTTTAATAGGCTGAAACATACTATTTCTACCTATAATTAATAATAGACAGATTAGAAATAACTAATAATAATTACTCATATAAATAACTTTGCAAAATATATAAAACTGTATTGGGAGCTCAAAAATGCATGGAATGATGATGAATCGGCCTTTAAGAATTGCCGACATAATAACACTAGCCGAAAAAATTCATCCAAATGAAGAAATAATTTCAAAAACGCTTCAGGGAACTCTCCATACCACCAATTATGCGGAGATAGCGCTAAGATCGAGGCAAATGTCTAAGGCACTCACATCACTAGGTGTAAAAATGGGTGACAGAATTGCTACGTTGGCCTGGAATAGCTTTAGACATTTAGAACTGTATTTTGCTATCTCCGGAATTGGTGCTATTTGTCATACCATTAACCCACGCCTCTCAAGCGAACAAATGACTTATGTAGTCAATCATGCAGAGGACAAACTAATTTTCCTAGATTTAACATTTATTCCAATAATTGAGGCACATTTGGATAAATTTCCATCCTCAACAAAATATATTTTAATGGCTGATAAAGAGCATATGCCTGAATGTAAAATTCCAAATGTTATTTGCTATGAAGATCTAATTGAAAAAGAAAGTTCAGACTTTGAATGGCCTGAATTTGATGAAAACACGGCATCTGGCCTTTGTTACACATCTGGTACTACCGGAAACCCAAAAGGCGTTCTATATTCCCATAGATCAACTGTTTTACATGCTTTAATCCAATGCTTTTACAACGGTGGTTCATTTTCACCAAAAAAGAAAATTTTACCGATAGTACCCCTTTTCCATGCAAACGCTTGGGGAATACCCTACAGTGCTCCCATAAGCGGTACTTCGCTTGTTTTTCCAGGAGCAAACCTAGATGGAAAAAGCGTATATGATTTACTTGAAACGTACTCTGTTAATTCAGCTTGGGGTGTTCCAACGGTTTGGATGGGATTACTCGAGGAGATTGCACAACGAGGAGGAAAAAAGCCAGATGGTTTAGAAGAAATGCTAGTTGGTGGTTCGGCTGCCGCCAAATCGCTGATTGAAGCTTTTGAAAATATGGGTGTAAGAGTGATCCATGCCTGGGGTATGACGGAAACAAGCCCATTAGGTACCTCTGGCCGCCTTATATCACCGTTTTCTGAGCTACCTGTTGAAGAACAAAGGCATCTTCAGACATCACAGGGGAGAAAGATTTTTATGGTTGACCTAAAGATTGTTGACGATGATGGAAAAAGATTGCCTGAAGATGGGAAGAGCATAGGAAACCTTTATATTCGCGGCAATACCATCGCAGGAGGTTATTATAATAATGAAGAAGCGAGTAAAGCAGCTATAGACGAAGAAGGTTACTTTGGGACGGGAGACGTCGCCTCAATTGATGAGCAAGGCTTTTTGAGATTAACTGACCGCGCAAAAGACTTAATCAAATCAGGTGGAGAGTGGATTAGTTCAATTGATTTAGAAAACAGAGCTATGTCCCATCCAGATGTAGAAAATTGTGCTGTGATTGCTATTCCTCATGAAAAATGGGATGAAAGACCATTGTTAGTTGTCGTTCCCGCAGAAGGCAAAAAACCGTCAAAAGAAGCGTTAATTAAACATTTGGAAGGGCATTTCGCAAAGTGGCAAATGCCTGACGATGTAGTGTATGAAGATGAACTACCTCTCACAGCTACAGGTAAAGTATCAAAGCTTACACTTAGACAAAAATACGAAAATTACACACTAGCTTCATAGGATATAGCAATGCCAAAGAATAATTATTGGAAACTTAGTGCCTATGAAAGCGCTAAGTTAATAAAGGATGGCAGCATATTAGCTGAAGATCTTGTTTCCAGCTGTATTGAAAGAGTTAACCAAACCAATAATAAAATAAATGCAATAGTTGATGATTTAAGCGCGTCTGCTCTAGAAAAAGCACACGAATTGGACAAGCTTACAAAAAAAGGGAAGTTCCAAGGGCCATTACATGGGGTTCCAATTACAATCAAAGAAAATATAGATCAGAAGGGATATGCAACACCCAATGGATTAGAGGCTTTAAAAGACTTAATTGCACCAGGTAATGCTCCTGTGGTTGATAATTTAGAAAAAGATGGCGCAATTGTTATTGGAAGAACAAATACTCCAGAATTTTCTATGAGAGGGACAACCGACAATGTTATACATGGAAGAACCTATAACCCATGGAACGATTGGGCAAGCCCAGGTGGATCGTCTGGGGGCGCGTCAGCAGCCGTCATGAGTGGCATGGGGAGCTTGGCCCATGGAAATGACATTGCTGGCTCATTAAGAATTCCTTCCACAGCGACCGGCGCATGCACCGTAAAGCCGGGGTTAGGGCGCGTACCTGCCTATAATCCTAGCCAAACACAAGAGAGAGGGCTTATCGCTCAGCTAATGTCTGTACAAGGAGTAATAGCAAGGGAAATAAAAGACGTCCGTCTTGGTATGCGTTCGTTAATAAATTATGACCCTCGTGATCCATGGATGGTAGACATGCCTTTTGAAAGTAAAGCGATACAGTCACCAATAAAAATTGGTTTTACAAAGGAAACATTAGGAGAACCTCTGCATCCTGCCATTAATAAGGCTATGGATAATGCAATTGAAGCGTTAAAAGATGCTGGTTATATTCTTGAAGAAATTGAGTTACCCGAATTCGAAGATGCTGCAAACTTTTCTGCTAAAACGCTTTTTGGAGAGATAAAAGCACTACATGAAAAAGATTACAAAAACTTAG
Source organism: uncultured Alphaproteobacteria bacterium (assembly GCA_902556405.1). Taxonomy (GTDB): domain Bacteria; phylum Pseudomonadota; class Alphaproteobacteria; order Rhodobacterales; family Rhodobacteraceae; genus CACIJG01. The sequence continues at coordinate 335,823 of CACDWF010000001.1, read as the reverse complement.
GAAGTGAAAACTTTAATCTTGTAGCTCACAATTATTTTGAAATAATTTCTCCGTTTGAGGGAGAAGATTTACTACTTGGGATGGCAAAAAGGTCATATTTCTTTCGAGAGTGGAATCTCTTTTTTAGAAAATACCCACTCGTCCTAACACCTTTTCTTCTCTATCCAACCTACGAGTGGAATCGAGATACTCAGGGGATTGAAGGCACTAAGGAGGTTCTAGCAGGTATGTTTTATGCGCATACTATGAACTACATGGGAATTCCTGCAGGAGTTGTAAGTGCGAACTACAACGATGGACTTCCTGTAGGTGTTCAAATAATTTCTACTAGGTTTCGTGAAGATATTATTTTGAATGCTTGTGAAGAAATAGAAAACAGGGTAGGAATTATGGCTGAAAAGCTATTTGCAAGGGGTTAATAAAGCTTATCTTTTACTACCCTCCCGATCATACAATTTGAAAATACTTCTGCCTGAAGCAACGAGTGTCTTATCTTCATCGAATATTTCTGCTGTACAATAAGCAATTGACTTGCCCTTCTTTGTAACTTTGCCTCTCGCAATTAGAGTTTTTGACGCTGGCGGCGCTATATAATCAACTGACAAGTTTAACGTTACGGAGTCTATTTCACGACCAGAGTTATCTGGAAAGCTTGCAGCCGTTCCCATAGCTATATCTAATAAAGTTGCGTGCACTCCTCCGTGCGGTATACCATATAAATTAAAATGATGGTCTTTAAGCTCCAGTTGGAGAACTGACTTACCATCGCCTAACTGAATGACTTCTATTCCAACAAAATGCTGAAATGGGTTATTTCTTAATTTTTTCTGAGACATATTTTACATAAGACCCTTGAATAGATAGTGTCAAGATGAAACAATAGTATCAAGATGAAAATGGAGAGTTGATGGATATGTTTACCGAAATTGCCCAAAAGTTTATCGAAAAAAAGCTCATCGCAGGGTTAGAGTGGGATGTAAGGATTAAAGATCAGGTTTTATCCAGTGGGGTTGCTGGCCACAAAGACGCTAGATCAAATAAACCTTTAAAGAAAAACCAAATTTACCGAATATTTTCAATGACTAAGCCCATAGTATCAATGGCCTGTATAAGACTAATAGAAAAAAATAAACTACATTTAAACTCAATTGCCCAGGAGTTTATTCCTTCCCTAAGCTCGTTAAAAGTTATACGACCGGATGGTGCTTTAGAACGCTTAAAAAGGCCCATAACAATAGCTGACTTATTAACTCATACATCAGGATTTTCCTATAGCTTCAACATTGGCTGTCAGGTGGCCTCCTTCTATAAAGAAGCTAATTTGCTTAATGAACCTTTTTTGTCTTTAGAAGAATTTGTTGATAAGATTGCTTCTTTGCCTCTGGCATTTCAACCAGGCGAAGCATGGAGATATTCGGTGTCAATAGATGTTCTTGGTAGAATTCTTGAGGTCTTAGAAGAAAAAAGATTAGAGGATATATTGAGAAACTTGATACTTGATCCACTCGGTATGAATGAGACCTCGTTCTTTCTTGATAAAACTAAAGCTGAGAGACTTATGCCAATGCATGGCACAAACAATTTTAATGAATTAATTTCGTTGAATCAGAAAGATTTGGTAGTAGTCGATATTGAAAAAACACACCCCTCTGAAGGATTAAATATACATGAACGCGGAGGTGGAGGCTTATTTTCTACGGTGAAAGACTATCAATTATTTTGCAAGTTTCTTTTGGATAGAATGGATAAAGAAGGCACCCCTCTAATTTCATCGATGATGCATAATTTTATGTTAAAAAATCGGATTCAAAAAAATTTATTACCACTCAAATTAGGGCCAAGATTATTGGATGGCTATGGCTGGAATTTAATAGGGCGTGTAATGATAGATAGCGGTCAGGCCATGAGCCTTACAAACAATGGTGAATTCGGATGGGCTGGTGCAGCGACCACATTCTTTTGGTTAGATATAGAGAAAAGTCTTTCTGGTGTTATGATGACGCAATATGCAGGGCGCGACTTGAATTTGGCCAATGAATTTAGAGCAGCATCTTATTCCGCCGTATAAATTTTACACTTCAAGCCATTCTTTTCGAATATCTTCTCGCTTTTCCAAATCCGCAGGAGTGCCTTCAAAAACAATTTGTCCATGACCCATAACATAAACACGATGACTGATTTTCATCGCTATTGCCAGCTTTTGCTCTACTAATAAAATTGATACTCCCCTGCCGCTTATTTCATTAAGGAGGTCTGCTACTCGCTTTGTCATCTGGGGGCTCAATCCTTCGGTTGGCTCATCAATCATAATTACCTCAGGGTCACCCATCAATGTTCGACACATCGTCAACATTTGCTGTTCGCCACCAGAAAGAAAAGAGGCCTCTACATCAGCTCTATTCTTTAGATTCTCGAATAGGTTAAACATATCATCCAAAGACCAACGCGATTTAGCCATATCTTGACCATTTTTTATTCCTAGCTCTAAGTTTTGTCTTGTAGTCAATCCGGGAAAAATGTCTCTGTTTTCGGGCACATAGCCTAAACCGAGCTTTGCTATATCAAAAGCTTTTTTTCCAGCTAATTCATCTCCATTAAATTTTACAGATCCAATTGGCTCAACTTCTCCCATAATTGCTTTACATGTTGTAGATCTACCAACACCGTTTCGACCTAGTAGAGAAACAATTTCTCCTTCTTCTATTTTTAAGTTTACGCCTCTGAGAATGTGGCTTTTTCCGTAATATGCATTTAAATCTGTGACTTCTAACATTAGTGATCTTCCATGGCTGCGCCTAAATAGGCTTCTTGAACTGCTTGGTTTTCTTTGACCTCAATCGGTGTGCCGGTAGCAATTATTTCTCCATAAACAAGCACTGAAATTTTATCTGCCAAATCGAAGACAACCCCCATATCGTGCTCCACAACAACCAAAGTTTTGCCTTCCGTTACTTTTCGTATAAGGCCCACGATATACTCTGTTTCCGAAACACTCATACCTGCTGTCGGCTCATCCAGTAGAATGACTTCTGAACCACCTGCGATTGTAATTCCAATCTCTAAAGCGCGTTGCTCAGCATAGCTAAGCACCCCGGCAAGCGTGTCGCGTCTCTCCTTTAAGTTCAACTCCTCTATGATCTTTTCCGCGTTTTCATTCAGTTCCGGTTGTTTCCCAACCATATGCCAAAAAGAGTATTTATAATCCATTGCCCATAAAAGTGAGCATCTCACATTTTCAAATACAGACATTTTTGGAAAAATATTAGTGATCTGAAAGGATCGACTCAGACCTTTTCGTTTAACTTCATAAGGTTGTAAATTCGTTATTTCCTGGCCATTTAAGAATATCTGCCCTGAGCTAACTTCATATCTACCAGTAATAAGGTTATAAGCAGTAGATTTCCCTGCTCCATTTGGGCCTATAATAGCATGCCTTTCGTTCTGCCCAACACTGAGGTTTAGACCTCTAATGATTTCGGTACCGGAAAAACTTTTTTTTACATTATCTAGTTTTAGTGCTTCTGCAGCCATGCCTATCTCCCCTGCCCTTCTACAAACGTTGCATCACCCCATGCTTCCTTGACTTCCCTTGCAAAAAGCCTCGAAAACCAAAACCCAACCGCTGTTAAGAGAACCAGAACAATATAGGGAACAGCCGATTTTGTATTAAATTCAACCCAAAATAAAGACATAAGCACTTCATCACCATGATGTCGTGAGTGATTCACTAATTCTGTTAGACCAACAGCACCGATTACGAACATTAATGCTGGTAAAAATATTTTTGCATAGGGTTTTAGAAGCATTCCAAATCTCCCAAGATGCCAAGGAACCAAATGCATAGCAAAAAAACCGGTTATACCAGCAGGCAAAAACATTACGGTAAGTATAAAAACTACCCCGGTATAAAGAGCCCATAAATCGGTCTTAAGCCCTATTACTGTTTGAAGTAGAGTAAACAATATTGCACCGACAATTGGCCCAAGAAAAAATCCCACTCCACCGATGTATGTTGCTAGAAGAACAGTGAAAGAAGCGTTGAGGTTCAAGTTTAGTTCAGTGAGTATCTCAAAATTTATCGCGAAAAGACCGCCAGCAACACCAGCAAAGAAACCTGCAGCACAAAAGGACACAAAACGTACCCAGCGCATAGAATATCCAACAAATTCCGCTCGTTCAGGGTTATCCCGTACAGCATTCGCCATTTTACCCACCGGTGTCTGCGTAAATAGGTACATTAAAAAAGTTGAAACCAAAACCCAAAAGGCAATCAAAAAGTAGACTTCTTTCTGGCTTATGAACTCTATCCCAAAAGTTGGAGGCGCCATCGTTCTGTCTCCAGAAATACCCTCTTCTCCCCCAAAAAATACGGTAATAATTATACAGCATGCAGCAATCAACTCACCAATCCCTAAACTAATCATTGCAAAAACAGTACCGGCTTTTCTGGTAGAAAAACTTCCAATTATAGTTGCAAAACCTAATCCGACCAAACCGCCAACCAAAGGCAGAAAAGGTAATGGCAACCAGATTTCTTGGTACTCTACTATATTCATAACATGAACAGCAACAAACCCACCTAGTCCCATATATACAGCATGACCGAAGCTAAGCATCCCTCCCTGGCCTAAAAGCATGTTATAGCTCATCGCTAGAACAATTGTTATACCAATTTGGTTCATAATAGTTATTGACCCACCACCGGTAAAAACAAATGGGAGAATAACCAGCGCTATAGCAGCGATAATCCAAGGCAGTACCGAAGACATAGACATTGTATTGTTCGTTCCGTTTGCCATTTTTTAAGAATCCCTTCTTCCAAATAATCCATAAGGTCTAAAAACAAGTACTAATATCAGCAACAAATATGGCAATATTGGCCCAATTTGTGGAAGAGTAAGTGTCCAAAGATCACGCCACGGGTGGTAATAAACGTCTTTGGGATATTCATAACCCATAGCAATTAAAATATCTGCGGCTCCAATGTTATAAGAGGCAGCAAATGTCTGAAGCCATCCAATCAGCAGCGAAGCTAAGAACGCACCAGTGAGTGATCCCAAACCTCCAACAACAACGCATACAAATACGATAGAACCTAGAAGAAAAGCCATACCAGGGAAAGTTGTTAAGGAAGGGCCAGCGATAACGCCCGCAAGACCTGCTAATCCCGTTCCAACTCCAAATACCCCCATAAAAACCAAAGGCACATTGTGCCCCAGGGCTTCCACAGTTTTTGGGTAGCTTAGAGCAGCCTGAATAATCATTCCAATTCTGGTTCTTGCCAAAACATAATATAAAGCAACAAATATAGCTACAGAAACCAAAAGCATAAACACCTTATAAGCAGGTATTGATCCTCCTGCTAAATTGATAGCAATGAAGTTCAGAGATTCTGGGGAGTTATATGGAACCATATTTCGACCCCAAATATACTGTACGGATTCTTCAATTACGAAAAATAATCCAAAGGTAAAAATCAGTTCCGGAACGTGCCCATACTGGTGAACGCGACGCAGGCCATATCTTTCAACTAGTGCTCCCAATATTGTTACTAATACAGGTGCAACTATTAATCCTACCCAAAAGCCTATCACTAAACTTATCTGATAAGCAAAGTAAGCCCCTAGCATATAGAAGGCCGCATGTGAAAGGTTCAGTACTCCCATCATTGAGAATATAAGGGTAAGACCACTCGAAAGCATGAATAAAAGCAGGCCATAAATTAGGCCATCAATTATATTTATTATAATTAAGTCCATTTTTTACCTATTTTTTTTTGAGATTGCCCCGCAGAAAGCGGGGCAAAAATCGACTAGTTTATGGTCTCTTCATCTTACATGAGGTTGCGCTATCCATTGACGCCATCTCCACAGTCTTGAAGATCTTAATACCATAACCAGAGTTATCGTAGTCGATCTCAACGTCGTCTGTGTGAATACCAACATGTACGTTCTGTATCGCCTGATGATCTTTAGCTCTCATAAGAACCTTCGTACCCAACAGCTTTGAGTCAAACTCCATTCCCTCAAGCGCCGAGGCAACGGCAACCATGTCATCAGCTGTTCCAGCCTTATTTATCGCTGCTGCAAGCATTTGTGCCGCATTGATAATTCTAGGTTGAGATAAATCCCACTTTGGATACTTCGCCTTAAAAGCTTTGTGATAGGCAGTCAACTCTGGTGTCGCAGGGTTGTGTAGGCCTTCTCCAACTAAATGAAGCATACCTTTTCCAGCAGCACCGAAAGTACCGGTTATCCCATTACTTGCACAATAATAGCAGTAGATCGGCCCTTTAAACCCAGACTCAGAGAGAGATCTACCAAGATTAACCATATCAGCGCCCCAATTACCTGTAATGACAGCATCAGCTCCTGAGGCAAGTATCTTTCTAGCATAAGGTGTAAAATCCTTCACTTTACCGATCGGATGCAATTCATTACCTACGATATTAATCGAAGTCTTCTCTGCAAGATATTTTTCAGCGGCAGCTGCTACTGCTTTACCGAATGAATAGTCTTGTCCAATCAGATACATCTTTTTGATTGAAGGCACCTGCGCAATAACATCTGTTATAGCATCCATTTTGATGTCTGCGTTCGCATCAAACCTAAAGTGCCAAAAATTACACTTATCATTTGTTAAAGCTGGATCAACTGCAGAGTAGTTGATAAAAATAACTCTTTTGTCCGGATTCCTTTTGTTGTGCTTTTTTACCATATCTGTAATAGCGTTTGCAATACCAGAAGAATTTCCCTGCGCAATGAAGCGAATTCCCTGATCTATTGCCACTTGTACCTGAATCAAAGACTCTTTTCCGTCCATTTTGTTATCAAGTGCTACTACTTCCATTTTTTTTCCGCCTAAAACCCCGCCTTTCTCGTTGACGAGTTTTTCAACGGCAAATTTCCATTCCGCTAATCCGTTAGACCCTGTCGTCGCAAATGGACCAGATAACGGGTCAATGAATGCTATTTTTACAGTATCAGCGAAAGCCGAGGAGCCTATTAAAACTCCAATTGCCATTACCATAGCTGTTAATTTTTTAAATATTTTCATAAACATATTCCTCCCAAGTTTATGTTAGTTCACAAACAATATTGTTCAGTATGTGAATGATAGGGTATATTTTTTTATGAGGTCAACCCTAAAATAACGCCACGGTCTAACATAGCGTCAATTAATCACATAACGTAACGTCAACTATACATTACGTGTTAAAAAAACCTCCTTCTGGCCAAAAAAAAGAGTAAACCATCATAAATCCCATTAAGATAATTTCAATTCGAATCGGGGAGACTATAAAATGCAAAAGGTAAATAATGATGGAGCACTTACAAAGCTAAGCTTTGACGAGGTATCTGACAAACTAGGACAAGTTGTAGGAAAATCAGAGTGGTATTCTATCAATCAAGCCATGATTGACAGTTTTGCTGATCTTACTAAAGATCACTTCTTTATTCACGTGGATCCAGAAAGAGTAAAGAAAGAAACACCCTTTAATTCAACAATAGCGCACGGCTTTTTGTCTCTATCTTTATTGTCCGCTATGTCCTACGATTGCGTGCCGGGTATAGAGGGGGCACATTTTGGGCTAAATTACGGCTTTAACAAGCTACGATTTGTATCGCCGGTTCCTGTCAACTCAAAAATTAGGGGTCACTTTACATTGAAAGATATCGAAAAGAAAGATACAGGAGAAATAACTATGATCTATGATGTTATTGTAGAGCTAGAAAGCCAGGAAAAACCTGTCTTAGCGGCTGAGTGGGTCACAAAAGCGTTTGTTAAACCTTAAAAGTCTTAAGTTTAAAGATTGTACGAAAAAAATTGTATGATAATATTAGACGCACTTAATATGTAAATTTTCATTTAATTATCGGAGAAAAGAAATGCGAGAAGCCGTAATAGTATCAACTGCGAGAACACCTATAGGAAAAGCCTACCGAGGAGCCTTCAATGATACGTCAGCCCAAGAGCTAGCGGGGCATGCAATTGAAAAAGCAGTTGAAAGGGCAGGAATAGAACCTAGCGAAGTTAGCGATGTTATAATGGGCGCAGCTCTACAGCAAGGATCTAGCGGAGGGAACGTTGCTCGACAAGCAGCTATACGAGCCGGATTACCTGTTACAGTCCCAGGAATGTCTATAGATCGCCAGTGTGCTAGTGGAATGATGGCTATTGCAACGGCAGCGAAACAAATAATAAACGACGGCATGGATGTTACGGTAGGCGGAGGAGTAGAGTCCATAAGCCTCGTTCAAAATGATAAGATGAATGGATACAGAGCGTACGATCCGTGGTTTAAGGATCATCAGCCTGATATGTATATGACTATGATTGAGACAGCTGAGACCGTTGCTTCTCGATATAATGTAAGTAGAGAGTATCAGGATGAATATTCACTTCAATCTCAACAAAGAACGGCATCTGGACAACAAAGAGGAGCATTCGATGACGAAATTGTGCCTCTCAAAACAACCATGAAAGTTCAAGATAAAGAAACAGGTGAAATAAGTGATAAGGAAGTAACGCTAGAAAAAGATGAAGGAAATAGACCAAGCACGAACATCGAAGGGCTATCTTCATTGTCACCAGTTTTTAAAAATGGACTGACTATGTCTGAAGGTGGTTATATAACCGCAGGCAATGCAAGCCAACTGTCTGATGGGGCCTCAGCATCTTTGTTGATGGAAGCAAAAATTGCAGAAAAGAAAGGGTTAGAGCCGCTTGGAAGATATGTTGGAATGATGGCTGCTGGTTGCGCTCCAGACGAAATGGGCATTGGACCTGTTTTTGCTGTACCAAAATTACTAGAAAAGCATAGCTTGAAAATGGATGACATAGATCTTTGGGAACTGAATGAAGCCTTTGCTGTACAGGTTCTATATTGTAAAGACAAGTTAGGTATTCCAAATGAAAATCTCAATGTAAATGGCGGGGCAATTTCCATCGGCCATCCTTATGGGATGTCTGGTGCTCGTATGGTTGGTCACGCGTTAATTGAAGGAAAAAGAAGAGGTGCGAAATATGTCGTCTGTACAATGTGTATTGGGGGAGGAATGGGAGGCGCAGGCCTTTTTGAGGTTCTCTGATGAATATACATAGTAGCGCAAATCTTCCTCCCGTCTTAACGGCGGGAAAGCTTCCCGTAGTAGCGGCCCCACTTTTTATTATATCTGTACCAGATTTGGTAATTGCGCAGTGCAAGGCCGGGGTTATTGGCAGCTTCCCAGCATTAAACGCTCGCGAGAAAGAGGGTGAACCTATCGAGCTGGAGAGATGGCTCAAACGAATAACGGAGGAGCTTGATCGACATAATCAAGAAAATCCAGATAATCCTGCGGCCCCTTTCGCCGTTAATCAAATAGTACATAGATCAAATCCGCGATTGATGAGAGATATTGAAATATGTGTAAAATGGAATGTACCCGTTTGGATTACATCACTCGGAGCTCGACCAGAGGTAAATGAGGCTGCTCATTCATGCGGTGGTACTGTTTTACATGATATCATCAATAATACTTTTGCTCGAAAAGCTATCGAAAAAGGCGCGGACGGCTTAATAGCCGTAGCAGCTGGTGCGGGAGGGCATGCAGGCCCTCAATCCCCCTTTGCTCTGATCCAAGAGATAAGAGAATGGTTCAAAGGTCCATTATTACTTTCCGGTTCAATAGCTACTGGTAGGGCATTGCTTGCTTCACTTATGATGGGCGCGGACATGGGATATATTGGCTCACCGTTTATAGCTACAAAAGAAGCCAATGCCTCTAATGCGTACAAAAATATGATTGTTGATTCTTCTGCCGAGGATATCCTTTTATCATCACTGTTTACGGGTGTTTCGGGAAATTATTTAAAACCATCAGTTGTTAACGCTGGCATGGATCCTGAAAATCTTCAGCAAGGCTCCGTTAAAGATATGAATTTTGATCCGTCATCTGAAAAACCAAAGGCTTGGTCACAAATTTTTGGATGTGGCCAAGGCATTGCGTCAATTAAATCAATTGAAAGTGTTTCAGAGTTTGTTCATAATTTGGACAGCGAATTTAAAACAGCTATTTCAGAATTTAAATTAAAATTTAGTTAGTTAGGAGAAAGATATGGATTTAGGTGTTACCGACAAAGTAAAACCGTTAATTGATAAAGTAAGACAGATGGTTTCAGACGATATAGAACCTCTTGATCATGAGTTTCATGAAGAAGTTGGTAGACATCCATCTGGAAGCCGTTGGCAGCTAACAGAAAGACAGATGGAAATACTGTTGCATCTAAAAACTCTTGCCAAAGAAAGAGGCCTTTGGAACTTTTGGCTCACTGACTCGGAGAAAGGCTACGGTTTATCAACTGTTGAGTACGCTTATCTTGCAGAAGAAATGGGAAAAGTTGGTATCGCAGCGGAAGTGTTTAACTGTAGCGCACCGGACACCGGAAATATGGAAGTAATTGAACGCTACGGTAATGAAAACCATAAAAAGAAGTGGTTAACAAAGTTGCTCGAGGGCGAAATACGATCTGCTTATTTAATGACAGAGCCGGACGTTGCTTCTTCAGACGCTACAAATATATCGCTTGAAGCAAAAAAAGAAGGCGATCATTGGGTATTGAATGGCCAAAAATGGTGGTCTTCTGGTGTTGGGGATCCCAGATGTAAAGTTTTCATTGTTATGGCGCTAACAGATCCAGATGCCGCAAAGCATTCGAGGCATTCCATGTTTTTCGTGGATGCCGACTCTGACGGATTTGAAGTCCTTAGATTTATGAATGTCTTCGGTGCAGACGATGCTCCTCATGGGCATGGACACTGTAAATTTACAAACGTTAAAGTTCCTGCAGAGAATCTAATTCTTGGTGAAGGGCGTGGTTTCGAGGTTTCGCAGGGAAGACTGGGACCTGGAAGAATTCATCACTGTATGAGAGCCATCGGGCAAGCAGAAAAAGCCCTTGAGTTGATGATAAGACGCTCTAAAACACGAACAGCCTTTGGAAAGGAGTTAACAGAACTCGGAGCAAACTACGATATTATTGCAAACTGCCGGATGGAAATAGAGCAAAGTCGCTTACTTTGCTTAAAAGCCGCTTGGATGATGGATACAGCAGGTGTCAAAGCAGCACAACCTTGGATTAGCCAGATAAAAGTAGTGGCACCCTTAATGGCATTAAAGGTTATTGATGAGGCAATACAAATGCACGGCGGGATGGGTATCAGTCAAGACACTCCCCTTGCTCACATGTGGACACACGTAAGAACGTTACGACTCGCCGATGGCCCCGATGCCGTTCACAGAAGACAAGTTGCAAGAGCTGAACTAAGACGATACTCAAACTAAAAGTATTAAACCTTTATGAGTGAGCTAATTCTCATTAGGCATGCTCAGGCATCTTTTGGTCATGAAAACTATGATAATTTATCAGAGTTAGGTCATGACCAAGCGGCTCTTTTGGGCTCTTTGTTCGACAAACTAAATATAGCCCCTGACAGAGTTGTAATTGGCACACAACAGAGACATCAGCAAACGCTTGAAAACTTTAACCTAAATTGTCAGGTTGACAAGCATCCAGGGTGGAATGAATATGATTTTAGGGATCTATTGTTAGCAGAATTTGGCCCCAACATTCCTCAGGAAATTTTTACGGACAGAAAAACTCACTTTAGAACACTTCGGACGACCGTTACAAATTGGATGAATGCAAAACTACCAAATGCTTCAGAAAGCTGGGAGGATTTTTCTTCAAGAATTAGTAATGCTGTCAAGTTTAGCTGTGACCTTGACTGTAAGCAGGTAGTGGTCGTTACTTCAGGTGGACCCATAAGTAGGGTGGTAGCAACAACTTTAAACGCTCCTAAAGAAGAAATGATGACACTAAATTTACAAATAAAAAATACATCAGTTTCAAAGTTTATTTATACTCCGAGGTCCTTTTATCTGCATAGCTTTAACTCTACGCCCCAATTTGATGGAGATAATGCCCACTTGCTAACGTACAGTTAAAAAAATGTCAGCAGATCCATTAAACAAAGAGAAACTTGTTCCCTACTTAGCTGATCATATTGAAGGATTTTCAAGTTTAAAACAGGTAAAAAAGTTTTCTATCGGCCAATCTAATCCAACGTTTTTACTTGAAACAGATACTAATAATTATGTAATTAGGCGAAAGCCGGATGGACCCTTATTAAAATCAGCACACGCTATAGACAGAGAATATAGAGTGCAAAAAGCACTTTATGAAACTCCCGTACCGGTTGCAAAGATGCTTCATTATTGTGATGATCAATCGATTTTAGGTGTTGATTTTTATATAATGGAATTCGTTGATGGAGTAGTTTATGAAGATCCTGCTCTTCCAGGTTTGACTAGCCGTGATAGAGAAAAAGTTTTTATTGAAATAAATAGAGGCTTGTCTTCGTTGCATAAAGTAGATATTTCATCTGTAGGGCTTACTGATTTTGGTGCTGATGGAAACTACTATGAAAGACAAATAAGTAGATGGTCGAAGCAATATTTGTCATCGGAAACAGAAAAAATTAGTGAAATGAACGAAATGATGGAAGAGCTACCTAAAAGGATACCTATGGATAGCTCTCCTCGTTCACTGGTTCATGGTGATTTTCGACTTGATAATATGATATTTGATAAAAATGAGCCAAAACTACTTGCAATTATAGACTGGGAGATTTGTACAACTGGGCATCCCATTGCTGACCTCGCATCTCTAATCATGCAGTGGGAACAATCAGCAGGAAAAATTAGTAGAGGACTAAAAGGTGTTGAAAGAGAGCCTCTCGGAATACCAAGCGACGAAAATTTTATTAAAGAATATTGTGAGTTTAGAAATATCGACTACATAAAAGATTTTAATTTTTATCTCGCATTTTGTTTTTTCCGAATGGCATGTGTTATACAGGGGGTGAAAAAAAGGGCTTTATCTGGAATTGCCGCTAATCCTGAACGCTCAAATCGTGAAACATTATCTGTTCCAGAACTAGCGGCGCGCGCGTATGAACTAATGAAGGCACTATGAAGGAAAAAATAGAGAAACTTCTCGATATCGAAACATTGGATCGGAACCTTTTTCGGGGGCAAGGCGAAGGTGGGGAAGTCGCGTCACGGGTATTTGGAGGTCATGTTATTGCACAAGCACTGGCTGCTGCCTATAAAACTGTTGAGGAACGCCTTTGTCATTCTCTTCATGCTTACTTTATAAGACCCGGAGATCCATCTACACCTATTATTTATGAGGTCGATAGAGCACGCGATGGTGGAAGCTTCACGACGAGAAGAGTGGTTGCCATACAAAATGGCAAACAAATATTTAACATGGCTGCATCCTTTCATATTGAAGAAGAGGGCTGGTCTCATCAACATAAAATGAAAAAAGTAAAAGGACCTTCTGGAGTTCTTAATAGGAATGAACAGAGAAAACTTATTGCGGATAAAGTTCCAGAAAAAAGGCGCGCAAATTTTTTAAACCCAAAGCCTATTGAAATAAGAGATGTTGATCCACCCGATTTATTTAATCCTGAACCAACTTCAGACAAAAACTTTTTGTGGTTTAAAGTGGATGGGACCCTTGAAGCCAAAGATCAATGGGTACATCATTGCTTCCTTGCATACGCATCTGACGTATCATTGTTGGGCTCTGGTAATCGTCCTCATGGTGTATCAGCTTATTCGGGAGACGTTATGCTAGCGAGTTTGGATCACGCAATGTGGTTTCATGAAAAAATCGATTTTAATAATTGGTACTTATATGAAATGGATAGCCCTTTCTCAGGAGCGGCGAGAAGCCTCAATAGAGGAAAAGTTTTTTCAAAGGACGGAACTCTCGTCGCAAGCGTTGCTCAAGAAGGACTTATGCGTCCTTTAAAACGTAAACCTAATATCTAAATCTCTCATTTAATTTCGCCATGCCAGCGAGCCATCCATCATAATCGGACGTCTTATATTGAATATATTTTTCAACTACGGGGTGAGGCAAAACCAAGAAGCGCTCTTCATTTATAGTTTTAACACATTCTTCAGCAACATCATCGGGTTCAAGAATTCCATCTTTCATAGCCACAGCCAGCTCCTTTTCCAGTCCATCTGTCATTGCAGTTCGCACCCCTTGTGGGCACAACATAGACACTTTTATTCCTTTTTTCGCATAAGAAAAAGCAAGCCATTCTCCTAAGCCAACTGCAGCATGTTTCGTCGCTGAATAAGAGGCATCACCAACTTGTGACAAAAGACCAGCGGCAGATGCCGTATTTAATAGGTATCCCTCTCCTCTTTTCTCCATTAACGGGACCAAGTGCCTAGCTGCCCATACGTGTGACATTAGATTAATTTCCCAAATTTTTTGCCAATCATCATTCGGAACCTCTATCCCTCCCAAATGACCAATACCTGCGTTTGAACAAAAGATTGATATTGGACCAATTTCTCTTTCCGTTGTTCTTATAACTTTTGCAATATCCCCCTCTCGACTAACATCACATTTCATCGCTGTTCCGCCATATTCCTTTGCGACCTTGCTTATTCCGTCCATATTTACATCAGCACTAACAACATGCTTTGCGCCGTGTTTATAAAAAATTTTTACAAGGGATTTTCCTATTCCACTCGCTGCTCCAGTTACAACTATTATTCTGTCTTTAATATCCATATCTAACTCCTACTTATTAACGCCACATATATCCCCCACCACATACAGTCATTGCCTGTCCTGTAATGTAACTACTTGCGTTTGACGCCAGAAATACTGCAAGTCCTTGTAGATCTTCTGGTTCTCCCAAACGACCAAGCGGTATTTTAGAAATCGCTTCCTTAGCTTTTGTATCATCGTCCCATAACGCCCTGGCAAAATCTGTTTTAATTATAGCAGGACATACTGCATTGACTCTAATATTTTGATGCCCAAATTCTGCCGCTAAATTTCTAACTAATCCTATAACCGCTAACTTTGAAATATGGTAAGTGCCTAAATTCAATGATGGTTCGAATGCTCCCACACTAGAGGTAATCATAATTGATCCACCTCCCCTCTCCGCCATATCTGGAACAACCATTTGGCATAGCCAATGATTTGATTTTACGTTTGTTGCCATCGTTTTGTCATATGCTTCGTCTGATATATCTGACATTGGTCCATAGTGAGGATTAACCCCGGCATTACAAACAAGTACATCTATTTTCCCAGAAAGCTGCCTTGCTGCATTGACCAAATTCTCTAGCTCGTCCTTTCTTCCTGCATTTGCTGCTACCGGAAAAACTCTTTCTTCTCCTATTATTTCATTTATTTCTTCAGCTGTCTTCTTAAGAACATCTATCTTTCTACTTGAAATTATTATAGTACCTCCATGTTGCGCGAGAGCGGTCGCCATGGATTTTCCTATGCCCTTTGATGCACCCGTTAGAAGACAAGTTTTTCCCGTAAGATCAAAAAGATTAGTCATTAAAATTTCCTTTTTTATTGATTTTTCCAATTAGGTTTTCTTTTCTCTACAAAAGCAGAAACGCCTTCTTTATGATCCTCAGTTTGTCTGAGTAACTCAATCAATTCCGCGCTTTTACTTAAAGCATCGGGATAGTTTTCAAGGTGGTCCATGTGGTTTAGCGCTTCCATTGAATACCTTATCGAAGAGGGACAATTGGAGGCGATAGCTTTCGCTTTTTCCATTGCTGATTCCATTAGAGAAGAATGCGGCACAACTTCATTAATAATACCTAAATCCAAAGCTTCCGCTGCTAAAACACTTCGTCCTGTTAACATTATTTCCACGGCTGCCTTTTTACCAATTTGACGACTGAGCCTTTGAACTCCGCCCGCCGCAGCAAAAAAGCCTACTTTTACCTCTGGTAAAGCAAATTTAGCATTTTCAGAGGCAATAATTATGTCACAGCACAAGGCAGTTTCCATTCCTCCGCCCATAGCGAAGCCGTTAACAGCAGCAATTATAGGTTTTGTTCTATTGAACCTTCTAGTTAAACCAGCGAATCCTGATGACGGTTGCTGAACTTTTTGCTCCCCCGGTAAAGCCGAATATTTTAGGTCATTTCCAGCTGAAAAAGCCTTATCTCCTTCTCCAGTCAGAACAGCTACCCACAGGTCTTTATCTTGATCAAAATTATCCCAAATTTCATTTAATTCTAAACTCAATGGAGGATGAACAGCGTTATAAACTTCTGGCCGATTAATAGTTACCGACATTATATGATCATCTATTTGTACCTTAACAAATTCATACTTTTTCATATTATTCCTCTCTTTTTTACAACAAACTTTTTATTTTATTATCCAAGCAAAGTTTACGTGTTTTAATTCTATCAAGTTTATCTGTAGCGCCTCTAGGCAGGCTATTATCTGCTAGCCAATAATGAGTAGGTATTTTAAATCTTGCTAGCTTATCATTTAGAAATTGATTTATTTCTTCTTTTCTCAAACTCTCTTTTTTCTTAAAATTAATACAAACACCAACCTCTTCTCCAAATCGTTCATCTGGTACTGCAAAAACTATAGATTCTAGTATCGATTGATGCTTTTGAAGCATGCCCTCAACCTCTAAACACGATATGTTTTCACCTCCTCTGATGATTATATTTTTCTTACGATCAACAATCGTTACCAAACCATGACTATTTATAAAACCTAGATCACCAGTATGCATCCAGCCATCTATAAGAACCTCATCGGTTTCTTTCTTTTTGTTAAGATAGCACCGCATATTGGCTGGACTTTTTATCGCTATTTCACCAACTTCTCCAGTCTTAACTTCCTTATCATTCTCATCAACAATTTTTATGTCTTGAAGGACGCCGATTAACCTTCCAGCCAATTCAGGATTTTCTAAATACTCATCACCAGATACACCCACGCCTAAAGCGTTAGTCTCTGTCATTCCGTATCCAGAAGAAATATCTGTTGAAGGAAGCGCTTTTTTTTCACGCTCCACATTTGGAGGTGGCCGTTTTGCACCTCCAGCATTTAGTGTTTCCAAAGAGCTCAAAGATTTATTTTGTGCGATAGCTTCCTCAACAAGATCAGAAATAACGGTTGGAACGGCACGAATTAGAGTTATGGTTTCATTTTCAATTATATCAACTGCTTGTTTTGGATCCCACTTGTACATCAAGGTAATCTTTGACCCTTTCGCAATCCCATACAAGAAGTTTGGATGAGACCCATTTACATGAAAAAGAGGAGATAGGAGAAGAATGCTTGATGGCTTCTTAGCAGCCACTTTTTCGGGATACACATGTGAACCTATCTTTTCCATCATTAACCAAGAAAATACAGCTGAAATTGCTCCCCTGTGCGTAAGAACAACGCCTTTAGGATTTCCAGTTGATCCAGAGGTATACATAATTCCAAAGTCGTCTTTTGGGTCAATATTAGGTACCCTCAAATTTTTTGATGGATAGGAGGCTACGTCTTTTTCATAATCTAAAACATTCTTACCATGCTCTGATCTAATTCCAATTAGTTTGACTCCGTGGTCCTTTGAAAAGGGAAGAATAACATTTAACCTTTCCTTATCCGCGAAGCATATCTTTGCTGCGCTATCATTAAAACCATATTCCATCTCACTTGTAGTCCACCAAGCATTCACAAAAACAACTATTGCTCCTATCGATACAATGCCCATCAAAAGAATTGGATATTCAGGAAAGTTTCGCATTGCTATCGCAACTTTATCACCCTTTTTTACGCCCAACTCTTTTTGGAGGAAAGCCCCCACACTATTCACTTTTTCTATAAACTCAAAATATGTTATTCGTTCATTCTCATAAACGATAAATTCGTCCCACTGACGAGTTTTTTTCCCATACTCAAGCAACTCATGCAATGTCTGTGGCGTATTTACAAAGGTCTTGTAAATTTGACCATTATATGAGTATTCCGAAAACTGATATAAATCATCAGTCTCTAAAACCTTTTTAGTCGCTTCTTCAAAATCCATATAAATTAGCTCATTTTTTGTTCATAGGGATCAGGAGCTACTCTCACCATACTTTTACCAAAGTTTTTTCCATTCAGGAGATTGACGAGTGCCTTTGGTGCATTTTGAAGCCCCTCAGTAATATCTTCAACTATGGTAATCTTTCCTTCATTTAATAATTTGGTCATGTGGGTTATTGCTTCCATATGCTTCTCTTTGAAATCCATAACGATAAATCCCTCCAATTTAAGCCTTTTTGTAATGACAAAACCCGGTATATTCCTAGGTCCAATTGGAGAAGAGCTTTCATATTGACTAACTGCTCCACAGCAAACTACTCTTCCTCGGTTTTTCATTCTGATTAAAACGGCTTCAAGCACTGTGCCTCCCACATTGTCAAAATAAAGATCAATTCCCTCTGGACAATGAGTTTTCAAATCCCTCACTAAATTTGCATTTTTATAATCTATACAGCCATCAAATCCCAATTCCTCAACTACTTTTTTGCACTTCGTATCACCACCTGCAATTCCAACAACTTTACAGCCAATAGCCTTTGCCAACTGACCAACATACACACCAACTGAGCCTGCTGCAGCCGATACTACCACCGTATCAGAAGCTTTTACCTCTCCTACATCAAATAATCCATGATAAGCCGTCAAACCAGCAATGCCAAAAAGGGACAATAAATTGGGTAGAGAGATATTATCCGGACACTTATTTACATCTCTTGACTCAATAACGCTATATTCAGCCCAAAAGCTATCCGCCGTTACTATCTGGCCTTTTTTAAACTCTGGATCTTTACTTTCTACAATCTCCGCAACTGAGTAACTTGGCATTACATCTCCAGCTACAACTTGATCTCTGTAAGTTCTTCCCTGCATCCAAGTTCTATTTGCAGCATCAATAGATAATAAAATATTACGTACCAAGACTTGACCATCCTCTGGTTTAGGTAAATCTACCTCTTGCAGTTCAAAATTGGAGATGTTCAATTTTGCGTCTGGAGCCTCTTTCAGAATAAATTGTTTCATAATCAAGCAACTTTATCTTTAATCAGGTCTTCAACATCTTGAAGTGTTTCTTTACCAAAAAAAAGTTCGTTATCAATCAAAAAACTTGGAACTCCAAATAATCCATCTTCTACTGCTTTAGCAGTATTTTCAATAAGCTTCGATTTAATATTCTGATCTTGAGTACCTTCAAAGATACGCTGAGCTGGCAACTTATTTTCTTCTAGAACAGTTTTTATAACATCTAACTCATCCATTTTTTTGTTATCAACCCACATGCTTTTAAAAATAACCTTAACATAATCTTCAAAAAAACCATTTTCCTTTGCATATACTGCTCCCCGCATGAGATTTAACGTATTAATAGGAAAGTGGGAATTAAAGTTAAAGTCAATATCATGCTTTTTTACAAATCTTTCTGTGTCTAAATCATCATATTTACCTTTGGCAGGAACTGTTTTAAATGCCTCAATTGGCGAAACGTTGTTTGTTGATTTAAATATGCCACCAAGTAAAACAGGGACATAGTCTGCTTTGACTCCTGTTCTTTCCTCTATACCTGGTACCATATTATAAACGAGATACGCTTTTGGACTTCCAAAATCAAAAATAAATTTAAATTCGACCATTTAACTCCTCCTTATCAATGACCCTTGAAAATTGGTTTCTCTTTCCTTACGAAAGATTTTGCTGCATTTTTATGATCCTCTGTTTGAAAGCATCTGATCATTCTATCCGCTTCCATGGCCAGGCTTTCTTTCATTGTAGAGAAAGTAGCTCTATTATGATTCTCTTTCATATATTGAAGAGCGGTAGGTGAGAAATAAGCGATATTTTGTGCTTTTTTCAATGAAAAATCTTCAAGTTCTTCGTTTGCAACTACATAATTGACAATACCTTCATTTAATGCCTCGGACGCACTAATTCTTTTATTAGAAAAATAAATGTCTTTTGCCTTTGAAGGTCCTACTAGTTGTCCAAGGGACCAACTTCCCCCATAATCACCCGAGAGCCCGATACCGCCAAACCCAGGAACCAAAAATGCGTCCTCTGAGGCAATTCTAATGTCACAAGCTAATGCTATTGACATTCCGGCACCAGCAGCTGCTCCCGGAAGCACGGCTATAGTCGGTTTTGGCATTTCATGTATTTTTAACGAAACTCCCTCCTGACCTATTTGTAATTTTCTAACTTTTTGTTCGACAGACAAATCACTCGATAAACCCGGATCACTATTGTTTGCAAAGCTTTTTACATCTCCCCCAGAACAGAATGCCCCTCCATTACCTGTGATTAAAATTACTCGTACATTTTTATCACTTTCAAAATTTTCCAAGGTCGTTCTTAATGCTGGAGTTAGCTCATCTGACAGTGCATTTTTTGACTCAGGTCGATTAAATGCTATCAACCCAATATTCTCTCTTATTTCCGCTTGCAAGTGATCTGTGTGTTTTATTATGTTGCTTTTTATCATAGAGATCTCGCCTTTTCTAAAGCTGGTCTAGCTAATAAACGATTGACATAAGAATTTAGGTTCGTCATTTCTGAAATATCTGCACCTGCTCTCATAGCACCAAAGCAAGCATGGCCTGTCATTATATCCGCTCCAGAAAAAGTGCCGGTCAAATAATCTCGGTCTACTAGCCTGCTATCGACGTTGCCGAGTGCTACGCCAAGCAATTTTTTTGCTCGGTTTACATTTACATCGTTCCTCTTTTCTGGAGGAAGAAGTATTGTTTCTACGACTAAAATATTTACCTGGCCCATTATCGAACCCTCAGCATAATGTAGCCATTGTAAGTATTCAGGAAACATGGGGTCCTCGACGTTAGGAGAAAATTTGCCATCTCCATATCGCGCCAATAAATATTGAACAATAGCGCCTGATTCATATATTCTCACTTGCCCATCTTCTAATACCGGAATACGTCCCATAGGATGTATTTTGTAGTATTCAGGTGTTCGAAGTGCTCTGTCTCCCACTGTATACTTTTCAACTTCGTAATCTAAGCCTAGCTCCTCAAGCAACCAAGCTATCCTTACTGCCCTTGAATTCGGTGCAAAATAAAGCTTCATATGATGTCTTCCTTCTATCTAAACCAATTATTAAGTTTATATCATGAACCAATCTTATGAAAATATAAAGTATCTCTTAAAAAATTTTTCATTTTGCAATATCCTATAATGGTTGAGATTTTATTTGGAGGATATGATGAATTTTGAAGGTAAGGTTGCTGTTATCACTGGATCCTCGTTAGGAATTGGCGCAGAGGCAGCGAAAAAAATAACTGCTTTGGGTGGTAGAGTTACAATTAACTACTCCAAAAGCAAAGAAGCCGCTGAGGAAGTCGCCCATAAATGCTCACAACTAGGAGAGACGCCTCTTGTAATAAAATCTGATATTGCAACTGATGAGGGTTGTAAACATTTAATTGACGGAGCGTTCCGCGAATTTAAAGCAATTAACATTTTAATAAATAATGCGGGTAGAACAAAATTTGCTGACCATTCCAACTTGGATGCATTGCATAGAGATGACTTTGAAAACATTATGGCTTTAAATCTAAATAGTAACTATGAGCTAATCAAATACGCACGACCACATCTCGCTAAGAATAGGAAAAGTAGTATCGTAAATATCTCATCTGTAGCGGGACTACGAGGACTAGGATCATCAGTTGCCTATGCTGCCTCCAAGGGCGCCCTTAACTCCATGACATTGGCACTGTCGCGCTCTCTTGGGCCAGATGGAATAAGAGTAAACGCAGTATGTCCTGGCTTTGTAGCCACTGACTGGTGGAAAAATAGCCTTGGAGATGAAAAGTTTAAGAAAGCGATAATAGCATATGAAAAAACAAACCCTCTTGGCGAATGCCCAACTGCTGAAGATATAATTGGATCCATACTTTTTTTTGCAAGTGATCTGAGCAACCATGTGACAGGCCAACTTTTAGCGGTCGATGGCGGTTTGCTTATAGGCATGCCATTGAAATTAGATTGAGTACCTAGCCATACATACATAATTTTACAAGTAAGTTCTATTATTTAAATGAATAATTTATGGGAAAAAACGTCTAAAGAAAAAGAGACTTTTTCTAAAAAACCTGAAAGCATTACTGCCGATTTATTGATAGTTGGTGGAGGCTTTACTGGTTGCTCTGCTGCTTTAGAGGCTGCAAAACAGGGGGCCCAAGTAGTATTACTCGAGTGTGAGACTATTGGGTTCGGTGGTTCTGGTAGAAATGTTGGCTTGGTAAATTCAGGATTATGGCTACCACCAAAGAAAATTATTTCTATTTTAGGAGAAAAACAAGGTGAAACCCTAATATCCGCACTTGGGTCGGCTCCTAATTTAGTCTTCTCAATTATTGAAGAAAATAAAATAAAATGTGATCCTGAAAGGAATGGGACTTTGCATTGCGCTCACTCTGAAAAAGGAATGAAATATCTAAGTGAAAGATTTCATCAAGGTGAAAAGTTTGGGGAGCCTCTAGCTCTAATAGATAAGGCCGAAACTGAGAATAAAATAGGAAGCTCAAAATTTCTCGGATCACTACGTGACCCAAGAGCTGGAACGATTCATCCACTGGCTTATTGCCGAGGCCTTGCACGAAAAGCAAAAGAGATGGGCGCAAAAATTTATGAAAAATCTAAAGTAAACGATATTAGAAAACGTAATAATATTTGGCACGTCTCTGTCAAAGACATTGTAATCAAAAGCAAATATTTATTGCTTGCTATGAACGCTTATCAAGATTTAAACGACGGACAAAATAAAGGTAAATTTTCTACCGTTTATTACTCTCAATTTGCAACGAGACCACTTAACTCTAATGAAATGAGCGCAATCCTGCCAGGCAAAGAGGGTTGTTGGGATACAGCAACAATTATGTCTTCATTTAGAGTCGATAATGCAGGACGTCTTATTATAGGAACAATGGGCAATTCTGAAGGTTTTGGGAAATTTATTCACTCTAATTGGGCAAACAAAAAGCTTAGAGACCTCTTTCCTTTTTTACCAGATCTAGAATTTGATTACCGCTGGTCAGGTAAGATTGCTATGACTAGAGACCATATACCAAAAATTGTGAATTTTGAAGATAATGCGTTGTCCTGTTTCGGTTATTCTGGAAGGGGCATTGCTCCGGGAACTCTTTTTGGGAAAACCTGTGCATCGGCTTTCTTATCGGAAAACTTATCTGTTCTGCCTGTCCCTGCCCTAACAAAATATAAAGAGCGTTTTACAAGAGAGAAAACAACTTTCTATGAAATAGCAGCGGTGGCTAATAATTCTATAAAGTCTATGAAAATGTAAGCTTTTTATGTTACTTGGATTTTAAAGCAGCAGTCAGATCAGGCAAATCCTTACTAACTTTCATTGGGAAATTAGGGGCTCTCTTTTCCAAAAAAGACGCTATTCCCTCTTTAATATCTGGAGACTTTCCCATTTTCTCCATTGCCATAGAGTCTAAAAAATGTGCTTCCTCTGGGTGAGTTGCAGCTAGCATGCCCCACATCATTTGCCTGGCAAGAGAAACAGATATTGCTGAAGTTTTATTGCTATAACTCGATCCAATTTCAATTGCTCTATCTAACAATTTATCGTTGGTTAAAACATCGGAAACTAATCCATATTGCAACGCTTCTTGCGAATTAAAAACTTTCCCTGTATAGCACCAATCCAGAGCTTTAGAGATACCTACGATCCTGGGAAGAAACCAACTGGAACACGCTTCAGGTACAGCACCTCTTCTTGAAAACACAAACCCAAACCGGGCTGAGTCCGACGCAATCCTGATATCCATCGGTAAAGTCATAGTGACCCCTACACCCACAGCGTCTCCGTTAATAGCACCTATCACAGGCTTTTTAGATTTAAAGATTCTAAGTGCTACTAAACCACCTCCATCAACATTATCATCATTAGAGAGCCTATTTCCTTCCTTTGCATAATTAAAAGTGTTTGGCCCATCAACCAAATCTGCTCCTGCACAATAGGCCCGCCCTTCCCCAGTAATCACGACTGATTTAATGTCATCGTTCTGATCAGTGTGATCAAAAACTTCAATAAGTTCGTCTTGCATGGTTTTAGTAAATGCATTTAACTTTTCTGGTCTGTTAAGGGAAATCACAAAAGTATCGCCATGCTGCGAAGTTAACAATTCTTTATACATTTTTATATATTCCTAAATTGGTTCACCGAAATTTAATATTTTTTTGAATTTTATGCGCTTAATACGCTATAGTAGTCTAATGTCCAAGGTAGTAAAGTTTTATCACCTAATTTAATTAGAAAGAGGTAACGTATGAATCCCGAAAATAAGGCCCAAATACAATCAAATCGCCGAAAAATATTCGAGCTTGAGATACTTATAAATTCAAACAAAACAAAGGTGGAAGTATGTAGGGCCTCTATAGAACAAAATTACGCCTCTATCATGAGAAACTATAATGCGGCTTACATGGGGAACCATCACCTCGCTAATCAAGAAACAGATGAGATATTAAGAAATAGATTAGCCATAATGAGCAACATGATTGCTGAGCATGATGTCGAAATAAATTTTAGAGAATCGATGAATAACAAAGCTCAATTAGATTTTCTGGAGCATAAGTCTTCTATAAATAAAACTATTCTTGAAGTGAACAAACAACTCACTGAGATAAACAAGAGGCTTATTGAACTAAACAGGATGATTATGAAAAAAAATGAGGACACACTACAATTTAATACAGAAAACTTGGCAACTAATGAGAAATTTCTAAAGGGTGAGTTTCATCCCTCGAAAGCTACTGAAAAAGATAATAAAAAACGCATAGAACAAAATACAAAAAGGTGCGCCAAAATAGAGGAGATGGCTTCTGAAAATCAAAAGCGAATTATTGAGATTCAATCCAAGACACAGACAAATGCAATAGATATTATGAAGAACTCAGTTCAGATTTCTGAGAGACGTGAACGCATCAATGACTTACAAGAAAAAGTTAACGACAACCAAAAATCAGTAGCCGAAATGATATCAATAAAAATCAAAAACTGATACTAGCTAGTTTTCCAAAACAATCCTGTAACGTGCCTTACCACTTTTAAGGTGGGCTATGGCTTCGTTGATTTCTGACATTTTGAAAAATTCCACTTCTGGAATTATTTTGTGTCTAGCGCAGAATTCTACCATTTTTTTCATTGCTTCAGGTCCCCCAACAGGACTAGCGGACACTGAATTTTGTCCCCTCAACATGTGAAACATAGTTATATTTAGAGGCTCAGATAAAAGCCCAAGGAAATGAAGCCTACCTTTTGGCTTGAGAGTATTCATAAATAAACCCCATTTACCTTCAAACGCATGGCCTGTGAAAAATAAATAATCGAAAGATTTTTTAAGCTTTTTAATCGCATCAATATCATTGGCAATAACCACATTATGCGCACCATAACTCTTAGCTTCTTCTACTTTACTTTCAGAACCAGTGATAGCGGTCACTTCACAACCCCATGCATTAGCAAACTTTATAGCCATATGACCAAGTCCACCTATTCCAAAAATACAGACACTGTCAGTGGGCTTAACTGCATATTGGACAAAAGGATTGAAAACTGTGATACCACCGCACATAAGAGGACCCGCAGTCCTTGGATCAAGTGCATCAGGAATTGGAATAGCACTTAAATCTTGAACTCTTATCTTATCGGCAAACCCTCCATTACGCCCTAAGAAAACACCCACTCTATCATCACAAAGATTATGGTCACCATTGTAACAACATTCACATGTCTTACAGTAACCAGCCTGAAACCCTACTCCAACTCTTTGCCCAACGCGCCTATCTTTAACTTGGCTGCCAATTGCCGTAATCTTTCCGATAACCTCATGACCAGGAACAAAAGGATATTCGTTATTTGAAAAATCGTTGTCAATGTAATGAACATCACTGTAGCAAAGTCCACAATTTTCTATTTCTATATCGACATCGTCAGGCCCTATCTCTCCTAACTCATATTCGTAAGGCTCTAGAAGACCTTTCTCATTTTTGGCGGCATATGCTTTAACCTTCATCACAAACTCCTTATTAGGTAAAATACAATAACTAATACCTTCTAGTATAAATATTTGGTCAAAATTAATAAAGATCTTTTCAATTGAAAAAAAAAAATTTGTTTATATTATCGACGTTACCGGAGGAGTGGCAGAGTGGTTGAATGCACCGGTCTTGAAAACCGACGTAGGTGAAAGTCTACCGTGGGTTCGAATCCCACCTCCTCCGCCACAAAAACGTAAAAATCCATTATAATTCAATAACTTAAAAATACATAATATTATCAGGTCCACATTAGGGTCCACATCTAGTCTACTACTCACAAAATTGTGAGAGCCTACTTTAAGCTACCGCTTACTTATGCTAAAATTTAACTTCAGATAGGAGATAACTGTGTCAGAAAACTCACAATTGAATAAAACCTATGCGTTGTTAAAACAAGTGTATGGGCCGCTTGAAAACTTGTCTCAAAAACAGTGGTCGCAAATTGAACGGGGCGTAAAAGCATTAATGAAAGAACATGGTCCTGATATTCCTCTTGAATCTTTGAAAGCCATGAAGCATACCTATGATAATTACCATTCTGAAAAAGATGTAGCTTTGTCTTTTACAGGTAATGAATAATGACGGTCAGTTAATAATAAGAGAGAGGTGGCTGACGTTCCCTCCAATACCATAGTCCCTGGGTACCCCCACTTTAGTATTTGGGACTCCTCTTTTTATCAAGTAATATCAGAACGCTTAAGCGAATTCTGAAATACCTCTTTTCGATTGAGGGTTTTGCAAACTAAATTGCAAAAATCTTTTGAAGGGGTGTAGCGCATGCGAGACGTGAAAAAATTAGAAATCTTGAAAGATGAGGGAGAGAAATTATCTTGAAATTCCTATTTGTTCGAAATCGCTTCAAAGTGGTGTTTTGATAGTTTGCTCTGATTTCAAGTTCCTTTTCTCCGTTAAATAATTGGCATAGTGTATCAGTAGCTTCTTTTCCAAGTGCAATTACCAAATTCATTCTGTTACTTAAAGCTTGATCCCAGAACTCACGACCAATTGCTAACCCACGTTCCATTACCATTTTATTATCCTTTTTCATTGTATTCCAATCTTTACTTCGGAATGGGCAAATTGTTCCCATTAGAACTTTTTCTGGTGAGACCTCAAGATATGAGCACATCTTTAGAATTTGTGCGGTAATGGGTGACGAGGTTGTAAACTCCTCAACTTGATATGAATTACCCCTTTCATCGGAGATCATTTTTTTATGGTCATCATTTCTTAGAGATGGATTTAAAGATATGCATGCAATATTTTGGCTTCCAATAGTTTTCCAAGGACCATAGAGTAACTGATACCCATCATCAAAATTTAAGTCAGTTTCAACTCTTCTCAGTTGCTTTTTAAAATATTCTCTATCCATGATCAGATTCCGTTAGTTGCTAGAGAACAATAAAAGCACCTAAGAAATTCCCAAAATAAAATTTTGTACTTTTTTGTGAAGATTAAATATATGTCAGTTTTAAGAGCTCAAACATTATTAAGAAATACAAATATTTTGTTGCAATTTTTTTAAATAAATAATAGACAATAGTCATCCTTAAATATCTTAGATCATTGCGCAGCTTTAAAGCTGTTGTTTGCTTTTTGACATTTTGGTTTTTGATTTTTAAGGAGATTCAAATGAATAACATCAATATCTTTTCTTATGTGATAGCCGACCACCAGATTTCCGATGTGAAGATGGAAATATATTTTGCACCAGCCGTATTGGATGCCTTCTATTCAAAGGAAGATTTACTCACACTCTCAAGGGAAAGCAGAGGAAAGCAAGAGGCTCTTGATGGTATCATCAATATTATTGAGGGTCAGGTAGAAAAATATAATACATACGAAATATGGTACGACCTTATAGATTATAAGGGGATAGAGCTAGTGTGGAAATCCAAGTTCGTAGAAGAGAAAAAAACTATGTATGTAGAAGTTTTATACTCCAGAGGTAATCACCCGGAAGAAGAAACAACTCATTAGTTGAATTAGAGAGGGACTTTATGGTCCCTCTTTTTTTTTATTTTTTGAACTTAGGCTTAGATGATTTCTGTTTGGATCCAGGCTTCTTGTGCTTCAGTTCACTTTTTTGTTTTTCTATTTGCCTAGAACCTTGATTTGATAATATAAAACCCTGTCTAAAAATAGGATCATCTTCAGTTAACTCTACCCACTTAACTTTCATCTTTTGTTTCCTCATCTTTACCAATGATGTTGAAACCAAAACTTTCTAGTTTCAAAATAAGCCTTTCAACTAACTCTTCGGTGTCAGTGTCATTACTAACGGGCTCAAGAAACATTAACTGTCTTGAAGTGTCTTTCTCATTTTTCATGATTTTCTCCGCTTTAGTGCTTAAGGAACCATTCCAAGGCGCACAAGTTGGTAATTAAAAGCCTTCGATACTTTATAGATTAATTAATAATTTTAATCAAGTCTCTGGATCATTATTTCACCAGTGACTTTTAGTATTCATTTTTTTCATGGAAATCACTCAAAAAAATTTTTAACTTCATTTGAAAATTGCCCGGCCAACTATTTGGGTCCTGTTTTTTCCCGTCACCACCCACTTTCAGAAGATCATTTTTAAATCCTTTTGCCTTTACGGATGCTAGGCAATGGTGAACTGCACTTTCATACATCTTCCTTGTTTTTGCTTTGAGAACATTATTTGCGTACGGCATTAAAGACCACAGCAGCTGAACACCCCGCTCCTCAACATTCTGTCCCGCCTTTACTCCTTCAATGTGTTGCAAAAATCTCTCATCAGGTAACTTACGACTTTGACCAACATAAACTCCATAATTATTATTTTTATCTAACCAGTCTATCAAAATAACATATGTAGAAAATGTTCCAAACCCGTCTGGTGCATTGTGAAGTGTTCTTAACCTTACTCTGGCGCGAAATAGCCATTCTATCGGCTCAATATTAGCCTTTTTAAAAGCATTTTGTATTTCTTTACATGCTTCAACATTTTCAGAAGTTCTCTCTAAAGATTTTCTTTTCCGAAGCTCATGATCGATTAACGTGGCTATCTCAATGTCAGGTTTAGCAAGAGAAAGAAACAAACCTCCCGCCTCTACTAAATCGCTAGTAACATGGTCTTTAAACAATCTGTCTTTAAAACGGGAGTTTTTATCTCTTAGTTTAAATCTATAATCATCAAGATTCATCATTACTCTCGATAGATTTAATGAGTACATTATCCAGATACTCTATATCTTTTTCCCATTTTCTTATCGCCTCATCTGACCTATTTCTTCTTCCCTCGTTAAGACTTTTAAAGGAGTTAATTGAATTCCTTAATTTATCGAACCTCTCTTGGGATCTTGGCTTTCCCCATTGGGTAAGAACGCTTTCTGATATAAATTCTGGAATCTGAACATCTCCGATAAAAATATTTTGTAAAATTCTCTGACGTCTTTGGTCTGTGGGGCCATTTTTGCTTGCACTGTACCCTTCATGAGATAATAAACCGTCTGCCGCATTGAATTCTACTACAGTTTCTCTCCGATTCTCTTCCACTCTGTCTATAAGCTTCTTGCGATTCTTAACAACCTCTGACCCAAATAGTCTTTCCCTTTGATTTGCCTCGACAGGTTGATTAGGTTGAACTTGTTCCTTCAATCTTCTAACCAAGTCAGACAAAAATTGGGACGGAACCTTTTCTGTTCCGTTTCGTTTATTTACGTGCGACATGCTTAGATACTCTTTTGCCCGCGTTATACCGACATAAGCGAGTCGTCTTTCTTCATCAAGTCTATTCACAGCCAGTGAATGAGGTAAAACCGACTCTTCCCACCCAATTATAAAAACACTATTCCATTCTAAACCTTTTGCCCCATGAATTGTACCGACATAAACTGCATCAGAATTTTCGGTCGCATTAGTAAAGGCATTCAATTTTTCAAATACCACGTCCGATCCAGGATAGGATGCAAGATAGTCTTTATGAATTTTGATTTGTTCTGTTGCTTCTAGTTTCTCATCATCAGTGAGCCTGTCTGACCCTGATATTCTATTTGTTAAAAAGGTAGATAACGAAGCAACTTTGACTGGCCATGGATTAGTCGCTAAATTGGTAGCGAAGCTTTCCAATTGGTTGGAAATCTTAATAGCATACCTTCTATCCAAATTTTGACCATCGCTGATAGCAATAGCACTTATTAGCTGCTTTGAATATTTGTCCGAAAATAAACCTGATCCATCTTTTGTAAAATAGGGAATATCGGCTAGTGCTAATTTTGCAGCTACTGCCGCAGGAAGTTGATTAGTTCTAGCAAGAACAGCAATTTCATTATTATTGACGCCTGCTTCCTTCCGAGATCGAATAAGGTCTACAACACCAGATGCTTCGGTTTCTTCATTTGCAAAATCAAATATTCTAGCTTGACCTTTCGCCTCGGTAACGGCGGTTAACATTTTGTCATGCCTTGAGGTTAGATAAGATGCCAGCTCTTTCGCAAGATAGACAATCGAACGACCGGACCTATAGTTTTGTTTAAGGTTTACTTTTTTAGCTCCAGGATAATCCTGTTCAAATTCTAATATGAATTTTACGTCGCTTCCTCTCCAACCATAGATTGCTTGGTCATCATCTCCAACAACCCAATACTTTGCTCCGCCTTCTAAAATACGATCCATCATTCTTTTTTGAGAAAAATTTATATCCTGAAACTCATCAACAAGAACATGTTCATACTTTTTGACAATTTGTTTATTTCCCTTCACATCCTGATCTAGAATTTTAATGGCGTAGTGAATCATTCTTTCAAAATCTATTTTATTATTATCTGTCAGATGCTTTTCATAATATGGATAGATTCTAGCAGCTAGATTTAGTAGCGTATCTGATGTTTCACTTGCTTTGACACCGGCGTCTTCTACGTCAAGCAAGTTTTGCCTAAAAATATCAATCTGACTAAGGATCTCTGTATTATTGATATCCCTATCTTCATCTGTTTCATTTAATGCTTCCTCATTTTCTATTCTAATACTTCTGATAATAGCTACTCTTTGAAAAGCTTGAGACAGTATTGTTTCCGGAGGATTCAATTCTATTAAAGCGGAATAATTTCTAACAATTCTGTTGCCTAACGCATGAAAAGTTGTGAGGTTGTCCTGATCTAAATCCGTACCCCTTTCCGTATTTATTCTACTTCTTATCTCGTCTGCAGCTTTTCTTGAGAATGCACAGCATAAAATTTTCTCTGGCTCAACACCTTGTTTTAGTAAATATAGATATCTTCCAACTAGAGTACTTGTCTTACCTGTTCCTGGTCCAGCTAGGACAAGCAAACGAGCGCTTGAGTGTTCAGCAGCCAATCTTTGTTCTTGATTAAGTTCTAACATTTTTATGCCTCCTACTGCTGTATGGCTTTTCTCTGATCCTGATCCATAGATAAGTATGCTATCAGTATCGGATCAACATGCTTTTTGAACAAGAAAGTTTTTTCAGAATCTTCAAAAGCGTCTAGGTCTTTCACTGACGCTACAGCTTCTGCAAATTCCTGTTGAGGCGTTTTTTCAATTCCCAAATTTTCAACATCTGGTTCATAAACATGATCAATAAGTATATTTTTTATAGCTCTTAGCTCCCAATAGAGATAATCAACCTCTTCTACAATATCGGACCTAGAAGCGTCTTTATGTGATAGATCCTGAGATATATTTACCCGAACAGAGTTTTTTTCGCTTTTCCAAATCTCATAGCAAAGCCCGGAGTCATGCTGCCACATTTCAAATAGATCAAAACCAAGGGACTTGAGAAGAAACTGAGTTTTTTCAAGTGCCTCAGCTGAAATGGTCATTTCGAGATTTGATGGAATTTTTGCTTGGATTGTCATGATTATCTTCCTTTTATTTTTAAAAATTTATTAACTTTTACCAACCGTATGCAGTTGAGAAATTTTTAAAAATAAAAGGAAGATAATTTTTGAGTGTGCAAAATAATTAAAATTTATATAGTAGTCAACTATTTATTTTTGGCTTTAGAATCTCTTGGGAATTAAGATTATAAAATTTAATCACGAAAAGATATCTGTTAACATCACTATATTCTATGTAATAAATTTATTTTTGACGGGTAAGCTATTTGGCCAATAAACTCTATTCAGAAGATTTGGAAGAACTTCCTCCAGGAAGTAGCTTAATAGAGTCAGTACGAAACTTTGGTTATACATTCAATACTGCAATCTGTGATCTTATAGACAACTCTATAACAGCGAAGGCTACAGAAATTGTTGTTCATTTAGAATGGAATGAATCTGATCCATATATATATATCCTTGATAATGGTGAAGGAATGACCGAAGAGGATCTAGCTATCAATATGTCTCTTGGTTCAAAAAATCCTAATGATAAAAGAGAAAAAAATGATCTTGGTCGCTTTGGATTAGGTTTAAAAGCGGCTTCCTTTTCAATTGCAAGGGAGTTAAATGTTTTCTCAAAAACAAAAAGTACTGAAGTTGCATTTCGATGCTGGGACCTGGATTTGGTCGAAGAACGACAGAAATGGCTCGTGAAGAAAAATATGCCAACCTGGGCAAGTAAATTTCCTGCTCAATTAAAAGAATTTGGAACTCTTATTGTATGGAAAAAGTGCGACAACTTGAAAAAAACTGCAATAAAAATTGAAACGTTCCGTCAAATGGGTGCCGATTTGGCTGCTTACTTGGGAACAATATTCGGTCGTTTTTTGGAAAAGAAACAATTTTCGATAACCGTCAATGCAGAGAACGTCAAACCTTGGCTGCCCATTCCTCCAAATTGTACCCCATCAGCGCCAGAGATTATAGAAGGTGATGTAAAAATTGTTCCTTATGTTTTGCCACACAATAGTAAGTTCGTTGGGAAAGACTACGATTTTTATGCCGGAATAAAGGGTTGGGTCGCACAACAAGGTTTTTATGTTTATCGAAATAATAGACTAATTGTAAACGGGAGCTGGCTAAACCTCAGAGATAAAAAACCTGATACACACTACAGTCTTGCTAGAATAATCATCGATTTGCCGAACAGTTTAGACAAAACATGGAATATAGACGTTATGAAAAGCCGAGTGAGTATTCCTGCGATAAATAGAGATAAACTCGAAGCCTATGCAAAAAGAACTAGAAAAGAAGCTTTAGATGTAGCAAAATTCAGGGCAAAGTCTGCAGGAAGAGAGTTTGGATCAAAAAGTTTTGTATGGGAACCGAAAAGATCCAGAAGTGGAAAATTGATGTTTGAGATCAATAAAGAACACCCTGTACTAAAATTAATCAAAAAAAATTATAATGGAAAAAGTTCTGATGTTACTAACTTTATAAAATTGTTAGAAAAGTCGGTGCCGACCTCAATGATACAGATAGAGGAGAATGATGACAATATCGATAAGCCTAAATTAGATTTTTCATTACCTGAAGTTCTAGATTTAGTAAAAATGGCATTACAGTTCACAGATGATATTGATAAGCCTAGGGAAATGGCTATCCGCGATTTAGTTGAAGCCGAGCCCTTCACAAGCTTCAAAGACGAGATTTATAGAGAGTTCCAAAAATGAATATTAAGCAGATTGAAGAAGATATATTTGAGGCAGTTTTGTCCAACTTAAATAAATCGGAGGGTTCCGGTTCATTGTTGAAAAAAGAAGATCTTATGAGAAGCGTTGAACAATATTTTGAGTTTTATAAAAATCTTAATAACCTTTCTGAAGATATTATCAAAAAGGTTAAGTTAGCATTATTGGTTGAGAGACTGAATACAGAAATCGCTATTAAGGCGGAGGATTCTACAAGTGTAGTTCTTAAACATCAGCATATTGAATGGTTAAGTCAAAAGCGAGACCTTATCGAAGATGGTACTTTTTGGGTTGACTATAAAAAGTATATGCTTCAAAGAAACAATGCTGACAAAGTTGGCAAATGGGATGCTTCTACAGATAAAATACTTTCCTTAATTGAAAACCCAGAAAGAACTGGTCCGTGGTCCTCTAAAGGACTAGTCATAGGGGATGTTCAATCTGGCAAAACTACTAATTTCCTGGGACTTGTTGCTAAGGCATTAGACGTCGGATACGATATTGTTATTGTCCTGTCTGGAATGCACAACTCACTTAGATTTCAAACCCAAAAAAGATTTGAAGAAGGAATAACTGGCTTCAATACAAGCTTGACTTCAGAAGGCAATAAAATATGCGGCGTTGGCTCAATGCTTATGAACAACTCTAAAAGAAAGGACAAACATCGTTTGCCTAACTGGACTAATCGAGAGCGAGATTTTTTAGAAGCTAACGACCCAGGCATGTTTGAAGGGTATTCGGTCAATAAAAAAGTTAAAGGTCCGCTAGAAAATCTAATAAGACATATTAAGAGATATTTGCCAGAAGGACACGACCAACATAAAAACAAGAGATTGTTGCTTATTGATGACGAAGCTGATAATGCTTCAGTAAATACGAAGAAAAAAATTGATGAAAGTTCAACGATTAACGGGCTTATAAGAGAGATTTTGTCTCTCTTTAGTAGAAGTGCTTATATCGGATACACTGCGACACCATTCGCAAATACGCTAATAGATGTAGAAAATACAGACGATTTATTCCCAAGAAATTTTATCCATTGTATTGGTCGGTCAGACAATTACATAGGACCTAAAGAAGTCTTTGGTTCCATTCAAGATGAAAGTGACTCCACTGAGGCTATCGTAGATTCAAACGATAGAGAAACTAGTTTAGATTGGTTTAGAAATCTTGACGACGTCGACACATATTCAAGCGATTGGATAGAAACATTTCCTGACAAACACGATAAATATTTGAAAGTCGAAAAACTTCCCGAAAGTATGGTCGACTCAATTCTTTCATTTTTGGTAGCTACTGCTATTCGACAAGCTAGAGGACAAGATAAGGAACATGGGACAATGCTCATCCACGTTACTAGATTCAAAGATGTGCAAAGTCAAATTTATGATCATGTTCTTAACTTTGTTGAAGACTTGTATAATGAGATAGCCATAAAACAACATGCAATTGGCACTCAGAAACGTTTAGCTGATGCAATTGACTTGTTTAATACAGACTTTGATAATCAAGAACTTTCTGAAGAAACTTTAAGGGAACAACTTAGGATAGTTGTGGGAAGATTACGTCATAATGTATATACAATTAATGGCGACTACAAGGATGTGATCGACGAAGATCAACATCCAAATGGGTTGATTTCTATAAGGATCGGAGGAGATAAGCTTTCAAGGGGGCTAACTTTACCTCATCTTACAACCAGTTACTTTCTGCGTTGTTCACGTATGTATGATACACTTATGCAGATGGGTCGTTGGTTTGGATACAGGGACGGGTATAAAGATCTCTGTCGGTTGTATACAACAGGCCGTTTATATAATTGGTATGGACATGTATCGTTAGCCTTGGAAAATCTCCGAGATAGAATTATCTCGATGGATAAGGAAACATTGACTCCTCTCGACTATCAACAGCAAATTCTTTCTCATCCAGGAATGATGTTGGTAACAGCTACTAATAAACAATACCGCTCTAGAAAATTAAACATATCTTTTGCCGATACATATATCGAAATGACAGGATTTGATGTTTCACCTATTGGGCTAGAGATCCAGAAAAATAATCTGGATCACATTAAACAATTTATCAATAATAAATCATTCCCAAAAGGCGAGACAGTTTCAAGCAATACCATCTTTAGAAATTTAAATTCAAAAAAAATAATAGATTTTATCTCAAAATTTCAAGTAGACGAAAAGGCGTCGCCAGGCTGGAAGAAGAATTTAATAATAGACTATATTCAACAAATGAATAAAATCAGCGAGCTAGAAAATTGGACACTAGTTTTATATTCACGTTCTCGCGGAGACAATTTACAAAGTTTTGGAAATTACGAAGCGAAACCACTTGAGCGAAAAAATCAAAATGAGGGGAATACCTTTTTGCTATCAGCAAGAAATCTTACTAGTGCAAATGATGAGAGATTAGATTTAACTGAGAGTGAGCTTCAGGAAGTTATAAATGAAGCGGCGCCGAATAAGCCAAAACGGGAAGATTATAGAAAGAAAAGAAGCAATAAAAATGGACTATTAATAGTTTACCTTTTAGATGGATCAATTCAACAAACATCTATCCCCGGCCTCATAATTCCAGCATGTGCAATAAGCTTTCCAAAGTCTTCAAATGCGAGGAAAACTACCTATGTTGTCAATTTATTAGATGATGTAGAAGAGGAGTTAGAGTTTGACGACGACTAATAGAGAAAAAATGCATTCTGAAAACTTAGAAATTTATATTCGTAAACTTGAAAAGTCTTTATCACATCAAGAAAACTCTACTGCCAAACTTAGAATAAACTCAGAAAAAATTGAAATAGGTATTTACCTAAATTTAGATACTAGCAAATCTTTATGGCTCAGCCTTTTTCATAAAACTGAATTCTTATTTTTGCAATCGATACCTATAATTGACGGAATTATAATTGAAAACGTAATGCAGGAAAATTTACAAGGAATATCTCTGAAAAAAGCAAATCAATACGATAATAATATATATCTGGAGTTTTTATCTCACATCATCACGGAACTTATGGAAATTAGCTCGCCTAAACAAGCTGTTTTGAGACTAAAGCAGTTATTGCAATCTTGGAAAATTTTTTTTACAAACTCAAAAGGTCCTCTATCAAAAGAGAGACAAATCGGTCTTATTGGGGAATTAATTTGTTTACGAGACCTGGTCTTACCGCGTACATCTAAGCTGAGGGCATTTGAAAGTTGGGAAGGGCCTGAAAGAGGCCTACATGACTTTGTGTTTACTAGATGCCACATAGAAGTGAAAACAACGATAATAGGGGGTGATAAAAACTTCCATATTCAAGGTGAAAAGCAACTAGATGACATACAAGGAAAGCATCTGTTTCTTGCAAACCCCATTTTGGAGAATTCAGACATCGGGCACAATATAAATAAAATCATCGAGTCAATCCAAGAAAAATACGAGTTTTCATCCATCGAAAAACAAACATTTATGGAAAGCCTTAACAGAGCTGGGTATCATATCATACACTATGACTATTATGAGTCTGAAGGGATCAGAATTCAAGTTGAAACGCCTGTAATCTATAAAGTTGAAAATACTTTTCCGAGAATACTTCCAGATAGTTATTCCAATAAAATTTCAGTTAAGAAATACAGCGTCTCGGCAGATGCCTGCGCGAAATTTATCTATTCGGAACAGTTACCTATTGACTAAACAAAGTATCTCTTAGCCTTGATTGTTTTCAAAAGAAAAGCCAAGCTCTTTTGCATCTGAAACTGCTTTTACAACTTGGATTGCTTGTTTGATTGAAGGGGGCGTACCACGACCCAAGCGTTTTGCAACGCTTCCCACTATTCCTGTTTGCCATGAGGGCAGGCTCTTAGTTTCTTTAGACCACTTGGCTATGGCCCACAGCATTTGGTCTCCATAGTCAATAACTTTTATGATATTTTCATCTTCTTCCTCTGCTGGCATATTGCCTAGGTTTTTTGTATTACTAGTTTTGGAAATCACTATTTCATTTTTTAAACCAATATTTTTTTCAAGTAATATTTCCCAAAAAGAATTTCTACCCTTACCCACTTTTCGCCCATACGCCAACTCTCTGGCCATAACATGTTCTTTATTTGTAACGTCTCTAAAGACATCTCTTACTTTCTCTGCTACATAGCAAATGTTTTCAACAAATTCATCCGATAGCTCTTGTTTTTGCCATATCTCTTGCCAGTCATACCGAGTCTCTGATCTATATGAAATAAGAGCTAAGGTATAATTAACTACATGCGAGGGATAGCTATCACCATACTTATTTCTTCTCACTAATCTAACTGTTTCTTCATAAATAATTGCTAAAGCAATTAGTCTTTGATATGACTCTTCAGGTGTTTTTTGATCAAACTTTGATCGGTCAGTAGAAAGATTTTCAATAAAAATAGGCATGTACTTTTCAAGACCTAGACTCACCTTTTCAACTTGCTTATACCAAACACCCCAGTACTTGATTAACTTTCCCTTATCAAATTTTTGGTTTCTAGGATACTCATTCTCAAATTTTTTCTTCTCAGCAAGTCGCGTGTGCCTTGAAACTTCGTCCATATATTGTCCTCTCGTACGCTCAAAATACCATTTGGTTTCAATTCCTTTTCCACTCTCTTTTTTTGGAGCGAGTGTCTTCCTGGACCAAGTTTCAATCTCCCGGAATATTGGATGATTTGATACCAAATCGGTTCTTCTTATAACGTTCTGCGTATTAGCAAATTTTGAAATTTTTGGGCCAAACTCATCCATTGAGTCTTGTGAGAGAACACAAAGCTTCATGGGTACAAATACATTTGAAACATCGATTTTATTAGCATACTTAGCTCTATAGACAGTATTTGTTGTTTGACCACCATTAACAATCTGGAAGCCGTTTACTTTCGTAATTTTCGTTTTGTCTTGATTGGTCTCAATAGATGACGCAACGGCTGTTAAACCATTATTATAAGCTATAAATTTTTCAGGCTCATCTTTAATTGTATCTAGAATTCCTTTATTTATTTTTGATTTAAAAGAAAGGAAAGATCTTACATTTCTCTCCAGCAATCTAGATGTATAGTTCATGTAAATGTCTGCTAGCAGTTCTCCTGGAACTACACACATATATGTATCTATTTCATTTGAAATAAGATTTGTCGATGAGCAGGAGATAGACTCCAATCCGTACTCAGAAAAAATTACATCAGTACTGTCAACGTAATCTTTGGAAGATCTAAACCTTGAAAATCGAGTAAGATCCCAAATATGAGTCTGAACAGGAATTCCATCAAACTCGGTGTCTTCTATACGGTTTATTGTTGATTTTCCTTCAGTAAATAAAAAAATTCTCACAAGAGTAATCTCTGAGTTCCTTATAATTTCAACTAAATCGTAGGCTTCCTTCTCAATATCCAACTCATTTTTTTTACTCTCTTTATTTTTAGTAAAAAAATTTAATATTTTGCCAGCTTCAGAGTAAGCTTTCTCTTTGTAAAGAGTATATTCTTCTGTTGATCCCTTATAGCTTGTTCCATAAAGATCTAGCCTTCCATCATGATCAGAATAACTATAACCATGAATCATTTGTCCCTTCTTTTCATAAAAAACCGATACTAGATCCTCCGTTTCATTGAGCTCAGTAAGCTGATCTATACACCATTCCAAAAATATCTCATGGGGATAAGCTCCATCCTCGAGAACCTCTACAGTGGCGTCTATTTCATGCTTTAAGTCTATAAGTAATTCGTTCGGCATTATTTTATCCCTAGTATCTAACATTTTTAATTCGACCCCAAAATATTGTAAAGTTCCACTTTCTTTTTTCTAAAATTTTTGTTTAAGCTATTTGAAACAAATATAAACGAAAGAGCTATTTTTTTGATAAATGCTAATAAGTATAGTGTTGTTTTGTATAACCCAAATATACATTTAGGTCGGTATACTTTTTTAATGTACATAAACGGCGTATTCATCACATTCTCCAACGATAATCGTTAAGGCGTCTTTGTCATTGCCACTAAAGAAAAATTGATTAAATGAATAGGTGAACTTGTACCAGAAACTATTGATCATAAACCAATCATCATTTTGTCTATCAATTTTTATTGTTTCCAAGCCGCCTAGATTTCCCGCCACGAAAGGCATCCCCTCAAAAAACGCTTCTTTATTTTGCCAATCCCAAATAAATGAAAATGTTAAGTCGCCTCCGATGGGTACATCCGTAGTTGTACCAGAGCCTTCTACATGGAGAAACTTGTTTGCTTTGCACCGATAAAATTCCTGAGATTGAGCGCTGAAACAAAAAATCAAAAAGGTAATTAGAGCTAATATTTTTTTGATCATCTTACTTTTACCCCAGAGTTATAAAGATCAAAAATTCTAATAATATCGAGATAAAGGCGATATCGATGTGGTCTAAAGAAATCGAGTACAAAGCTTGCTGTTTTCCCTTCCCCCTTAAAAGTATATCTTGGATTATCTCCTAGAAAATGTTCTCGATAAACATACCGACCCTGAAGAGATATTTTACAGTATTTTACTCTATCTTTATCTTCCCAAGGGCGGTGTTGCTGACTCCACTTTATCTTTTGCCACATTCCTGCAGTGCGTGAAGTACGCAAATCATTTTTCCCATAGTGTCCAAATTTAAAAGGCGCAAAAACGCATCTATTTAATTTATGGAAGTGTCGTCTATTTATCCCCACATGAACATATTCGCCGCTATCATTTACAAAAACAGGTGTAAATAACAAGTCCCCACACTTATTCGTTTCAGTGGGCATAAGTTCACCAAAATAATAAATATACCCATCAAGCGTCACTACCCTGCCATCATAGCTCTTTCTTACTTTATTATTTCCCCCTATTTCCTCACCAATAACAAAGTCGTTTGGCCACCCACTCATACAGGCACCAAAAACTGTTTTTCCTGCGATTGTACAAAAACCAGCCAAAATAAGAGTAAGAGAAAGCAATAATTTCAATTATATTCATCCTCTTTAAAATTAAGTATTTGTAGCATCCTTGCCGGTCTAACAAACTTATCTACACAAATTTCACAGCAAACTGCTTCTTCCTCCCTGTTGAGAGGAGCTGGATTATGTGTTTTAAAAATATCGGTCAAGGCATCACCACAAAAACAGCAAGCCTCCCTGTAATCTTCAAGCTCCCCCTTCAAGGCGAGATCAAACTGCTCCATTCTTTTCGGTTTTATTTTTTGCATCTCTTAAACTCTTTTGATGAACCAAATAGCTATCAGGGAATTTACATTCTTTTCCCACGTTCTTCTTTTCTTCTTAAGTACATTGGCTTTATGTTTTCTTCATCAACACTGTAGTCTCGACTATTTTCAACACTACTTGCGAGGCGAGACCTAAACTTATCGGCTGAATACATAGCTTCTTTTGAAAAAGCATTTCTCTCTCTCGTTGCTGCATATCTTCTTAGAGATTTTAGATTTTCTCTAATCCAAGCATTATCAAAGGCTTCCTCTTCAGCTTGTTTGATAGCGTGCTCAACAGCACCCCAATCCCCTCTATCGGCTGCAACTCTTGCAATATCTTGAAGGGAAGCCGCTCTTACTTCTTGAATTCGTGTTCTAATAATTGGATCTTCTACCAGCGCGCCAAACGCATTTTCATTTACAGGCCTTAAACGAATACTTCTTATTGGAGTTTGGACTCTTTCACCGTTGATATCTTCATAAGAAATATGAGAGCGAAGTATATCTACCCTACCTGATCTTTGTAGATCTCCCTCCTTAATCGTAAGCTTAAATAAAGCCCATGCCTCCCCTCCATATGCTAAATCTGGCATTTTCCATAATGGATCTCGACCATTATAATTGTTTAATAGTTCTAATTTAACAAAATCTGGATATTCCACGAAAATTTCTAATTTTGATGCTATCGTATTTGATAAGAGATCAAATTCCTCTCGAAACGGATCCTCTAAATCTTCGACTTTCTGACCATAATAAGATTGACCCCTGCCTGCTCGACCCATTTCAACCATTAATCTCTCATTAAAGTGCTCTCCTAAACCATAGGTTGAAGTTGTAACACCTGTTTCCGCCAACTCAGAGCATTGACTATTAATTTCAAATTGATCCGTTAAACCGGTATTTGCCATTCCATCTGACAGTAAAAGCACCCTATTGATCGAATTTTCTGTTTTATATCTGGCTACTTGCTCAGCTGCTAACAGCCACCCAGAATGAAGATCGGTCATCCCTCCAGAACTAATACGCTCTATAGCTCGCAATATTTCTATCTTATGTACGGCTTTTGTTGATGAAACAATTATGTCGGCATTATTATCATACGTAATAACTGAAATTCTATCGGTACCTTTTAAGCTATTGACGATCATTGATGCGCATTTTTTAGCCTCTTCTAAAGGTTGCCCAGACATCGAACCTGAACGATCTATAACAATTGACAAATTTAACGGTTTTCTTTCTCTTGTATCCTCTGGTTGTTCAGGTGCTTTCAATTTTGCTAAAATATGAAATTCATTATCAAACCCTTTTAGTAAGGCCGGTCTTTGTGCAGCTAAAGTAAAGTCAGTCATCAGTATTTTCCTCCCTATTTTTTTTTAAAATTAAACTAAGCTCTATTGCGCGAGCTATAGCTTTTGCTCTTTCCCGCGTCATCGATTTCATTTCGGATTTGTCCACTTGCAAATTGATTGATTTTGTAATGTTTAGCTTTGTGAAGTCTTCAGTGCTAAGGCTTGAGCTTGTAGTGCCTAAAATCTTTGCTAACCGTTCAAGCTCAGTGATTTCTTTTCTTCTTTCGCTGAAGTGACTCAAGAGATCAGACATACTTTTCACACTAGTCTTACCTTCGCCTTTCTCTAATGAATAAAATCTGTCGATATCCCAAATTTGTATTTGGGTAGGAATTCCATTTATTTCTCGATTTTCCACACTTTTTTCTCTTGATCGTCCATTAGTAAGCAGAAAGAGGCGAATTACTTTTATTTTTTCAGATTGTATTAAATATACTAAATCATAAGCACTTTCAGTCACGTGGAGTGGGTTTTGTTTTGACTCCTTACTCAAGAAAAAAAAACGTAAAAGTTTATTTAATAACTTGTGAACATCCGATCTATTGAGTTGATACACTTCATTAGCACCATTAAATACTGAAATAAAAAGATCAAGGACACCTGACTTTTCAGAGTAATTGTATCCATGAATTTCTTGATTTTTTTGACTGTAATCCACCTCTATTAGTGCTTCTATTTCACCTGCTTCCTCCAATTTCCTAGCGCACCATTGAATAAAAGCTGATCTATTATTTTTCTCTTCCTCAAGGTCATCCCATATTGCCTTACCCATAGATTTTTTTTTAGGACTAGTCTCTTCAGTAGAATTAGTCATTAAATTATAGAATGGCTCTGGGGAGGGTTTAGTGACTTCAACGCTCTCTGAGCTTTCAAAAAATTTTGCTGAGGATGGCTTGAAACCTTTCTGCATGGCCGCCTGATAAATTCTTACTGCATTTAATGCTAGCTTGGCTGATATGTCACCGGTAGTTAATTGTCGACCGGCTTTAAAGGCTATACTTCTTTCAAAGCCCTGCAAATTATTAGTTTTACTTGCCCACTTTGCCAATTCGAAAAAATTATTAGCTGGAATATCTTTTACTCGTTCTAAACTTTCCTTTTGTCGTTCTATACTTTCCTTTTGTTCTTCAGTCATTGTGGGATCGAAGCTTCCTTTCAAACTTTTATTAGATCCCTCTCGTCGTTCTTGTCGTTCTAGTCGCTCTTGTGCTTCCACACTTAAGGTTGCTATGGGACGGGCATCCAATCTTTTTAAAGATATTGGCTCTCCAGTTTCTTCACAGTATCCATAGGATCCATCTTCTATTCTTCTTAAAGCTGCATCAATTTTTGAAATCAATTTTCTTTGACGGTCTCTTGTTCTAAGCTCTAACGCTCGATCTGTTTCTTCTGACGCTCTATCAGCAAGATCTGGAATGTTTCTGTTCTCTCCTTTCATTTCTCTTTTGGTGCCTTTACTCTCGGATAGAATAGACTTTTTCCAATCGAGAAGTTTATCCCTAAAATATGCTATCTGATCCTCGTTCATAAAAGGTTCGTCATCAGAGGGCCTATAACCGCTTTTTAAAAAACCTTTAGACTTTATGAAATTGAGTAGTCTTCCTGACCTTGATCTCAGAGGACTTTCTTCGGTAGCAGATGATGCCTTTACACTTTGCGCTGAAGAAATATTTTGCGTTTTGCCTCTTTTACCAAAGCTTTTTATAAGCCTCATAGAGTCATTTTCTGGTGTCTCTCCAGGTATAATAAGTTTAATTTCATCTATTGTTGATTTCTGAAAATCATCAGCAATTTTTTTGAGTGGCCAACCCTCATTAATGAGCGACCTGCAAGCAAGAAACTCAATAAGCTGGGTATGACTGAATACCACTTCTTTTCCTTCTTTTTTCGGCTTTGACAGTATTCCTCTTGAGACATAATCTCTAATAAGTCTCACGTTTGGCTCTTGATCACTTGAAATAAGATTTCTATCAAACGCATGTATTTTTGCTAATTCAACAAATTGGTCTGTTGACCCCTCCCATAACTTATCTATTTTTTGCTTCATTACGTTTACATCATTTAATGTTATTAACATCATTTAATGTTATTATTTAATAGAGTCAAATAAAAAATGTAAATGTTCAAAACAATATA
Organism: uncultured Alphaproteobacteria bacterium; assembly: GCA_902556405.1. GTDB lineage: Bacteria > Pseudomonadota > Alphaproteobacteria > Rhodobacterales > Rhodobacteraceae > CACIJG01. Next base: position 291,544 of record CACDWF010000001.1, on the reverse strand, counting down.
AAGGAAAGTTTATTCAGGACACACAAAACAAAAAAATATTAGATGAACACAAAAATAACAGAAAAGTTACTTTTAAGACTGAATATTAGTTTGATATTTCAAATCATTTTGGAAGGCCTTAAGCCATAGGTTTAAGGACAAAAATTACATTGTAGCCAAACTCTTAGTCACAAAAAATACCTTTTCCCATTTGTAGATATGTTTTGCCATCATTGTTTTTTATTGACGTATCAAAGTTATATTTTTCTACTAATGAGGCAGTAGCTAAAACCCCTTCACAAGACCTGTACCATAAATGAAAGGCAGTATTACCCATTATATCTTGAAGGTTTGGATCAGCTCCATTTTTTAATAGGTAATCGAATACTATAAAGTCTCCAGCAGAATAATGCAGTGGAGTTTGTCCAAACTTATCCCTTAAATTGATAGAATGATTATTATCTAAAAGCTTTGAAATCACACCTAAAGCATCACCAATCTTGTGGGAGGTATATTTTCTGAGCAAATATTGCTCCTTTTCTACTTCATAATTGTAGTGATAACCCGAGGCATAATGAAGTGGGGTTGCTCCACGATCATTTTTTAAGCTAGTTGATGCATTGGCTGACATCAGAACGAAAAAATTCGCGAAATTTTTTTCTTTGAGCGCTATAAATATTGGTGTGTCCCCAAAATCATCAACCTGGTTTATATTCCATCCATTATTTATAAGCAATTCAATTACTTCTTCATTTTTTCCTACAGCAGAAGCATAATGCAGAGCAGACCGGGACATCCAATTCTTATAGTTTGGGTCAGCCCCTTCATTAATCAAAAATTTGATTGGTCTTATATTACCGAAGGCAACACCAACAATTAAAGCTTCATTACCATACTTTTCATTAAAATCGTCTCCAATTTCATATTTACATTTTTTTAGTACTTCTAATACGTTGTGAATTTCCTTTGAATTATTCCATTTCCAAAAACCAGGATATAAAGTTTGTTCACATCCATATACTCGCGCAGGTAATTGAATAATTATTATTATGAAAAGAATAATTTTTAGCTTGTTTCTCATATGCTGATATTAACAGAGAGACAGAGGACCCCAAAATAAAACAATTAGGATATTGTCGATAAAACAATGCGAGCATTGGGTATCCCCGTTATCTATTTGAGAATCCTTTAATTACTAACTACTATAGAGTCAACTAGGAGATAACCGTGTCAGAAAATCCGCAATTGAATAAAACCTATGCGTTGTTGAAAGAAGTATATGGACCGCTTGAAAACTTGTCTCAAACACAATGGTCGCAGATTGAAAGAGGCGTAAAAGTATTAACGAAAGAACATGGTCCTCATATTCCCCTTGAATCTTTAAAAGCCATGAAGCATACCTATGATATTTACCATGGTGATAACGATGTAGCGTTAGATTTTATGGGTAATAAATAATGACGCATAGTTAATAATAACAGGGAGGTGGCTGACGTTCCCTCCAATACCATAGTCCCTGGGTACCCCCACTTTAGTATTTGGGACCCCTGACACTTTATTTATTACAAAAATAGAGGAGCAAATCGTTGGTGCTGAATTATGCATTCACATGTAAAAGCTTGCGTTTATGAACAAATAATTATATTTTGAGGTAGGCATTTAATTACCAACTTGTACGCCTTGGCATTGGGCCAGAAGTACTAAAGCGGAGGACAACATGACTTCAAAAAAATTATCAAAACAAGAGCAAGACTTTGCTAACGCAATGGCTTTAAACTAGAAAAGGAACAAATGGAGTGATTGCTTACGTCACAGTTGGAGCAGACGATATAAGTCGTGCAAAATTATTTTACTCTTCATTCTTACCAGAACTTGGTTATGTTCTGCATGAGGAAAATAACGGTGACCTTAGTTATGTTCTTCCTGTTAAACCTTCCTTAGTTCCCACTTTACCAGACTTCTATGTTAAAAAACCCTTTGATGGACAACCAGCTTCAACTGGGAACGGATCAATGGTTGCATTCCAGGTGAGCAGTCAAAAAGAAGTTAGAGACTTACATGCTGCAGCACTTGATGCTGGAGGATTGGATGAGGGTAAGCCCGGCAATCGTGACTCTTATTCACCTAATTTTTATGTTGGCTACCTTCGAGATCCTCAAGGAAACAAAATTGCGTTATTTTCTTATGATACAAACGATTTAGGTCAGGGCAGCTAATAAGGAGATAAGAATATGAGGATTAAAATCTATTAACTTCTTTCCGATAAAGGGGGTGGGTCAAAACTCCTGCCCTCTTTAATGCAAGGGATAGTGGTCTCACATTTTTTCAGACAAAGTAAATTTTTTTGTACTGAGATTTCGGATTTCTCGAGCATTGGCAAATGTTACAATAAATTTCCTTTAATTTGGTCTTCATCTCCTACCCAGAAGCCAAACGAAAAATATACCCCCCACAAAGCCGGTGACTATACCAATTGGCATGTCTTCAGGAGCCATAATGGTTCTAGCGGTTATATCTGCCCATAGAAGAAAAATTGCTCCCAATAAGGCGGAATAGGGTATTACGCGAACGTAATCACCTCCCACCATCATGCGAACGAGATGTGGGATCATAAGACCAACAAAACCTATCATTCCCGAAAAAGACCACTTTTCCGTCATTGACCAGCTAGAACAACAAAATAGTCCACTGACAGAAAGCATCATTAATTAACAAAAACTTCATATAATTTTTTTGATAACATCACCAACATTTTGACTATTGAGCTCAATAGGATTTCCACCACAACTTGGGTCCTTTAGAGCTTCCTCTGTTAGTTTTTTTATATCTACGTTTGTTACGCCTAATCCGCTTAGATTTTCCGGTATCTTTAGAGAGGTATTGAATTCTCTCACAAAAGCACAAAAACCGCTAAATCCATCTTTAATGCCTAGGTAACTTGAGACTTGATTAAAGCGATCACTAATTTTGTCTGCGTTCATATCTAAAACAGCAGGCATGCAAACTGCGTTTGTTGTCCCGTGGTGCGTATTGTAAATCGCTCCAATTGGATGGCTGAGTGCATGTATTGCCCCCAAGCCCTTCTGAAATGCGGTAGCTCCCATCATTGCGGCAGACATCATATGTGATCTTGCTTCAATGTTGCCAGGATCATTATAAGCTATCGGCAGGTTTTGTATAACCAACTTCATCCCTTCAACAGCTATTCCCTGACTCATTGGATGATAGTGAGGGGAACTAAAAGCCTCAACACAATGAGCAAAGGCATCAAGTCCCGTTCCAGCAGTTATGAACGATGGCATTCCTACAGTTAATTCAGGATCACAAATTACTGCTGAAGGTAAAACTTTTGGATGAAAAATAATCTTTTTTTCATGTGTTTCTGAGTTTGTAATCACACTTGCTCTACCAACTTCGGACCCTGTTCCCGCTGTCGTTGGCACTGCTACAATCGGAGCTATTACATTGCTATCTGCACGGGTCCACCAGTCACCGATATCTTCAAAATCCCAAATTGGTCTAGTCTGACCAGCCATGAAGGCAATCATTTTTCCCAGATCAATTCCTGAACCGCCACCGAAGGCAATGACTCCATCATGGTTTCCTTTTTGGTAGTCAATAATACCTGCCTCCAGATTAATTTCATTTGGATTAGGGTCTACATCACTAAAGACTCTTCCCTGAAACCCCGAAGATTTTAAAATATTCACGGCATTTTCAGTAATCTCGAGGCCCGCCAGACCCTTATCTGTAACCAGCAAAGGGTTTTTAATGTTTAATGCCAGACAAACTTCTCCTAATTCTTGGATACGGCCTGGGCCAAATTTGATATTTGTTGGATAAGACCAGTTTACTGAAATCGTCATGATTATGTGACCTTTTTTAAATGATACGATTTGGGTCGGGTGAGATTATGGAAGCCTATCTCAGAAAGGCTCCCACCGCGGCCTGTATTTTTACAACCAGTCCAACATAACGACGGATCTAGATAATCTGCTCGGTTCAGAAAAACAGTGCCCGTTTCAATCGCATCACCTATTTTAATTGCTCTTTGCAAATCACTGGTCCACAAACTCGCTGTAAGGCCAAACTCACTATCATTCATTAATCGAATAGCTTCATGATCATCTTTAACAGGCATTATTCCAACGACTGGACCAAAACTTTCCTCTGTCATGATTTTCATACTATGGTCGACATTTGTCAAAATTTGAGGTGTTAAATAAACGCCACCATTATCCTCTTGAAAAGTTTTAATGTGCGCAATAGCGCCTTTTTTCTGAGCATCAGAAATTTGATCTCTGACATGATTGGCAAACCTTATATTTGCCATTGGCCCCAAAGTAGTAGCCATATCTAACGGATTTCCTAGTTTATAATTGCTTACAATGGAAATTGCCTTTTTCAAAAAATCATCGAAAAGGCTCTCCTGCACGTATATACGTTCAATTCCACAGCAACACTGACCAGAGTTAAACATTGCGCCGTCTATCAAAGTTTCGACTGCCGCCTCAAGATCAGCATCTTCCATAACATAGCCAGGATCTTTTCCCCCTAGTTCCGTGCCAACTCCTGTGAACGTCCCAGCTGCTGCTTTTTCAATTGATGCACCTGCTGGAACTGAGCCAGTAAAATTTATAAAGTCAAAAGAATTTTCAGCTATCAGCTGCGTTGTGGTTTCATGATCTAGAAAAACATTTTGGAAAACATCTTTTGGCACACCTGCAGAATGAAAAGCATTGGCTAGCCTTTCACCAACCAATAAAGTCTGCGTTGAGTGTTTCAAAATTACAGTATTTCCAGCTATCAATGCAGGCGCTATTGTATTGATGGCGGTCATGTATGGATAATTCCAAGGAGCAATGACAAAAACCACACCATGCGGGACACGCCGAATATATCTTTTAAAGTCTACATCTTCTCCCGCATCAATGGCTTTTAACGATTGTGATGCAATCTTTGCCATATATTGGGCTCGTTCCTCAAATCCTTTAAACTCCCCACCATATCGCACAGGGCGGCCCATCATTTTTGCCAACTCTGGAACAACATCATCGTTCATTCGTCCCATTTCAGCTACGCCCGCCAAAACTAAATCAATTCTCTCTTCAATTGGTCGTTGAGACCACACTGGCTGAGATTTTCTTGAGGTTTCTATAACTTCTTGAGACTTGGATATTGATAAAGCTTCTCTTTTTGCAAAAACTTTTCCATCGATTGGCGAAACACAGGTAAGCATCGTCATGCTTTCTCAAACCCTCTCATGATCTCGTAATCAGTTACAACTTTATTAAACTCTTCAATTTCCCACTCTGCTGCCCTCGCATAGTGTTGTACAGTTTCCTCGCCAAAAGCCTCATTTAGCATCTTTGATGACATCAAAGCGTCTCTAGCGTCCCGTAAAGTCTTTGGGATTTGATTATCTGTATCATTTTCATAAGCGTCGCCAGAATAAGCAGGAGGTAACTTTAGTTTTTCTTCAATGCCTTTTAAACCAGCAGCTAGCATTGCTGCCATACATAGGTAGGGATTCATATCAGATCCAGGTATTCGGCACTCAATACGTACAGACTTACTGCCTTCGCCAACCAATCTAAAAGCGGCTGTCCGGTTATCGACGGACCAAACTGTGCGGGTTGGCGCAAAAGTACCTTTGGCAAATCGCTTATAACTATTAACATAAGGGGCCATAAATACAGTGATGTCTGACGCATATTTCAGCAAGCCTGCCATATAATGGTCCATTACTGTTGACTTAGATAAAGGCTTTTTAGCGTCAAAAAAGACATTTGAACCGTTACTAAAGAGAGACTGGTGAACGTGAGAAGCAGAACCAACCCGGTCTTGATGCCATTTAGGGATAAAAGTTGCGGCATAACCTCTTTGGTGAGCTATTTCCTTTATTCCATGCTTAGCGAGTGTATGATGGTCGGCTGTTGCCAAGGCGTCAGCATATTTTATATTCAACTCTTCCTGACCTGCCTCCGCCTCTCCTTTTGAACCCTCAACTGGGATACCCATTTCTCTAAGAAAGTTGCGGATAGGCCTCATCACGTGCTCTTCTTTGGACGTCTGAAAAATATGGTAATCTTCATTATAGTTTGAAATTGGCTTTAGCTCTTTAAAACCATTTGATGCTATTTCATCATGAGTTCCTTGGAATATAAAAAACTCCAGCTCTGTGGCCATGACGGCTGAAAATCCCAGTTGTTCCGCCCTTTTAATCTGAGCCTTTAAAACTTGCCGGGGAGAAAATTCTACCGGCTTGTTGGTATGATGATCCAAAATATCGCAAAGGCATAAAGCCGTTCCATCAAGCCATGGTACCATTCGTAAGGTGCTTAAATCAGGTTGCATAACGTAGTCACCGTATCCAGCAGACCAGCTTGTTGATGCATAACCATCTGGGGTTGCCATCTCCAAATCTGTGGCGAGCAAATAATTACAGCAATGCGTTTCACTTTCCGCTATTTCTAGAAAGGCTTCCGCATGAAACCTTTTACCCATCAATCGGCCCTGCATATCGACCATGCAAACCAAAACTGTATCGACTTCTTTTTTAGAAATCTTTGCCTTAAGTTCATTGTAGGTCATTGTTAGTCCCCAGTTATTTACTATCCTAAAACTCAATCCCTAAACAGGTACATCACTTATTAAGCAGTAAAAGCATTAGTGTTCATTTTTTTTAGGCTTTCAAGTAAATTCATTAACAAAACTCATTAAATTCAAATGTATTTGTCTGTAAGCCCAGCTTAGACATCTGATTTCCTGTTTTTACAGCATTGTTTTCGACACCGAATATACCAACTTGAATAAATGGTTTTGTCAATTTAGCATTTGAAGTTGGCTTTTTTTCTACACTTCTTGAAGTGCCATCGGCAGTATCTTTGGAATTTTCAATCATCTTAATGGCTACTAATTGTAATTTAGTATCATCATTTTTAGAAATATTTAACGCCTTTGCTGCGTCGGACGAGATAGCAGCTAGCCCTTCATTAGGATTTTTAGTCTGTTGGAAAACGGCGCCGACAACTGACTTCCCGTTAGTTGTATTTTGAAAGGTTTTCTTTGGACTTTGGCTCTTCATAGGTGAAAGTATAAATCCATTTTTAAAGATCGGATCGTCTTCCTTAGGTTCTACCCACTTAATTTTCATCTCTTCGTTCCTTTTGTCTGCCGATTATCTTAAAACCAAGGGATTCAAGCCTTACGACTAATCTTCAAAGTAATTCATCTTCATTACTGTCTTTATTTACAGGTTCAAGAAACAATAGCTGTTTCGAAGTATCTTTTTCATTTTCCATGATATTCTCCGCTTTAGTACTTTAGGAACCAGTCCAAGGCGTACAAGTTGGTATTTAAAAGCCTTAATAAACTATACATGAATATTCCTTTTTAAACATTATTTTATATCCTCTGGCGTTTTAATTGAAACTTGAGAAAGAGTATATTCGTGTTACGCTCTAGCATTACCTTGGAGGTCTAATTGGAATCGATTTTCATATTTCCTGGTTTGGTTTTTGAAGCTGTTATTCGCTGGATAGCCACTCTCTTGGCTGCTGAAGGCACAGCTGGCAATATTTGTATTCTATTATTGGTTGGGCTTATAATTATAAGTGCCCGCTTTATCTCAATTCAAAATAATGCAAGTTCCCTCGTATCAAAGGCACTAAAAATAATATATAGATCCGAAGGAGAAAAAGATTTTTCTGCAAATCTTGAATTAAGAAGAGATCTTCAAAATTTTGATAACGAAAATAAAGGAGAGTTCGCCCATAATTTTGCTACAGCATGGAGAGAATATAATGAAACGTTTTATGAAGACGATACGGACGTTATAAAAAATACAGTAAGACCTATGGAATTTTTTAATTCTGAGGAAATATCCCAACTTAATCCGTTGTGGAAACAAGTACCGAGCATATTTGTTTCTATAGGTCTTCTCTTAACATTTCTAGGAATAATATCCGCGATTGGTGGCTTAGTTGAAACGGGAACCAAGCAAGTTACGCTAGAATACGAAAACAACAAAAAGTTAGTTTTTTTTACAAATATTAACGGTCAAGACATCTATGCCTTCCAAAAACAAGAAAACGGTGACTTTTTCCAAGCTATACCAATAGAAGACCCTAACTCTTCAATAACAACTGAGTTCAGACCAACAGAAAATAAAAATGCCAAGGACATAGATTGGCAGAAATATACTGCTGACGGACAAAACTTCAGCGAACAGGGTATGTCAGCGTTTTTAAATTCAACCAAATCAAAATTTCTTATGTCTCTTACGGGATTGTTTTGCTCTATTATCTTTCTTATACTGTTTCGGACGTACTCTCGAATTCTTGAAAGAAAGCTAAGAGAATTTTGTGATGCACTGGAGGAACGTGTTGAATTTCTCACGGTCGAGAAAGTTGTTTCGCAGCAACTTACAGAGGCGCAACAAACAAATAAATTGTTGGAGAAGTTCAATAGTGATTTATCCGCAACCATTGGTAATGCATTAAATGAACAGCTCCCTGCCAAGCTTTCTGAAAAGCTTGATCCAGTTATAAATAGAGTTATGAACACATCTACCGATACAGTTGGTACAATGGTAGAGGGTCTTGGCAACAGCCTCCATGAGAAATTGAATGAAAGCTTAAAAGAAATAGCGTCCACACTAAGCGGTGTTAATACCGCACTTATGTCAGTTTCAGAAAAACTAAATTCTTCAGGAGAGAATATTGCAAGTGAAATAAATAAAGTCATTCAAGATCTCTCAGCAGGTATTGCGACAATCAGAAAAGATCTCGGAGATGAGGCTGAAACAAGTGCCGAGAGAAGGAAAAAAGAAACTGAGGAGTCTCAGGAGGCACTGAGTAATCTTTTATCAAAAATAGAGGAAAATACGCGAGAGGGAGCTATCAAGATGGCTGAGGCCGCAACAGCGATATCGGATGCCGCCTCCAATTTAAAAGAAACTATACAGCAGGCTGGGGAAGCAAGTTCTAAACAGATTGCAGAGATGTTGGATGATGTAAATAAGGATGCTAGACTGGAGCTTGAATCGGCTGGCAGTCAAATGGCTAATGGAATTAAAGATGCATCTGCTTCAATCTTAAGTGAGGCTGAGGAATTTCAAAAAGGCATTGAGAGCGTAATAACGGGTCCAGTACAAGACTTAGAGAAATCATTGGATAGCTTTAGTACAAACTTGAAGAATTCATCAAACTCTCTTGAAAACCACGGAAGACAAATAAGAGATGCCTCCTCGGAAACAAAAGATGCCTCTGAAGCATTACAAAATAGTACAAATAATTTACGCCAAGCAAGTGACCCAATCAGAGTAGCAGTGCAAAACATTAGTGATATTAACAAAAGGATAATAGAAGCACTAAGTGCTAGTTCAACCTCTATACAACAAACAGGTGAAGTTGTTCAAAATACGCTTAAATCCCTAGGAAACTCTATTGAAAAATTTGATGTAATAATTGAAAAATCATCAGATATAGATCAAAAACTCGGTGCCGCCTTTATTGAAATTAAGACTGGACTTGAAGAGGCTCAAGAAAAAATGAGCTTAGCCGTTGAGCAAAGTACAAATAGCATGACCCAGGGTGTGACAGCTTTAAGAGCAGCAGTGGATGACGTTAAAGAGTACAAGAGCTAGTAATGGCAATTTACTCGAGAAGAAGGCGCCAAGAAGAGGAGGAAGAGTCTGTTTTTATATCAATGACAGATCTTATGATCTCCGTGCTATTTATAATAATGATCTTAATGGCTTATTTTTCCTTACGAACAGAACCTAATAAAGAAGTCATAGAGAAGAGTAAATACGATAAGGTTGTTGTCGAGCTACTAGTCGCAAAAGAGGAAATAAGGGAGTTAAAAGAACTAATCAGGGAGCTGCAATTCGACTTGCGTAAAGCGAGAGACACGATAGCAGAGCTTGAGCTAAAGGTAATTCGATTGGATTTTTTAATAAATGAGAAAGATAAACAGATTGAAGAACTGAGAAAAAAACTTGCTAGAGAAATAGCAAAAAATATTGAATATAGAGAAGAGATCGCGACACTTAATCAGTATTTAGATGACAAAGCTAAAGAGTTGCTTAGTGCAGAGGAATTAAAGAGAAAAATTTTAATTCTAACTAAAGAAAAGGAAACATTATCAGCAGAGAATGTCGACCTTAGAGAGACGATTATTATTCTACAGCGCTCATTAAAAGAAAAGGATTCCGATCTCAAAACCATATTAAAACTTCAAAGACAAATTGATGATTTAATGGTCAAAAATCAAGAATTACAAAAGGGTAATGATGAATTAAAAGAAGAAAAATTAATCATGGTCCCAAAGAAAAAACTTGATACACAAAAGAAACTCGTTGAGGAGCTACGCGAGCAAATTGCAAAACTTTTAATCCAAATTGAAGAACTTGAGGAAAAATTAAAAACAAGAGGAGTTCGCACAATCCAAACTGTTTTAGATGAAATCGCCCAAGTGAGAAAATCATTGTTAGCTAAAATTCAAAAAAGATTAGAAGCACTGGATATTGAAGTTGAAGTAAAATCGGATACTGGCATTCTCCGTTTTCAAGAAAAGCACCTAAAGTTTCAGTCGGGTAGTTATACGCCAGACCAATTTGGCTTAGTAGTAACTCGAAAACTAGCACAAGTTTTAAAAGAGGAACTTAGCTGCTTTACCCTAGGCCCCAACACTACAATCAATGAACAATGTAACCCTTCGAATGCCATCGTAGATACTATTCAAATTGAAGGCCATACCGATAACGTGCGCATAAGCAGGAGAAATATTGAAGATAACTTAGCACTTTCAACCATGAGAGCAGCTGAGACATTACGGGAAATTCTTAGAACTGAAAGATCTTTAGAAAAATATTTAAATGCAACAAATTACCGAAAAAGGAAATTCGATATAAAAAGCGACTCTGGGCAGCCAGTTTTAGCCGTCTCAGGATACGGGGACACAAGACCTGTAAGCTCCAATCAAAGCTCTATAGGTAAAGCAGAAAATCGACGAATAGATCTACGTTTTATTATGATGACTCCAAGAAGTCTAACTGAAGCAGATATAATCAGCAGGCAGATAAAAAGAAGTATAGAGGAGAGTTTCAATAATGACTGATGATACAACTTCGGACGAAAATCAAAAAGGATTATCAGAGGTTCTTAATCAAGAAGTGGTCTGGATCCCTCCTCCATCAAATTATAACTTTGATGATCTCGAGAATGCCCTATCTGAAGTTTATAAAAAATATCCTCAAATGAATACCCCCTCGTTGAAGAATTTGGAAAACAGACTTGAGGAATTCATTAAAAGGCTCGAGACCGAGAATTGGACGAGCTATAAATGGAGTGATGCCGCAGCGTTAGCACTAGATTATTTTTCAAGTTCATTCGCTAAAGAAAACAAGTGGAACAGGGTCACGGAAGATTTTTTTGAGCAGTTAAAAAAAGATAAGAAGTCATTTGTAAAGGGTTGCTTTAATGGATATTTAGGAGGTTTTCGAGAAAATTCGTCCCTCACAAAAAGGCTAGCAACCGAGCTTCAAACCTGTAGCGCCTCATCAAGTTTGCCATTTTCTGATTTTATTGACAAATTTCAAGCATTTGAACCTCAAGGATTAATTGACCGAATTGCCGAGGAACTCGTAGATCATGAAAAGCCATTTGAAAAACTTAAAGACCTTGGGATATCGAACCCTCATATGCCAGGTTTATTCAATGAGGTATATATAACATTACTTGAAAAACTTGAAACTAGGCTCAGTAACCAAGAGAAATCAGCTTTTGAGAGTATTAAAAATTGGCTTAATCCCCACAAAAATATTGTTTTGGAGACGCAACAGTGGCGGGGTATCGAAGGATTATTGAAACCGTTTTTAAAGCAAGATCCAGACGTTGATCTGAAAGAAGATCTATTAATATTTTTAGAGAAAAACTTTGGAGATCCAAGAATTAACAGAGCGAGGTGGGATAGAGTTGGAAAGCAATATCTCGATATAGTATTTAGATGGCTGACACAGGACTCATTAAATATGTTTTTTGACATCATAGACAAATTTGAGGACAGCAAACAATGGGCAAAAAGAAGAGTTTTTTGGGAAAAAGTATTTGATGAGGGCTTGATTGATCGCGCATGGGTTATCTTAAGTAAACGAGGAGCGTCATTCGCAGAAGAAAGAGTACGGGACACATCTAAGGGTAGAATTAATTTATTCGCTACTATCAAAAATAAAACACAAGACCAAACATGTTATTTCATTATGAAAATCAGAAGATTAACGGTCATTGAAGGTTCACATGATTTTTCCATTCGATTTTTTAAAGAAGATAACAAATTTATCCCTAAAATGTACAAGAAGGAATATCACAACGATGAATTGAGAGTTAAACCCCAAATGCTAGACGAGCGGATACCTCATGATTTCCAAGGTCGCTGGCGATCAAAAGCAAAATATTACATTGATACAAATAAAAATCGTGGAGCGTAACTTTGTCAGTAAAGATTTCATATACCGACTTTGGGGCAGATATTAATTTCGAAAAAATAACGAAGGGTATGCTTTTACGAGAAACAAGGACGAATATTTCTATTGCGCAGTGGCTTAATGAATCGGATGCCTCTCAGGCTGCGGCGATATCCGAGATATCAATGCTAGCAAATAAATTTCCTGAGCATGTTATACAGAACGAAAATGAATTGAAACTTTCGCATAAGTGCTTAGCTAACCTTTCCTCAAATTCTTTGAATGCATTAGGATTGCCACCAAACCCAGATTTCACAATTTCAATAAAAATAAAAGGGGTGCTAAGAAACCCTGACTTTGATTTAGAGTATAAATGGAACACCCAATCCTCACAGGTATTAGGAGCCCGACTTCAAACTCTCAGCCAAGACTATATAGTCCCGGACCCAATATTTTCGATCATTGAGACCATAGAAAACTATCGCCGAGAGTCTGAAAAGCCAGTTGATAAGCAATGGCATTTAATGGCTACAATCAAAAATTTATTGGAAACTAATAGTTCAGTTAACCCAGACTTTTCAGAAGCGTCTCGGGCCGATATTGCTGATCTGCAAGGTTCACTAGCTGAGATAAATATTAAATCGGCCAACTCATTTTCGCTGAGAGTCGAAAGGCAATCAGATGGCATAACTTTTAACCCCGTGTTATTTCAAAAAAAACCTGAAAAAATAGTAGGGCAAGATAATGAGGATTTTGAAGACACATCAATACTTTCTGAGAATGATAGCCTTCTTAACGATAATCAAACGCTTAGGTTTGAACACGGCAATCAATCTTTCGACCATTTTCCTAAAGTAAAAAAGACTTATATTGTTGGTAAGAACGAATATTTGCTCATCGAAGACGATTTGTATGAAGCATTGGAACTAGTCAAACAGAAGAAAAACAGTAGCCCAGAGTCTCGGGAGGACTTTGCTAGGAATCCTAAGCGAGCTCTTACCGAATACTTGGAAAATAAAAACAAGGCGGCGAGTGAAACTTCAACTGATAATATTAGATTGGAAGAAACCTTGAACCAACAACAAGAACTCGAAACACGCATTGGAGAATTATTCCAAGAGACGCGGGAATTCTCAGAACGAGTTATAAAATTAGGGTTATGGATCCCGCCAGCACTTCCCTATGTCAAATATATAGACAATGGATGGGTGCCAGAAACGTTTGGCGTAAAAATTGGCGATAAATATGTTCCCATTAAACCCGAGGAGGTTGAAACTCTTATAGAAAAAGTAACAAAAGCTATTGAAAAGGGTGAAACAAGCATTGAGTTTAATAATACAAAAATTGAAGCAAACAAAAATACACTCGAGGTTCTCAATCAACTTGACGGGTTGAAAAAAGCTCAAACAACTGGATCCGAAAGTACGTCAAAAAGTGTCGAAAAACAAACACACGTTCTTATCGTAAAAGAAAATTTTGAAGATCTTGATTATGTTCAAAACTATGTTCCGAGGGGTGCATCTACAAAAAAGGAAGCTCCAGAAAGCATAACATCGAAATTAAAAGCACATCAGGAACAGTCTTTAGAGTGGATGATAGATGCGTATTTAAATGGTTTGCCTGGAATACTTAATGCAGACGACCAAGGGCTTGGAAAAACTCTACAATCTATAAGTTTTCTTGCCTGGCTACAACAATACAAAAAAGACAAAACTGGAAAACCTTTAGCTCCTATATTAATAGTAGCTCCCACTTCACTGCTTAGAAATTGGCAAGAAGAAGTTGATATTCACATGAATGATGATCAACTCGGAATTAAAATAGAGGCTTATGGGTCACGCTTAAAGGAATATAGAAGTGGGCTTTCTGGTCTTGATCTGGACGATGCAAATGAAATATCGCGACTTGACTTCAGTTCATTAAGTGATGAGGATAGAACTTACCCCACCTGGGTATTAACAACTTACACTACATTAACCAACTATCAGCAATCGTTTGGGCAAGTTCCCTTTTCCGCTGTTGTTTTTGATGAGATACAAAACATCAAAAACCCTGGGACACTCCAAAATAATGCAGCCAAAAGCTTGAAAGCTGATTTTAAAATAGGTTTAACTGGTACACCAGTTGAAAACTCCCTTTCCGACCTCTGGGCAATTCTTGATACCCTTGTTCCAGGATATTTAGGCACTTTGAAAAATTTTACCGATAAATTTAATTCACCAGATGAAAATATGCTTAAGGAACTTTATAGAAGGATTTTTGAAGAAGGAAAAAATAAAAGTAACAAAAAAGCTCTTCCACCTATAGGAATTAGACGCATGAAATCGGAAGCAGCTTCTGATTTACCCTTGAAGCGATACGAAAAATATCCGATAGAAATGGATGGAATTCAAGACCAGGCATACACTCAGCTTATTGATGATTTAAATTATGCAAAGCAGAACGGAATTAGATCTAGTTCCTTCAAACAAATAGATGGACTTAGATCTGTATCTCTACACCCTGAAAAATTAGAGCTAGCAGGTTCTGAGGATAATGATCTTGAGGATTTTTTATTTAGATCTGCCAGGATAAAAAAGGTAACTGAAATACTAAGTGATATACAAACGAGCGGAGGCAAGGCTTTAGTATTTTTGGAAAGAGTTGAGTTGCAATACCTTCTTCAAACCTTTTTTAAAAAGAAGTTTAAGCTTGAAAAAGTTGATATAATTAATGGCAATGTTTCAGTGCCTAGAAGAGCACAAATAGTGAGAGAGTTTCAAGAAAATATTGATAATGGGTCTTTTGATCTTTTAATTTTGGGCCCAAAATCTGCAGGTGTCGGCCTTACTTTGACCGCCGCAACACATGTTATTCACTTGGCAAGATGGTGGAACCCAGCTGTCGAAGAGCAGTGTAACGACAGAATATATAGGATTGGACAACAAAAAGATGTCACTATTCACATACCTTTGGCAATTCACTCGCAATTTAAAGAAAAAAGTTTTGACTGTATTCTCAATAATATAATGATCAGAAAAAGAAGACTATTTCAAGGCGTTCTAATGCCTGCAAAAAGTAACGAGGAAGAAAGTAGTCGTATTCTAGAATTTATAAACTCTAACGAAGATAAGATTGACTTGAACGAAATAGATAGAATGACTGGTCAACAATTTGAAGATTGGATAGGCAACCAAGCGAAGAAGGGGCCTTGGAGAAGTGCTAATACCAGTATATCAAGAGATGGAGGAGCTGATAAAATTTTAACGCATACTGAACGAACAAGTGAGCACGTTATTATTCAGGCAAAAGTCACAAATTCACCAGACCAAAACCTGAGCGAGGGTGCAATAAAAGAGGTTCTAAATGCTCGGAAAAATTACCCTGATCTTAAGAATTCTCACTGTGTTGTAGTAACGAACTATAGGGGTTTCACAAACTCTGCTAAAAAACTTGCTAAGAAAGAAAACGTCAAGCTTGTTTCAAGAGAAGATTTGTGTCTATGGCCTAATCATATCATATGATTTTAAGCATTTTTTTTGGATAATTTTATAAAGAAAAATGAGATCGCGAAGTACCCCAAGGCAACTACAAAAACTATATCATGTTTATTTTTGTTCTTCATGATTGTTTCCCATTATTTTCAATGATCTTCTAAATACTTGTGCCTTGTTCATCGAATCCATTTGCAAAGAATGCAGTTCTCAGACATTTAATATTATCAACGAAATACCCCCTTTTTCTACTTGTGACATGGTTATGAAGGCTTTCGTTTAGTAGTCTGTTATTTGAAATCATCCATTTCTCACAGCTACTCTTATCACTGAAACGTTTACTCTTAAACTCAAGAAATTCTTGTGGCTGGTCATTAACTGATCTTAATTGTGCAACCACAAAGTATTGAATAGATTTATTTTGCGATTTTTCCGATCGTTCTTTTTCAAGGCTCCTTATATCTTCTTTTTCCATCTCAGCAAAACCATTGGGGGTTTGGTCTGTAGTCATGCAACCACTTAAAGCAAGTAGCGCCAAAAAAACTATAAATATGGATACACCTTGGTTGTTCACATAAATCCTTTCCCGCTTTCTCTTAACTAAACGAGTGGATATTCCAAAATATTGCGCTCCTAAAGTCCTTTATTGCTTCGTGGTTTCAAGTAATTGCTTAACACTATCTACGGGGGCACATAAAAGTTGTTTCATAGGTCGATCCCCGTATTGCTTTCTAAGGGTTTCAATTAAGTAAGTTGGATTTTCACTAACAAAATTTCGACAAGAACCGATTGAATAAAAACCAGTAGAGTTTTTTGGTTCCCTAAAAATGTAAACATCTAATTTTCCATCTTCATGAACTCCAAACATTATAGCAACCAAATACCAAATATTTGCCATGATCTAACTAGCTATTGAAAAGTTGCTGCTTTAGAGAAGCATGAAAAAAAGTTGCCAAGGTCTTCTGTTGTTTTGTTGATACCTTGAAATTCATAGCAATAATCTGCATAGGCAGCAAAATATAGAAACCACTCATCTCCCCTTAGGAAATATACTAGAACTGTAGCAGCTATTATGTATTTCCAATTCATGAATGCAAAGTCATCGGAGTGATTATTCCTATCTGAATAAACAAGAAAAAAAGCGTCGCACCTATTAAGAAATATGCAATTGGCTTATCAAATCGTTTTTTCGTTTGTCTCTTTTGAATAATTTTAAACCTGCTATCAGCAACAAGTGCTCTTTTTTGAGCAAAACTATTATCTCTTACATATTCATAATTATGTTCATCAAATGGCATTTTCTTCTCCTTTTCTTTTTTAAAATGTTTTCATCCTCGTCCGTATTGACGGTCATAGTCTGACGAGATCTCACTTAGTTCTGCTCGATCTCCACAGCCCAAGATTATTACGCGGCCATTTCGTCTTTCCGCATGTCTTTTTAGAGCTGTATCGAGAAACACATAGTTGTCGTGCAAGAACTGGTAGCATTGGCTTTGCGTTGGAAACTCTCTTTGTCTAAATTCAGTAAGCTCATTTTCATTTCCATTGCTCTGAGGGTTGAAGATAACGAGTTGCGCGAAAACAATCCATGTAGTGGTACTAACCATGAGACCCCCCTCTTCGTGTACGTTCAACGATCCATAATGTGAAAAATATTAAAATCAGAGCGGGTTGTAGCAGGATAAAAATTAAGATGTTTATAAGATTATAGCCAAGACCAGTAATATCCCCCCATACGTGTAAAATGTCCACACACCACCAAAAAACCAGATCTATAAAATTAGTAAAACCAAAGAATTTATCCTTCAAAAGCATATTAAGCTGTTCCTCAGCTGTACTTAGACTGTTAGGCAAAGTGTCGATTACCGGAGGCTTTTTTATTGGGATTTTAACTTCCATTATTCTCTTTCCTTTTCTTGAGTTATTTACGAAAGCGCATTTTCTTATGGAAGACAGTTACTATGGTTTCATCCTTAGCAATCACGACCACTCCGTCTATTAGCGCTGCCTTCGCAGGTGACAAAACATTTTCTTGAATGAGTTTTTTAACCCTACGTTTAGAGATAAATTGTGAGATGCAGCTTTCGTTTGCGTGCTTATATTTGTCTGCGTATTCCAAAACAAAATTTACAACCCAAGGTCTTATTCCTCTTTGCTGTGATCGCTTTATCGCATGATGTGAAAAATTACTTTCAAGCGTAATGCTCATAATTTGCTCCCTATTTCTCGTTACCTAATCCACTGAACGAATGAGTGCGACGTATTATTGTGTTTTAAAAAATTATTTTAAAAATTCCATTTTGATCTTACACATTGCATGAAAACTTATCTTTGTGCGTATGAGTTACTCTTTCTATCTCAATTTCTCCTAAAGGGGATACCCCAGACGAAGATACTGCATCCGTGTTCATATTGTTTCATCTAATCCCTTATATTTTTCAAAATTAGATCTAGCGCCACACGCTAACATGAGTAATTTTCCATTTGGATATTTATCATTAATATATTTATTGAGAGTTTCTAAAACGTAACTTTCTTCTTTCGTTAAATACTCAATACACTTTTCGTGTGTTTTAAACAAACCACCTTGATACTCTAAGTTAGTGGCCTCACCATTAAAGGCCACGGTTGCCCAAATAATAAAAAGACCCATTTCAATTCAATTCAGTTCACCGTTGTCATTGCGAAAAATTTTATTCCGCTCGGAACAACCAATAACAAGAAGTCTACCCGTAGGTTGGATGCTTTGTCGTATGTTATCTACAACCTCACCAAAGTGCTTGTCATGTTTGGTCATATATTCATAACACTCTTCCTTCGTTGAAAAATCGATTGCCTTATATTCCAACTGTTTTACTTCACCTTGAAAAAGGATTGTCGCAAAGACTATAAATTTATCCATTTCTTTCACCTATTTTTGTGCGATCAAAAGTACTTAACGAGTGGAAAGTGGATTTTATTGCAGTTGTTAAAAAAAAAAGTTTGTCCTATTTTTTCTAAAGATTTTAGAAGAAATGATTCGAGGTTTCAGCATTGGAACGCAAAACAAACTGGCAAGTTTTAATTGAAGATCAGCTTAAAGGCTCGTACCAAAAGCTGTTTGATAGGATGTTTTATCTACAGAGTAAAAATGGTTATAGGAATGAAAGTGAAGCGGAAGAAATAGTTCACGATACGTGTGTTCGATGCATAGAAAAAATGGACCAATTTGATGGGAAGCATTTTCTCGCCTGGGCGCGTACGATCCTCGAAAGAATATACATAGATAAAGGGCGGCGTAAAAAAAATTATGACGTTATCCTAACGGATATCAGAAACATGTCAGAAGCATATCTCAATGTTGACGTTTCAGAAGAAGTCTATACCAACATAGCGTACGAAACTTGTCTTAAAAAACTTAGTGAAAAACAATATCAAGTTTTCTATTTGCAAATTAATGGACGCGATGATCGATCAGGGAAGCCAATGACAACCGAAAGAATGAGTAAGCTTCTGGGCATGCCACTTGGAACCCTCTTACCTCTCCTTGCCAGAGCAAAGAAATCATTTTCAAACTGTCTTTATAAACAATTACATAGCGCTAATGAGGGATGAGTAGAATGGACTTTACAGATGAACAAATAATGCAATATGTGGATGGCGATGCCGGTCCTGAACTTACCAGCAATATAAGCAATGCTCGCGTAAAAGATAAAGAATTAGAAGCACGAATTTATAAGTTTCAATTGGCAAATACAGTGATGCTAAAGCACACTAAAGACAAGAAAGAAATGCCCAAACTCCTCTATGCAAAACTTCGAAAGAAAAGAATTGAAAAGGACGAAAGCTTCGAAAAAAAGAAACGGGCTGGTTTCAGCTTTGGCAACTTTGGTCGTGGAGCAATAGCAGCCTCAATAGCCGCTTTTGGCATTTTCATTGGGACAGGCGCTTATCAATTGCAGACAACAAGTAATGAAAGCTTGGCCAGGGAATTTTATTCTTCCTTCCAAGCAGGTGAGCGTTCTGATCAATTGGAAAACAAAATTAAACTTGCTAATGTGGGTGCATTTTTAGACAAAGAAAGATCTCTGAAAAAAAAGGGTCTTGAGCGGAAGCCTGATAAACGACGGACATTATCCACTGAAATAAAAGGCACAATTGATATTACTGTTAATCTTAAAAAAGATTTTTCATATAAATTAGAGAATGGAGATTTTGTTGTGACTGGCGCTGAGCTTGGAATAGATTTAAAGGGATTAAGCTCTGGCCTCATAACTTTAATTTATCAAGATTCAACAGGAGAAAAACAGGTCCTCCTCGATAGAAAGCCTATAAAGAAAGGTGAAACTAAATCGCTTGGCCCATATGAAGTTATTGGCCCCGTTGGTCTAGACTACATTCAGTATATTCATACACCTAATGATAATGAGGAGAAAGTTGAGTCTCAGATAATTGGATTCACAATTCTAAAAAATGGAGACAATCTTTTAAAAACGGCATCAAGTAATTTTATGGCGATACCAAGCTCCTTATTTTCCAGAACGGTGAAAATAGAGTTGGGTAATAAAATCATTGATAAGTCGATTTTATCAATAGCAGATAATGCATCAGAGAATGCTAATGAGATCGGCGATCCAAATACAGCTATTTGGCAAAGAGACGGGAGCTTTTATATAGATGTAAATGATAGTGGGTATGCAAATATAATATCCCATCGAAATAAAGAAAATACAGGATGGCAGATGTCTATAGATCGGGACGACAACAAAGTTATAGATGGTCTTGGGTTGGTATCAATTGATAATGAAGGGAAGTATTCATTCAGATGGCTGTTGGATGAAAACGAAGATGGTGTTGTTGATAGAGTTGCTATCGATGAGGATGGTGATTGGAAAACTGAGAAAGTCTACTCTCTTTATCCTAAAGGATCCTCATTCAGTTTTTAGTGCGCACAAAGATAAATTCGCCACCTCGACTATCTACATTTTGAATTTGGGTATATGTAGGCACTTGATTACTATTTAGCTCAACGCTGTTTTTAATGCTTTGATCAAAAAGTTGCATTGCAGTAACAGGTTGTGAAACTTTAGTAAGTGCTAACAAAAAATGCTTAACAAAAATCGAATTTTCTCCTTGAGCAGCATCAAAGACAGGTTCATCACCACCAGCAGTCATTACCCATCGTGACTTCAATTGACTTTTCTGTTCGA
Organism: uncultured Alphaproteobacteria bacterium; assembly: GCA_902556405.1. Lineage (GTDB taxonomy): Bacteria > Pseudomonadota > Alphaproteobacteria > Rhodobacterales > Rhodobacteraceae > CACIJG01. Next base: position 270,434 of record CACDWF010000001.1, on the reverse strand, counting down.
GGAGCTCTCTTTGAATTGATTTTACCCCGTTTTTCTCCTTTAGACGTTTCTCTGCAAATATTCCTGAGAAACATGAGTCAATAACGAGTAAAATATGTTTGGCATCTGAGGCTTCTATTTCGTCTAAGATAGCACTATTGGAAATCCATGTGTACTTCTTCTCAGGGTCTGCATCAACTGGAAGCCAGTGACCTCTATTAGTCTTTTTATCTTTTTCACCGTGGCCAGAATAAAAAATTAATAAGTTATCACTTTCAGTAAGTTTGGTTCTGTAACTATATAATGTATCCAAAATCTGTGTTCGAGATTGGTTTATCAGCAATTCGGTTTTAAAATTGAATTTTGTTTTAAGTATCTCATTTACAGCCTTCGCATCAACAGCACCTGTGTTTAATTTATCGACGTTTTGATAATCATCATTTCCAATTATAAGAGCATAGTAATTACCAAACTCTATCTCTTTACCCTCATCAAGGACAGGATTACTTTTTATATCCGCTGAAGATGACAAAACCTCCACTAAAAAAGATGCTTCTGAAATTCCTAGGGATAAAGCTTTTTGAGCTTTAAGGAGGGCCATATTACTATCTTTCTGCGTTCCATCTCCCCTGAAATATGCCTGAGCAAGTAAATAATGGGCACGACCGTCATCGTTCTCAGAGGCCTTATTAAGCCACTCGAATGCCATGGATGGATTTTTTGTTGTACCCACTCCTTTGCTGTAAAACTCGCCTAACTCCCTTTGCGCCACAACGAGCCCATTTACTGCAGCGCTCTGCATCAATTTAAATGCCTCTGTCGGGTTAGGAGAAATATGTACTCCTGAAGAATACGTTCTTGCGAGATGGTATTCAGCGTTAGCATCACCCTGATCAGCGCTTTTTCGGAACCATTCTATTGCGTCTTGGATGTTTTTGATAACTCCTTGGCCTTCAAGATAGGCTAGCGCCACATTTGTCATTGCCTCTCTATAACCAAGATTAGCGGATTTAACAAACCAACCAAAAGCCTGTTGCATATCTTTAGGGGCTCCTAATCCATCCCTTAAAGCTCTACCAACTTCGTTTTGCGCGATCTTATTTCCTCCCTCCGCAGATATAAGAAACCATTTGTATGCTTCTGAAAAGTTTTTCTCAACGCCACTCCCAGTGCTGAAAGCCAATCCTAATTCTAGTTGTGCGTCAGGATTATTTTGATCAGAGGCAAGCATAAACCATTTGAAAGCCTCTTTTACATTTTGTTGAACACCCATACCTGTTTTTAAAAAAAGCCCGATGTCATATTGGCTATTTGCATCTCCTTGCTTTGCCGCCTTTTCAAACAAGGTGAAGGCTTTATTAATATTTTTCTCAACAAAATCGCCTTGTAGATAGAGCTGACCAAGGGCAAATAAGCTGTCGATATGTCCTTCATCTGCCGCTTCCTCAAGCATTTCTAATGCCCTTACTCTATCCTGTCTAACTCCATCACCATTAAAATATGCCTGTGCCAGGGCATGTTTTGCAAAGATGTTACCTTTATTAGCGGCCTTACTGTACCACTGTATTGCATCTCTTTTATTTTTTGGAATTCCGAGACCTTTGTACAGCGCATCCCCAACTCTAAACTGACCTTCAGCATTTCCCCCCTTCGCCGTCTCAGCAAAATTTTTGAAAGACGTTACTAAATTTCTTTCAACACCTTTCCCAAATAGATAGTTATTCCCTAATCTTAAAAGACGCTGGTGCTCTAAGTTCGTCATCGCTCTTTCGTACCATTTTTCAGCCTCTGCTTTACTGCGTTCAACACCTTGGCCCGCTAAATAACTGTCTCCTAACCGCATTTGTGAATAGGGGTTATCAGCTTCTGCACCGCGTTTAAGCCATTCAAGCGCCTCTGTAATATCTTTTACTACGCCCTCACCCTCTAAATAAATTTGACCAAGGCTTGCAAAGGCCATTGGGTTTCCATTTTCTGCTGCCATTTTGTACCAAATGATAGCTTCGTTTATATCTTTTTGTGTTCCTAGACCTCTTCGTATTGCATCAGCAAGGAGTACTTGTGCATCAGAATTTCCAGTAGATGCAGCCAAACGAAACCACTTAATAGCCGCTTCAGTATTTTTCCTGACACCGTTTCTTCCCTCAGAATATATCAGTGCCAACTCCAACTGGCTTTTTGGAACCCCAGCCTCTGCAGACCTTTTAAGTTTTACTAAATCCAGTTCTTCGGAAGCATATGAAGTAAAGCCAAAGCACATTATGCTCAAAGTCATGATAAGAACGGTTAATATTCGACTCCTCTTTATCCAAGCTAAAGATTGTGCTGCATTGTATGGACGTAAATTTTTAAAATTAGAAACCATCTCGTCTTTTTCTCTTTGATACCTCAATTCTCCAGAGAACGAAGAATATTAAGATAAGTAGCGGCTGAAGAATTATAAATATAATAATGTTTAAAAGATTATAGCCAAGACCTGTCCACTTCCCCCAATCTTGTAGTATTTTCACACAAGCCCAAAAAAGCCAATCAACATCCTTTTGAAATTCCTTTGCTGATCCCCATTCGAAATAGACATATGAGCCATACACTATACACAGTAACAAAATTAACAATATCACTGTATATCGAATAGCTGTCATTTCTAACTCAATTTGGTTTTATTGTTCAAGTAACCAGCCCCTTGTCGCCGGATCATTAATCGCCGTGCATTCATCATAAAACATTCTACTGTTATTGTGTTCATCTCTCATAGCGAAAATTACACAACATCTCTTGCCACCAACAACCAGATAGAAATAAAAAAAACATTAATAGCGGAACTAATTTAACATAATTAAAGTGGAGGCAGTATTTATAAACTTCCTAGTGAAACTATAAGTTTTCTTTCAGCTTATCCCAATCATCTTTTTCAATATATTTAAGCCCAAATTCCTCTTTCAAGTCACTTGCTGAGACAATATTAGGGCTTAAAATGATTATTATATAAAATAAAAAATATCTTAAAGTATTCATAAAAAGAAATTACCAAAACTGAATAAAAATAGAATATTTCATTCGACAAGTTTCTTTCTTTTAAATTGTTTTGTTAAGTTACTTGGAAAAATATAATATAGAAGTATTAAAGAACCCAATATAATGGCTGACCATCCCAAGTCATTATTAGAAAGCCCATATGCACCACCGAGAATTAGAATAACAGCGAAACCTACGATCATTACTTTTGATGTTTTATCCGGTTCTTTCCCATCTCCCATTTTTTATCCTAACTAGAGTTATAAATTAAAAGTACATTTTCATAATAGAAAAGTAAAATTTCATCTCTGATAACTTCTGCGCTCGCTTAATACGTATTGATCTAGTTTCTCTCCCGTGAATAGTTCTAGCATTTGCACAGCGTTGCTTGCCAAGAGATGTTACGGGGCCAGTTGATTTGCCACCATGGAACATACAAACACGCTTTCCCTTAGAAGCTGCTTTTCTACATTGCTGTTTGCTACGTTTTGATAGAGCTTGGCATCTAAAGGCATGGATACGCCCTCCAGCCAATAAAATATGTTTTTCTTTAGTTTGTGACACGGTTTTACAATTAATTCACAGCACCTCATGAATCGATAAGAGGATTGTTGCCAGCGTTGCCTTCAATTTTTAAAAACTTTTAAAAAAAAGGTTAACAAAAAATAGTTTTTAAATTTATCTGGCAACACCGGCAACTTAATTCCATGATATTTTAGAGCCAATATTAGACTCAAAATCTTTTCGAGCATCTAAGATATTTGGTAACTGGTATCCTCTTTTATGATCCCCATCTATTTTCTTCCTTGTATGCTTAGCTGAAGGACACCACTCACTTAGGCCCTCTCTAACTTCTGAAAATTGACGCGGATTATATTGTCGAGTTCTTTTATAAAAATCATCATAGTAAAAAATTAATTTTTGAGAATCTATAAAAGACTCATCAAATTTTATATATGGAGAAGAATTCGACCCGATATCTAAATAACCAAGATTTAACACTTCGTACCAATATCGCCCAAAACCCGAAGAAGATTTAAGCTTTTGAGAAAATAATTCTTTTGTGATCGGTTTTTTTCGAACGTTGAAATTACTTAAATCCGTATTTTTTAATCTGTAGAAGACTGCCTCCAATTTTTTTTATCGTTCAAAGCGTCATACAAATTATTCCAGTAAGCAGTATCCTCTTTATATTTTTCGCTTACTCTAAAAAACAAAAATCTCCGATCATCTAAATCAACATTTCCAAAATGTTTCTGATTTGACGAAGCTATAAATCTATGTAGAGATCGTATCTCTTGCCGTGGTACATATTTTTTTTCTATTTGTATCATAGGTTCAGTAACAAAAGACTTTAGACGTTCTATAGCTTTTTTTTGTCCACTGAAAATTGCCTCATCCATACACACGACAAAATTTCTTTCTAGCGCTCCATTGAAGCCTCCAATTACATGTTCAACATCCGAGACAAGCAAAGTGGAACCATCCCATATCTTTTGAATTAAATTGAAAAATGTTCCCTTACCAATCCCTTGACCCCCTAATAAAATCAGCATAACTCCAGGTTTCTCCGAAGGTTTTTGGACCATATGCGCTAGAAATCTTGTTAAATAAGAGAAAAGATCGGGATCATTATCACATATCACCTCTCTTAAGAACGAGCCTATAATAGAAGTAGACCCTTTTACTGCCTTTGGTTTAGGAGGAACCCAGTAATTGAGTGTTTCTTTGTTGCATGCTGTTGGCGAAAAAATGACTTCATTATAGTTTGTAGTTTGAGGAGATATAAAAAATTCATTTATTATCTCCTCTGTTTTTATGCTATACGGCAGTTGTTCAAGGTATCTTTGCATGAGTAATTTTCCATCTGCTCTCGAGTAAGCATTTATGTCTTCCTTTCTTTTTCCTTTTTTAATTTCCTCAATTTCTTTCAGTCTTCCTACTTTTATTTGGCTATTAAAACTACACAGACAATATTCCTTTTGAAGTTCTTGCAAAGCAGCAATACTACTATTATTCATCTCCACCCCAACCGGCTTCTTTTGCCCAAAATTTTAATGACCCAACAGTTATTGGGTTCTCATGATTTTCATTAAAGCTTTTAACTAATGAAAAAAAATCATTTTCGTTATATCGGTCTGGTGCCTTCAAACACCAGCTTTTTGCAAGAATTTCTGCGTCTGGCCATCCTGTGCCTAAAATTGCCCAAACCACCCCTCGGTAGCGCTCATAACTGCAGTCAGAGCTTATGTAGTTCAGTAAATCAGATAGCTCAGCTCTCCTTCTAGGAGTTTCCGGATAAAAATTTGGTGTGACCGAGGCTGATTTATTCTCTAAACAACTTTTAATTGCAGGCCACCATTGATTTTCAATACCTTGCAAAACATTAGAAGCATCAACTAGCTTTCTGTAAGGTCCTCTTCCTGTAACAGTTAAAAATCTTTTTTCATAATACATTTCTCCAGAGTTTGATTGCCCCTTTCCTACTGGTATTGAACTCAATGCGAATACCCTTACCCCATTGCCACTAGGACTGATTTCACAATAGCTACCAATATTTTTAACTAATTTACGCACACAATTTTTAGCATGGCTATCGATTACGTTATCGATATCAACTCCGACGATATAAAATAACTTGTTCGATATTTTTAGAGGCTCACCGGTAAGAACAAAGCCAATGCCACTGCCAGACCCAATTTCATATTTGTGAAAAGCCGTATCAAAATCCATATGGTTTTTTTTATTAAGAGCATTAATATTTCTTCCTGAAATTGGATCAATGGGAACCTTTGAAACTTTGTTTCCATTATCCTTCTTCAAAGCCTTCCAAACAATCCACTGATCACGATCCTTTAATAAGTCAGGTATAGTATTTTTATTTACTCCAAGTTTTTCAGTTACCACTTGTGAATTTTTAGGTTCTGTCATAAGGCACATTCTTACTCCTGGTTCCTCCAAACAAATATTCTCTTACCGTGCCAGCAGGCCAACGAACGGAATTGGAGCCTATTGATATCGGTTTAGGTAATCTACTCTTTTTGACATCTCTCCAAAGACTGCTTCTACTTCTACCTGACAGCAAACAAATCTCTTTTGCGCTGATTAAAGCTTCGTTCGGAAGATCACCAAAATTTTGAATTCTGAGTGGAATTCTCGACATTTTCAAATCTTTTCTTTCCATGAAATCACCAGCTATTTTTATGTCTCAATACGTACCAAATTTCCTCTTTTTATAGATATTTGGGCCAACATTTTAAATAAATCAATAGTAAAAATTAACCGATCGTACCCTAACAAGTTAGGGTAAGTTAATTCAATAAAAACAATAGTTTATACGAAAAAATTTTTAAAAATTTTTTTATTTTTTTTGCTCAGATACTAGGAAGTCTGACCATTTTGCCATCATCCTTCTTCTATTTTCAAGTAGATCAGTTCTATGGTAAGCCGCTTCACTTTTACTTTTTATTACATGAGCAAGAGCTCTTTCGGCTAAGTCTCTAGCATACCCATTCTCTGAGGCCCAGTTTCGAAAAGATGCTCTAAATCCATGAACCGTCGCGTGTCGTCCCTTTTCATCACTACTTGCTTTTTTATCTCTTAATATTTTTGTCAGAGCCATGTCACTTAATGCCGATCCCTTTGCCGTTTTAAAGATAAAGCCTTGGTTACTAACCTTTTTTTGTAAATTCAAAATATCTAATAAAAAAGAAGTTAGAGGTACTCGATGTTGTTGCTTCCCTTTCATTCTTGTTGCTGGAATTGTCCAGACCTTATTCTTGAAATCTATCTCATCCCACTTCGCAAAGCGCGCTTCGCCCGACCTCGCAGCAGTATGAATAACGAAATTTAAAAGAATACTGCCAATACTTGAGTTATTGGAAAGATTATTCGATACAAAAGACGGAATATCTACCCAAGGCATGGAAGGAAAATGTTTGGTTCTTATTGAGGCACTAGGTTGCTTTGGGAGAAGAAAGTCTACTGCATCAATAGGATTACCTGATACATGCCCATTTGCGTAACACCATTTTATAATCGTGCTACACCTTTGTTTAACTCTAGAAGCAGTTTCTGGTTTAGTAAGCCAAATAGGACGAAGTACCTGTGCAAAATCCTTAGGCTTCAAATCACTGACTATCTTTGAACCTAAAGACGGATTTACATATTGCTTTATTGTGCTTATCCATTGGGCTTTGTGTTTCTCATTTTTCCATCCAGGACTAAGATCGTTATAGACTAAATTGGCAGCTGTTTGAAAATTGATCGGTTGATCATTTTCATCATTATTATTTTCATTTGCTTTTTCTTCTATAGGATCAAGGCCTTCAGCTATTTTCTTTCTTGCTGCATTAGCTAAGTCTCGGACTTGAGTAATACTAATATCTGGATAGGTTCCTAGCCCCATATCTCTGCGTTTACGAGTTGTTGGAGAAACAAATCTAAGCTTCCACTTTCCACGTCCATTTTTGTTAGCACTCAAAAGTCTCAACCCTATTACTGTTCCATCGGCTAACGGTTTATCGTTAGGCTTAATTTTTTTTGCTTTAGTATCTGTTAACATATATTCAGGTCCACATTCAGGCCCACATTTCTGATTGGCTTTCATGAAACGTATCGAAACAGCTTGAAACAATAAATTGATGATATGCCAATTATTATTGACTATATTAACATGCTTATATAAAAATGTAGAGAAAAATCAGCTACTTACAAGGCTTTAAGTGGAAGACACCTCCTCCGCCATATAGTTCCTAAAAACATAATAAATTCAGTTTTGTAGACCCTATTTTTTTGTTTAGTCCCCCAATTGGTCCCCCAAAAAGATTTTGCTTGCAATGGATTGTGATAAATAATATCTATCAATAAAGGCATTTAATTACCAACTTGTACGCCTTGGCATTGGGCCAGAAGTACTAAAGCGGAGGACATTATGAATTCAAAAAAATTATCACAACATGAGCAAGACTTTGCAGATGCAATGGCTTTGAAACTTCGTCTTAATCGAGAGCAAAGGGAAAAGGAAGAAGAACGCCGTAGACTTGTCAAAGAATATGGTGAATTTCGAATATCGATTGCGAGAGGAGTAATTGAAGACCATCCAGGGCTAAGCCTGGAAGAAGCCCTTAGAATGATAAAGGAAGGCGGCTTCTAAAAATACAACTTAAAGGCACTTTAATTTTCAACTTGTGAGCCTTGCATAACGCTAAATCACTAAAGCGAAGAAACACATGAAAAAGGTAATCACATTATCTGAAAGAGAAAAACTAATTGTAGGGTCTCAACATCAGAGAGTCTTCTATCTGGGCTTCGTTTATAGAGGCCCTCCATTAATGCAGGAAGTTCAGAATGTATATCTGAAACGACATGGAAGGAAAGAAGGAACTAGACGATGGTCAATTATTACCTATGGCAAATTCGATGAATGGGATGTCAGAAACTATTCACTCGAACTAGCAAATTGTGAAGAGGACAATGTGCCGGACATGATTGATGAATGGTACAAACCCGATGAAGTTACTTTTGAAGACCTATGAAGTGGGTTGGGATGGAGACGTTTCAAAGTGGAGGGACGCTAAGATGTATGACTTTAGTTCTGGGCAGTTAATAAAAAGAGAAGAGTATGAGGATTAAAACCTACTACTTCTCTCAGATAAAGGGGGGGGCAAAAACAAGAATAAGTTAAGTAGAAAAGTACATTAAGCCTGGAAAGACGCTGTATAAAATTAATTTTCGAAAATTTATGTACATATCCTTCGTTTTGATAATTTATAATAAAATCAATTAGAAATTTTTAAATTTAAGCCTAGCTAACTATCAGGGCTTATGCTGTATGTAAAATTAACGAAAAATTCAGTTCAAATAGAGTAGTAAAATTGAGACTGCCGTATCTTTCCATAGATCATCTAAAAGAGTCATCGGGGACGCCACCTGATAGCCTTCTAAAGTTTTGTTACTGGTGCTTGAGCGGCAGCCATTTCGTAATAGGGTTGGCTGCAGTGGCAAGTATATTATCTGCGATTGCAGAAACACTTACAGCAGCGTTGATGGGGTTTATCTTGGATTTATTACTCGATAATAACCCTAGCGTTTTGTTGTCAGAAAAGCTGTTTGTGCTAATTATTGCCATCGTTTTTTTGCTAGGAGCAAGACCTTTATTTTTTGCAGTTTCAGCTTACATTCAGTCCGTAATACTCACGCCAGGTATTAGGACCCTAATAGCCACCCGTATTCATCGATGGACGTTAGGCCATTCAAAAACCTTTTTTGAAAATGATTTTGCCGGGCGTGTGGCACAAAAAGAGGTTCAAGCAGCTAGTGCCTTAACAGATGTAGTGGTTGAAAGTATACACACGGTTCTGTTCGCTCTTATTTCAGTGATAGCTGCCGTAGTTATAATAAGTATAATAGATTGGCGGATCGGATCAGTTATACTTTTGTGGTTCGTTGGCTTTGTTTTTGTAATGCGTTTTTTCATGCCACGCATTAAAGCAAAAGCATCTACTACAGCAAACGCGCAAGCCGTTGCCACGGGTCAAATTGTAGACACTATAAGCAATATAAATGTGGTCAAAATATTTGCGAACTCAAAACACGAGGACTCAGCTGCCTTGGAAGCTTTTGGAAAGCTTCGTAAAAAACTCACTGTCTACGGTAGTGAACTCGTTTGGTTTCGAACTTTTATGATGATATATGCTAGTATAGTTTTTGCAGCCGTTTTCGCCTTTGCCGTCGCTCTTTGGTTTCAAGGAAAAATATCTCCTGGTGAAATTGTTGCTGCTGGTTCAGTATCAATGCGTCTAACAATGATGGCAGGCTGGGTTGGTTTTTCGCTAATGACCATTTACACTAAGCTTGGTGAAGTTGAAGACGCCATGCATACTTTGGCAGTTCCTCAAACTATGCTTGATAGAAAAAATGCAGACACTCTGATCATACCACATGGTAAAATTCAATTTAAAAATGTCTCATTCTCCTACGGTCAAAAGATCGCCAGTGTAAATGAAATTTCATTTACTATAGAGCCTGGAGAAAAGATCGGCCTTGTTGGAGCGTCTGGAGCGGGAAAATCTACACTAGTTAATCTACTATTGAGGTTGCACGATCCAGAAACCGGTGCGATTTTTATTGATGGGCAAAACATTTTGAATGTAACCCAAGACAGCCTTCGGCGTCAGATCGGCATGGTGTCACAGGAAACTTCAATGTTTAACAGGTCCGCAAAGGAAAACATACTTTATGGAAAACCTGATGCATCATTTGAAGAAGTCAGTTCGGCGTCCATAAAGGCAGGTGCTCATGAGTTTATTAAAGACCTCATAGACAACAATGGCCGTAAAGGGTACAAGGCTTTTTTAGGAGAACGTGGAGTTAAACTTTCAGGCGGCCAACGCCAACGTATTGCTCTTGCGCGTGCTATCATAAAAAATGCTCCAGTTTTAGTACTTGATGAGGCAACAAGCGCATTAGATAGCGAAGTAGAAGCGACAATACAAAAAGCTCTTGAGCAAGTGATGGACGGTAAAACTGTGCTCGCTATTGCCCATCGATTATCGACCCTTTCAAACATGGATAGGATAATTGTATTGGACCGCGGAAAAATTGTAGAACAGGGCTCACATCCTAATTTATTGAAACAAAATGGTATTTATTCAAATTTCTGGAAAAGGCAATCGGGAGGTTTCATAAATTTCAAAGATGCTGCCGAATAATTTAAGCTAATTTGTTCATAAATAATGCAGAATTTAGATGTGTGGGACCATAATAAGGGACTGCATCCAGTTACATAACACTGCGAATGGTCCCAAAGCCACGGAAAACATCGCAGCAACTAAAACAGAGCCGCTAGCCTTTCGTGAATATCTGCTGCTATCTTTTCTCTACACCTGGTTTGATGTTCATATTAATGTTCTTAGTGTTGTCAGGTTGGAATAGCATGATAACTCTTATGGTTATGAATGGATAACTTTACTAAGCTATGTCTGTTCGTAATTGTTATCAGTACTTCTATTTTGGCAGCACAGAGAATGTTCTCTAAAGAGTATATTTATGTAGTCAAAACAGGCGAAGAACAAAGGATAACGCTTTGTAGTGCTACTGGAGATTGTGGCTTTGGTACACATTAGAATGCTTCATTGATTATCGAAGATAAAGCATATGGGTCTCATTTATTTAGAGAGCCAGATAGCGCTAAATATTAGAGTAAATAATTGTTTATGTGCTTATTTTAGATGAATAACCACGCTGATTTAATATCGTTAGTCTGACAAGGAATGAAATCTACCTACTGATAATTAAACGTATATCAATAACTCTCTATCAGTGGGCAATAAAAAACCGTCAAAAAAAACCTTTACACTTCTTTTTTATATCATAGAACATTTTAATTGTAATACTTAATAAGACGTAGACCTAGTCGCTTTAATCCCCTTGAGCTGCTTGAACTATCGTTTGAGACCCTTGCAGGGTAGTTTGAGCAGTTCCGAGAAGGAGCCCAAGAACTCTATTGTAATTTACTAATGGTTGCGCGCCTATGTAAACTACATCTTGTGGTCTCATTTCCAAACTACTGGCTAATATTGCTCTATGCGGCGAAGTCATATCTAGATGATAGGCATCAAATTCTCCTATTTTCTTCTCCCTCAGAACAAAAATTTGGCTTTTGTCGGTACCCATAGTGTCATCTATAAAGCCATCAAATATGATTGTAGAGAGTGTTGGTCTAGTTACAGAGTCAATAGTAATTCTTGATTGTTTGGCAGTCTCACCTATTACAAAAACCGCGTCACCAGAGTAGTCCAGAGGCTGTATAATAATTTTATCATCTGGAAAAACTCTTAAAGGCGGGGCATCATCATCAAAAAGACCTACAGCTGAAAAATAATATTTTCGTCCATTTCTTTCTAACCGTATTATTAAGTCTCTATCAATTTTTGCAAACTCATTTAGAGCCTCTGATTCACCAACTAAGTTTTTGAATAAAATAGGTCGGTTAGTGTATGGAATAGGCTTATAATTGACAAAAAATTTAGTACTGTTGAAGTCCGTTATGTTTAATTCGAGGTTGGCATCGGTAGGAAGATGATATGCATATATTTTATCCTCTGGGAAAATACGTATTTTTGGACGCTCGCGCACTATATTTTTTAGGGAAAAAGAAAATTCTTTTGGCCCCCTTATTATCACAATTCTCATATCAAGACTTCTGGTACTAAGGGAAAACTTTTCTAGAATATCACTAATAAATATCGGATACGCAGAGTATGGGATTTGACTAGTTGAATTACCCATAGAGAAGTATACTTTCTTACTATTGAAGCCATTAATTTCCAAGTTGAAATCTTGAAATATTAAAGAGTCCTTAGATCTATTGTTAATTAAATCATAAACAGCCCCTAATGATTTATCTAAAACGTTGATTGTACCGATATTCAGTATTTTTATATTTCCGTTGTTTGGCACTATGAACCTTGTGCGAACCTCTCTTCCAACGGCTGAACCAGCTTGAGGTACCGAAGTAATCAAAAATAAGCTATCGCCAACGCCTATCTTGTATGGGCCAGGATCATTATTTTTAGGGTATTTTTCCTGGAAAGATTTTTGAGGTATGAATCGTTCCGACATCCTTTGCTTGATCTTATTTTCTAGTTCCTTCTTTGATAACCCTTCGGCTTTCAAACGACCAATTTCAATTAGGTTAATAAAACCGTCATCTTCAATAATAATTGGTCTAGAGAAAATAACCGGGTCTTTTCCAGTTTTCTGAAAAATTTGAGTTATTTCAAACACGTCTCCTCGGCCTAAAATATATGGCCCTGGTTTATGGTCTAAGGGATAACTATTAATTACCTTGTTGTTTTTATCAACTAATACTTGCTTGGAACGGATCGTGGAGAATTTAATTTGCGACTTATACTCACTTTTATTTGCTTTGATAGCTGTTTGTCTTGTCAAAGGGATTATTGTTATTTTTGCTGAAGATTGCGCTTGATCCCTTATAGACCGCTTTCCTGCATCAAATTCAAATGGGAAGTAAAACGTCCCACAATTCGTGAGTAGCACTGAAAGAAAAAATGATATCAAGATAAATTGAGATCTCTTAATGGTAATACTTAATTTCATTCTATATTTTCTTTCAAAGCAGAGGTTTGAGTGATGGATAAAAGTTAATTAAAGGTTACTTTTTTTAGCCACCCTGTCAACCATGAGAAGAACCAATGTTGGTAAATTACTTTTGTAGGCGAGATCAACTGTTACACAGCTAAAAAGAAAAAGAGCAACCCAGAGTGAAATTGGGATCAGTAAGACCAAATAATTTCTAAAGAAATATAATTTTAAGTTATTGTTTTATATACATAAAATTACTAATAAACGTCCTAGGATTGATAACTTATAAACTAAGTAACAGACGAGAGTTGGAGTCGTCTTTTTGATTTTAAAAATAAAATCCATATAGCTCGATGAAAAATAGAGCTTTTGGTTGATAAGCTTGTTGCTATTTATTAACTTATAAGCCTTATTTTGAGAGGTTAGAGTGACAAATTTAGATAAATTACGCGAAAAAATGGGTGACCAAAATGTCGATTTGATCGTTTTATCACCGGGTGCAAATCTGAATTGGCTTCTTGGGGTAAATCCTCATGCTGATGAACGTCCACTTTTATTTTTTTTAACATTGACAAGCTCAGCCTTTTTAGTGCCAGAACTTGAGGCCGAGAGTTTAAGACAACATACTGATATTGACTTTTATTGTTGGTCAGATGCATCTGGCCCTTCAAAAGCTGTTGATAACATACTTGCAGATCTTGAAAAATATTCATATAGAACCATAATCGTCGACGATACTATGCGTGCGGACCATGCAGCGCTTGTTGAAGATAAACTGCTAAATTCTAATCGGTTTTTTACAGGGACAACTATTGGCGCTTTGAGAATGCGAAAGGATGCTACTGAGCAAAAGATTTTGCGGGTAAATGCTCATCAAGCCGATCAAGCAATGCAAAAAGCTTGGAATATTATAAAACCTGGATTGACCGAAAAAAATATAGCTTTAGAGATACAAGATAGTTTCTCCGATCAAGGAGCACTACCACAGTTTTCTATCGTTGCCTCAGGCTCAAACAGTGCGTTCCCACACCATCAAACAGGATCAAGAGTATTGAAAGAAGGTGATACAATCCTGATAGATCTAGGTGGAAAATTTGAAGGTTATTCATCTGATATAACCCGAATGTCGAATGTAGGACCTCCTACAAAAGATTATGCTTTAGTACATCAAATTGTTGAAGACGCAATTTGCGCAGCATTGGAAGCAGCTTATCCGGGAGAAATTGCTAAAAATGTAGACAAAGCAGCTAGAGAAGTCATTGAGAAAGCAGGTTTCGGAAAATATTTTGTTCATAGAACTGGGCACGGGCTAGGAACCGAAGTCCATGAGCCACCCTTTATAACATCTACTTCGGAAACCATTTTAGAACCAGGAATGGTTTTCTCCATTGAACCAGGTATTTACATGCCAGATAAATTTGGCGTAAGGCTCGAAGAGGTTATTATCCTGAAAGATAGTGGTCCCGAAATACTGTCTAAAATACCTCGAGAATTAAAAGTCATCACTAATTAATTATTTATTTCTGTGAGTCACTTTTACCCAAATTCCAATATAAATCTGTCATCAATAAAAGAGCATTTGTAAGTAACTCGATTGGCAAATGTTCATTGGGAGCGTGCTGCGAACATTCTTTGTATGAGTGTGGTATCCAAATAGTTGGAATGTTCAAAATATCAGTGAAGCAATTATTAGGAAGGGATCCTGCTAAGTTTGGTATCACATGGATTTTATCTCCGTGAAATTTCTCCAAAATTTGCTCAACTTTTTCCAACCAAATATTATTCAAATCAGTTCTTGAAGCTTCAAAATTAATTGCGTTTTCCGTAATAATATCAATGTCTTTAAAACCAAGTTTGTCGAGATGTCCTCTCAAAGAAGAGATGACCTTTTTTGCATCAGTTCCTACTACAAATCTTAGCTGACATAATGCTTTTGCTGATGGTTGAATTGCATTTACAGGTACATTAATATTGCCTGAATTCAGGGCAAGAACAGAAAATGAATTCCAACCAAATAGTTTTTCATTTGGAGACAAATTAGGCTCTCCCCAACTCTCATCAATTTCAAGGCTCTCAGAAATAATGTTAGGTAACGACTCCAACCTGCCACGCACTTCGGCCGTAAGAGACGTTGGCTTCCAATTATCGATCAAAATTTTTCCATCTGTATCAACAATAACACTCAATGCATGCGATAGTCGAACCCCAGGATCCCTTAAAACTCCTCCCCAATTGCCTGAGTGATGAGCACCTTCACGGTATTTAGCTTCAAGCTCAAAATTTATTGCGCCTCGTGAGCCCAGAAAAACTGTTGGCACATCTATAGCGACCCTAGGACCATCTGACGCAATCAAGACATCAGACTTCAAATAATCCTTATACTTCTCACAAAGTTCAAATAGTCCAGGCGACCCAATTTCTTCACCCATTTCAAAGATAATCTTCAGATTAAAGCCAAGTTTTTTGCGGGTTTTTAAAACTGAACGCAGTGCCAGTAAATTTACAAGATGTTGACCTTTGTTATCAGCGACGCCCCTACCATAAATTTTTTTGTCAACGATTTTTAATTCATTTGGGATAAGACCCTCATACCATAACCCTTGTTGTAAAGGGACTGTATCTCCATGTCCGTATAGAAGTATTGTTTTTAATTCGGATGACTCTATCCTCTCTCCAATCAAAAACGGTGGGGCATTTTCTACATAGTTGTCAATTACTTTTGTTTGGATACCCAGTTCAGTAAGTATACTCAATAAACCTTCGGAATAATAACTTATCAATTCCTCGTTGGACACAGAATTTTTACTATCAGTTATAATTCGCACCAGGCTACTTAACTTTGCGATAAATTCGCCGTTGGTGAAGGAATTTCTGGAATTTTCTAGAGCTTGATCGAGTAAAACCATTGGACAGACTTTTCTGTAAATACTAAATGAAAGTTAACTTAGCGATAATTATGAAAAAAACTATAGACACTAAAACGTAACGAGCCTAGCCTTTTGTTATAATACTATTTGGAGGTAAATATGAATTTTTTAAAGTTAGCAAAGCTGTTTTCAGTTGCCTTAATCATGGCAACGACAGCCAACGCTGAAAACGTCCTGCGTTGGACAAGTCAAGGGGATGCATTGACTATGGACCCTCATTCCCAAAATGAGAGCCCTACAATTGCATTCAATGGACAAATATATGAAGCACTCGTTGCTCGTGATATCGAAATGAATCTTGTTCCAGAACTAGCAGAAAGCTGGACAGCTTCACCAGACGGATGGACCTTCAAGCTACGTCAAGGAGTTACATTCCATGATGGTGCTGATTTTACAGCGGAAGACGTTGTTTTTTCATTTAATAGAGCGCTTGAAGAATCGTCAGATTATAAGGAACAAGTAAAAACAGTCGCTAAAGTTGAAGTGATTGATGACTTCACCATTAAACTAGTTACCGACGGAGCGAATCCTATTCTGCCTAACACACTTACGAATGTGTACATCATGGACAGTGGCTGGGCAAAAGCTAATGGAGTGGAAAGACCACAGGATTTTGCGGCGGAAGAAGAAACGTTTTCGGTGCGAAACTCTAACGGTACTGGACCATTTATGCTGACAAGTCGAGCACCAGAAGAGCTTTCAGTGCTCACGCGGAACCCAAATTGGTGGGGCAATTCTATGTTTCCTGGTAATGTTGATCGCATAGAATATAGACCAATTAAAAATGCTGCAACCCGTGTCGCTGCATTACTTTCCGGTGAGGTAGATTTCGTTCTAGATGCGCCTTTGCAGGATTTAAAACGAATTGAAGCCACAGATGGTCTAACAACAAAAACAGTTGCGCAGGTTCGTTCTATTTTCTTTGGTATGGACCAAGGCGTTGATGAGCTACGAAGTTCGAATATCAAAGGGAAAAATCCGTTTAGAGATATAAGAGTTCGAGAAGCATTCAATCTTGCGATCGATAAAGATGCTATTCAGAGAGTTGTTATGGACGGATTATCATTTCCCACTGGTATTATTACACCGCCAGGAGTTTTAGGAAATACACCTGAACTCGATAAGCAGTACGGTTTCGATTTAGGTAAAGCCAAAAGCTTAATGGAACAAGCTGGTTATGCAGATGGTTTTGAAATTCAGCTTGATTGTCCTAACAATCGCTACAACAATGACGAAAAAATCTGCCAAGCGGCAGTTGCGATGTTAGCGAAAATTGGCGTTAAAGTGAACCTAGACGCTATTCCAAAAGCACAGCACTTTCCAAAGATTCAAAAAAGAATTTCTGACTTTTACATGTTAGGATGGGGTGTGTCTACATTAGATAGCCACTATGTGTTCTCCTATCTATTTGATGGGGAAGGATCATGGAACGGTATCGGTTACAATAATGCGAGAGTAAATGAAATTACCAAGCTAATTGAAACAGAAACTGATATTCCAAAGCGTACGGCTCTTATTGATGAAGCCTGGCAAATAATTAAGAAAGAAATGCCATATTTGCCTATTCACCATCAGGTGCTTGGTTGGAGCATGAAAGACAATGTTGATGTACCAATCGCTGCAGACGACCATTTAAGACCACGCTACGTAGTCTTTAAATAAAATTAATAATATTAGGGGTGCCAATGATGGCACCCCTGCTATTAGAAGGTTCAATGTTTTATTTCATTCTCAATCGGTTAGCACAGTCTCTTTTGGTTATGGCAGTTGTTTCAGCCATAAGCTTTTCGTTGTTTAATTTTGTTGGTGACCCAGTCAATAATATGGTTGGTCAAGATGCAACCAGGGAACAGAGAATAGAAATTAGACAGCAACTTGGATTAGATGATCCCATTTTGGTCCAATACCAGAGGTTTATGCTTAATGTTGCACAAGGGGATTTTGGACTGTCATACCGCATTAAACAACCGGTAAGTCAATTAATATTGGAAAGACTGCCAGCGACGCTGGAATTGGTTTTTGCTTCGGCTGTCATTGCTGTGCTGACAGGTATAGTGCTCGGTGTTTATACAGGTATTCGCCGTTATTCATGGGTGAGTAAAATAATTATGAGCGTCAGTCTTATAGGTGTAAGCTTACCGACCTTTATTATTGGTATAGGTCTCATTTATCTTTTTGCAGTACACTTACGCTGGCTTCCTTCTTCTGGTAGAGCGGGAGTAATTGAATTAGGTGGATGGAAGACATCCCTACTGACTATTGATGGATGGAGGTCAATTATTTTACCGGCAGTCACATTATCTCTTTTCCAACTTACGATGATTTTGAGACTAGTTAGAGCAGAGATGTTAGAGGTAATGAGATCAGATTATATAAAGTTTGCGAGAGCTCGAGGTTTGGCGAACAGAGCTATCCATTTTGGGCATGCACTGCGCAACACACTTGTCCCTGTGATAACAATAATTGGCTTAAATATAGGGGGACTTATAGCATATTCTGTTATTACAGAAACGGTTTTCCAATGGCCGGGGACTGGCCTGATGTTTATTCAGGCAGTAGACTTTGTCGATGTACCTATAATGGCTGCATATTTGATTTTTGTTGCTTTGCTATTCGTAGTGATAAATCTTATCGTTGATATTCTTTACTTTGTTGTTGATCCCCGAATACGACGTGGAGGATCATAAATTGGCAAAATTAGACCAATCAAACTCTCGCTGGCAGCGATTTTTAGACAATGATATTGTTTATTCTTTTTTTACGACGCCTGGAGCTGTCATAGCGGCAAGTATCACTTTTATTGCGATTACTGCAGCCTTCGCGGCACCTTTAATCGCACCCTATAATCCTTTTGATCCTGCTCAGATTTCATTGTGGGATGGAAAACTTCCTCCAGCTTGGTCAGATGGAGGGTCATCAGCATACCTTCTTGGAACAGATAATCAAGGACGAGATATGCTATCGACCATTCTTTACGGAGGACGCATTTCAATTCTTGTTGGCATAGCGGCCGTTTTTTTGGGCATGTTGTTGGGCGTCACATTAGGCGTAATTTCAGGGTATTTTGGGGGATTTACAGACACAGTCATTATGCGGATAGCAGATGTACAGCTTACAATCCCTGGGATTTTAGTTGCAATACTTATAAATGGAATTGGTAGGGCAGCACTACCTCTGGAATTACGTGAAGAGTTTGCAATTTATGTCGTAATTGTTGCAATTGGTCTAACGGATTGGCCTCAGTTCGCACGAGTAGCACGAGGCGCCACACTTGTAGAGGCTGAAAAAGAATATGTTCAAGCTGCCAAGCTTATCGGATTGCCAAAGATTACGATCATTTTGCGACATATTTTACCTAATACACTTCGCCCTGTCCTTGTCATCGCCACTATTGGTTTAGCCCTTGCCATTATTGCCGAGGCAACTTTAAGCTTTCTTGGCCAAGGTATACCGCCAACCACACCTTCGCTAGGTACACTTATAAGAGTAGGTAATGAATTTCTTTTCTCTGGACTTTGGTGGATTACTCTTTTTCCTGCTATTGCCCTTATAATACTGGTATTTTCTGTAAATTTATTGGGAGACTGGATGCGAGACGCACTCAATCCAAAATTACGATGACCAATCTTCTTGAGATCAATAATCTAAGTGTAGATTTTCCTTCACGCAGGGGGCAAGTCTCAGCAGTCAAAAAAGTCTCAATTGGAGTTGCTAAGGGTGAAGTCTTAGGGCTTGTAGGAGAAAGTGGTGCTGGAAAGTCAACTGTAGGCAACTCTGTAATAAATCTTTTAGAACCCCCTGGTCATATTTCAGGAGGCAAAATTATTTTTGATGGAGTGAGGATAGATCAGTTGTCCAATGAAGAAATGAGAAAGATAAGAGGGGCAAAAATAGGTACTATTTTTCAAGATCCCCAAACTTCATTAAACCCACTTATGACAATTGGCAAACAATTATCAGAGACACTTATTGAAACTTTGAGAATTTCGGGAGCTTCCGCTCGCGAGAAATCAATTGAGCTTCTTAAATCAGTTGGCATCCCGTATCCAGAAACACGTTTGGACGCTTATCCACATCAGTTTTCAGGTGGAATGCGTCAACGTGTTGTTATAGCTCTGGCGCTGGCTGGTGACCCTGATTTAATCATTGCAGATGAACCAACTACTGCATTAGATGTATCTATTCAAAAACAAATTTTGGATTTAATAAAATCACTGTGTAAGCAACGGAATTTAGGAGTTATAATTGTAACTCATGACATTGGAGTTATAGCTGAAATCGCAGATCGTGTCGCCGTAATGTATAACGGGCAACTCGTGGAGCAAGGGAAAGTAATACAAGTTCTTCAAAAACCAAAACATGACTATACAAAAAGTTTGATATCTGCGGTACCGAGTGGAGATCAAAAGCTTAATAGGTTTACTGTTGTTGACTATATTGACGGATCAGAAGAAAAGGTCGCTATGAAAAATGTAGGTGATCACTGGCTTTCAAAAAACAAAACCTCCAAGACCCATGATACAGCTGTGTTAGTAAAGAATTTATCGATAGAATTTTCTATAAAGAAGGCTTTATTTCGCAAAAACCGTATTTTTTTGAAAGCTGTTGATGATGTATCGATTGAGATTAAGACAGGTGAAAGCTTTGGATTGGTTGGAGAAAGTGGGTCAGGAAAAAGTACGCTAGCCCGTCTTATAGCAGGATTATATAAACCGAAGTCCGGTGATATACAGATATTTGGCCATAACGTACTGCAGAAAAGTGAAAAAACTAAAACTTCTTTAATTAGAAGAAAAATGCAAATGATTTTCCAAGATCCTTATTCTTCCCTAAATTCCAGAATGACTGTTGAAGATATAGTATCCGAGCCAATTCGTTTTCACCGATCAACAGGAAATGCAATTGAAACAGCAAAAGTTGTTCAAGATTTGATCTCTTTTGTTGGAATGCCCAGCACCTCACTTAAAAAATATCCACATGAGTTTTCTGGTGGTCAGCGACAAAGAATTTCTATTGCTAGAGCACTCGCATCAAGACCAGAAATCCTAATTTGTGATGAGCCGACCTCAGCATTAGACGTTTCAGTACAGGCCAACATATTAAATTTACTTAAAGATTTACAAGAGGAGCTAAATCTTACAATGCTATTCATATCACACGATTTACCGGTGATTAGACAAATGTGTGATCGAGTTGCTGTGATGCAAAATGGTAGAATATGTGAAATCGCAGAAACAGATAAATTATTTGACGACCCTAAGCATGAATATAGCAAGCACCTTTTGGGCTTAATGCCTAGAATGGACTTATTTAGACTTTGATTTGATGTGATAAATTTTGGAACCTGTGTTGTTGGTAATATAGGGAATGAGGACTGGAAAGAATTTACTGTAATAGGAGATGTAGTAAATGTTGCAAATCGCGTGTGCGATATTTGTAAGGAATTAAAGTGTGATTTTCTTGTCACTGAAGGTCTCAAAAACAGATTAAATGAAACGTTAAACGCTGAAAAGGTTAAAAATTAAACGATTAGAGGCAGAAAAGATAAAATAACACTCTTCAAAGTAAAGACTTAAGCAGACGCTATAGTCTTACCAAGGTAATTCTCTTCCGTGAAAATTAAGAAATTTCCCTGTATCTGCAATATCGGTTGTTTCTATAACTCTAATCATTCCTTCGACACTTTCGTCGATAGAAACTGGAGCATTGGCCCCACCCATATCTGTTTTGACCCACCCAGGATGAAGTGAAACAACGGTAATTCCATATGCCTTTAAATCAATTGAAAGAGATTTCACTACCTGATTCAGGCCGGATTTAGATGATCTATAAATGTACATTCCACCACTATTGTTATCCTCTATTGAACCAAGCTGAGAGCTAAGGAAATATATTTTCTTGGCTGAACTTACTTTTACATTTTTAATAATTGCTTGAGTAATCATAAGAGGGGCAATCAAATTTACTTTAAGAACCTCCAACCATGGGTTTAATGATACTGCCTGAAAATGTTGGTTAGAGCTACCAACTCCAGCATTGTTGATTAATATATCTATTGGCCTATCTTTTATGAAATTTGCTAAAGTTAATGGAGCGTTATCCTTTAATAAATCTAGCTCAAATATTTCCATATTATCAGGATATTTTTCTTTATATGCTAAAAGTTCTTTTGATCCCGATATGTCTCGGGTTGTGCATATTAAATGTATTTTTTTTTCTATATACTTTTTAACAAAACCAAGACCAAGACCGCGATTTGCACCGGTGATTAGAATATTTGTCATACTTTATCCTTATAGCTTTGTTGTAACCTATGATACACCTTTGTAAACGTCATTTGCTATAAGCACAAGAGATAGGGAGTTTATGTCAAAATATCCAGAAAAGTTAAATAAAATGAACCGAAGGCACGTTTCTACACATAATAAAAATATAGTTTATCAAGGTTTTTTTTCAGTTGAAGAACGTTCCCTTTCATATCAAAAGTTTAATAACGAGCAGAGTGCAGTTTTAAAAAGAAGTGCGCTGATTTCGTCTGATGCAGTAATTGTTTTACCCTATGACCCCATTAATGACCGAGTATTATTAATCGAGCAATTTCGGATGGGTCCGTATGTTAAAGGAGATGAAGCCCCTTGGGTCCTGGAACCAATTGCTGGTTTAATTGATGCTGGTGAGACTCCCGAAAGTGCAGGAATAAGAGAAGCTCGAGAGGAAGCACACTTAGAAATAAAAAAATTTGAATTAGTCGCGCGAAGTTACCCATCACCTGGCATATCAACCGAATTTTTTCATCAATATGTAGGTATTGTGGAATTACCCGATAGCTCTAATCTTATTGCAGGGCTATTGCGTGAGAGTGAGGATATCAAAAGCCATATTTTTTCTTATCAAGCATTTTCGGACCTCATATCTGAAGGTAAAATAAAAGTAGGACCAGCGATCCTTATTGGGTTATGGCTATCTAAAAATAGAGACCTAATAAGAGAAAAGTATTCAAAATAGAAAACAGTAGAGCGATCAATAGTTGTTTATTTTTATCTTCAAATTTCTAATCCTGATTAACTTTCCTATGGAACTTCAGGTTAGCTAGCAGAAAATAAATTTTATTAATTGAAGTATACTTTGATGAAAGGTCTAAAATTGACGGCGAACTGTTCTCCGCTGACTTGCAATATATAGCTGCCCTAAATTGATATGCGTCGTTCAATTTTTTTAAAAAATTCTTACAAGCTAAAATAAAATGGTAAGCCCTGCATCAATAACAGGCGTATGCCCGGTTATGTAAGAGGAGGCATCTGACGCAAGAAAAACTGCCGCCCCTGCAACCTCTTCAGGTTGCCCCCATCTTTTTAAAGGAATTCGATTTTCTATAAATTGCTTAACCTCTTCATTATCAATATAAGATGCATTAGCATCAGTGGCAAAGTAACCTGGCGCTATAGCATTACAACGAACTATGGGTGCTAGTTCTACAGCCAATGATCTAGTTAAGGCCTCCAACCCTCCTTTTGCAGCCGTATATGCTGGATCACCTGGCCTCGCTCGAGGACCAGCAATAGAGGTGATATTTATTAAAGATCCTTTTGTCTGTTGATCCTCTAGCCTAGTAGCGAATCTCCTAGAAATTGCATAAATAGAAGTTAAGTTAGCCTCTAAAACCTCAGAAAAAGATTTCGGAGAAATCTCCCTTAATGGTTTTCGAAGCCTAATTGCCGCGTTATTTACAAGAATATCTATTGGTTTATCGGTAGAGTCTAAAAACCTATTTATGGCTTCTATATCGGTGGCATCAAATAGCGCAGGTTTAGCATCATACCCTAAATCGATAAGATTTTTACATTGAGCTGCTAAGGTCTTTTTATCGCGACCATTTACATATACTGTAGATCCAGATTCAGCCATTCCTCTAGCTATCGCCCACCCAATACCTCTAGTTGAACCTGTTACTAAGGATGCTCGTCCATCCAGTCGAAACTTTGAAAGATCTTTATTTGATCTATTCATTTTTTTATGACACCTGCTAATAACACCCCAAAAACAAATCCCCCAAGATGGCCATGCCACCCTATTTGAAATGGAATAATTGAAGGGTGAAGTAAAATTAAAACAACGTGTAATACTACTAACCCAAAAACCAAATTTAGAAATGGTAAAATTGTTAAATTGTTCTTAAGGCGAGAGAAAAGCTCCTTACCTTTTAAAAAACCGAAAAAACCAAACACACCCCCACTAGCACCTACCATCGGTGCAGGATTTCCTGAAGCAAGAATCTGATAGGCAACCGCTCCTGCGACAGCTGTTGACACAAATATTAAAATGAAATTAATCATACCTACTTGTTCTTCAATTTGCTTTCCCAAAGCAAACAAGATAGCAACGTTAATTATCATGTGAAAAAAGTTTCCATGTAAAAGAGAGTAAGAAAAAAACATAAATAAATTCTGTCCAAAGAAGAGCTCTTTGTAGGGTGTGCTAAATTCTATTGGGAAAAAAGCAAAAAGAAGGAACGCTGCGCTCCTCCATTCCAACCCAAGTATTTGTAAAACTAGTTCTATAAAAAGTAACAAGCCGCCTACAGCCAATACCCCAGGTGGTACGTCATTAAAAAAGGGTTCTCGTTTATTTCGGATCGGAGTATTTTGCATTTCTTAACAAATATTT
This sequence comes from uncultured Alphaproteobacteria bacterium, assembly GCA_902556405.1. GTDB lineage: Bacteria > Pseudomonadota > Alphaproteobacteria > Rhodobacterales > Rhodobacteraceae > CACIJG01. The sequence continues at coordinate 245,742 of CACDWF010000001.1, read as the reverse complement.
TCTTTAGTATATACTATTTCAAGCAATATAAAATTTAGTTCAGTCTTAGTTTACAAAAATAGCTTTACTATCTAAGCTAAGCTATGGACATTAAACATTTATCTTTTTCCTCGGGACCTCAAAAAGTCGCGCCCTTTAGTCACGCTGTTCGCGCTGGGGATTATTTGTTTGTTACCGGTCAGATGCCTACACTTAAAAACAATAATGCTAAACTTGTTGATGGGGGAATTGAAGCACAAACCCATCAGGTTATGAAAAACCTATTAGAGGTCTTGAACGCAGCAGGTTCTTCACTTGAGAAGGTAATTTTTGCACGGGTTTATTTAGTAAACTTTGGTGATTTTGACAAAATGAATAGTGTTTACGCATCATATTTTGCAAGAGATAAGCTTCCTGCACGTACTTGCATTGGTGTGACGGGGTTAGCAGTAGGAGCTTCTGTAGAGATCGACTTTATAGCAGCTTGTTAATATTGGACTGAAGGCGTAAGAATTTTTTCTGACTATAACTTTATGAAGTAACGAATGACCAAAAAAAATGTTGAAATGTATTGGGATATTGGCAGTACAAACGCTTATTTTGCACTTCACTTAATAAAGCCAATTTTAAAACGGACTAATAGTGAGCTAACATTACATCCATATAATCTGGGGTTTGCATTCCGTTCTAGAAACTACGTGCTGATGGAAGAACCTGCAATAAAGATCGAGAATCGCAAGGTTGATCTAGCAAGGTGGGCCAAAAAATATAACTTAAATTTTAAATTTCCAAGCGAATTTCCAATTAAAACGAGTCGCACGCTTAGAGGTGCATTAGCAATGCGTGAATTCGAACTTGAGATTCCGTTTATTGAGGCGATATTTAAAGAATATTGGGAAAAAAACAATTCTAATATTCAGAACTATGAAGGAATGGCGCCAATAGTAAAAGGGTTAGGAGTAAACTCAAAGGAATTCGAAAAATTATGTGAAAGTGATAAAATACGGCAATCACTAATCGATAGTACCAATGAAGGTATTAAGCGAGGTGTTTTTGGAGTACCAAGTATATTTGTTGGTAAAGAAATGTTTTGGGGGAAAGATAGGATGGAATTTGTTGAAGATGAAATACTTAGACAAATTTCATGATAATAATTTCGTAAGCCTTAAATTTTTTTAAAATTGTGAAGCATAGAATGGTATGATTTCTTTTTGACGCAGGTGAATATTTTTTAAAGAGCAGGGTATTTGCTTGAAGCTTTTTTAAAATTGGGTTATGACCCCGCTTAGCAACAAATTTAATAACTCTCTGAGATCAAATAATTTTACTTAAAAAAACTACATACTGTCCCAACTATTTTTTAAATTTTATATTAACTTTCGATCTTTATTGCTTTTGTCCCAAAATCCTAATGCCCCCCAACTTTCCACCTGCCAGATATCTCTTTGCGAAACCATAAAAATGTATCATATTTGAAACGATTTGAGGATTATGTACTCTTTTGTGCCTCTCGATGTCTAGTGTATATAAATTGTAGCGTTCTTCAGTGAATTTTGACCAACTGGTTGTCATATCCTCTGATAATATATTATGAAAACCAGCCTTGATCAGATCTGTTTTGTAGTCTGAATATGAAACGAGATAATTTGCAAAAAAATCTTTTGATAGTTCATTATTTTCAAATTTACTCAGCGGTGAATGAAGAGCGAAGTCCTCCGTATAGAAAAATCCATGCGATTTTAAATAAGAGTGGCACAAATTCAAAAGTTTTGGTCTATTTGGGATATGGTAAATAGCCAGCCAACTTACAACTGCATCGAAACTATAAGGAGCTAATTTAGACTCTAAAAAATCACCGCACAGATGCCTAACCTTTTTATCCAGTCCGCATCTCTCTGTTAGCTCAGCACCAACCTTATGATGATCTTCTTGAAGTTCAATTGCTGTCACGGAAGCTCCGGATTTAGTAGCTAAGTATCTTGCTGGACCCCCTATCCCAGCACCTATTTCCAAAACGTTAGAGTTTGAATTAATGCCTAGCTTATCAATGGCAATATCTATGGCTTCGACACCGTGATAGTGAAGTTGATCAAAGGCTACTAAATCGTCAACCGTTAAGGCCGATTCATTGTCTTTACCCATTTCTCGTAGTTCGTTATTTATCCTCACTACGTCGCTGTACAGCTTCATTGATTTTATATTCTTTTCACTCAAAACAGTAATTTCTTTCAAAAATCATTTCTTGTTAATGTTCTAATTAAACTTTGCAGCTCGAAGCATTCTTCTCAGCCGCTATATCGATAGCCGGGTTCTTATCAAAAAAACCTGATGGCATGAGTTTAAATCCCGTTTTCACGATAGGTTGCACAGGATAATCTTCTAACCTTGGCAAATGATGCAATCCAAAAACATGCCAACAAACCAGATCTTTATTTTTTATGGACCTGTTGTTTTTCACAAAGGCTGGCAAGCCTTCATCTGCATCGGATCCATTCACGAAATCCCCGGCAGGATATCGTTCCTTTTTATCAAATGGAGTAATCCACATTTGGTTAAAAATAAAACCCATTCTTTGCCCTGAAGGGCCACTTTGATCGTGAAATGTACTAATTGCTCCTGAAGGTTCCAGCTTGTAAGCAGTATTTTTACCCATATAATTTTTTTTTGCTTCACTCGTAAATTTCCAGAATCTTTGCTTGTTATCATCTCTTTCAAAACCCCCTTCATTTTCTAAAAGCTTTTCACGTACATAAAAGGCATTTCCAAATGGATTTTCTTCTGGATCTGACTCAGAAACTGTATCACATTCGTAAACAGAATTATTGCTCCCATCTATGGCCATGTCCAATCTGGCACAAAAAATATGCTGGTGAATATGCCCCATCACACCTGGTGCAACTTCAGTTCCATATTTATCGCCACTAAAAGGTATGCAACCTGAAGTATTTATTATACCTGTAGCCTTCATCTCAAATTCAATTTCCCCATCAAGATTTAAATACCAATAATATGCATAGTCATAATTGCCCACGGTTGAAATGGAAGATATGACTAGTCGCCTTCCTCTCCTAATTTCTGTCGATTCATTTCTAAAGTCGTAGTGTTTCCACAAAATACCTGTATCTTCCTCATGAATGCAAATTCCATTTTTAATTTTCATTGGATTACCATTTATATCTGAAACCCAGCAATCAATATAATGAATGGCCCCCAAACAATCGCAACCTAATTCAAGAGAATTAGCTAGTTTTCCAATACCATATTCTCCAACATCAAAAACATTCTTTCTTGCGTGGTTTTTTAATGGACTTCCGTAGGGAACAACCATTTCAGCGATTGAGGCTCGAAAACATAAAGGTCGATCTTCATACCTCACATCATGTAAAGTCAAACCCTCTCTCGCATTAAACCCAACGACTAAGGACCATTTGTCCCAGTGAAGTTTTCCATTTAAAAATTCGAAAGATACACCTTCTGGTTGCACCACATTTATTGGCCTTAACGTATTACGTGGATTTTTTTCAAATTTAGCAGCGTAATTGGATTCAGCTAATGGAACTGGTACCACTCCGGCATCATCCACTCTTATTACTTCCATTTTTTTTATATCGACTATAGCGTTGAGCCCCTCGATGGGATGGGCATATTGATTATCCTCTAACGAATTTTTTAACCATGCAAATGTATGACTGATATGCTTCCCTTGTTCATCTTGTGAAGTGATTATTCCTGCAGACCATGCATCTATGCATACATTATTAAGATCAGTTATTCCACGTTTTCTGCAACCCTCTATAAAATTCTGATCTTCTTTTACTAATTTCTCAATTTCCAAAAATTCTTCAAGTTGGATCATTGGCTGTGCTTTAGCAAATTCTTCGCATTCAATCACTTTAGAATTTGAGATCGAGACGGATAGTCGCCAAACACCTTTACTGCCACTTTGGAATACGGATACCCTTGCCAATCTCTCTAAACAATCGCCAGTTTTATGTGACCAAACATCCTTTTTATCTGGTTCTTCAAGTTCAATCCCTTCAAACAGAACAGATTTTGATTGTTCTTTGAAATAATCAACAACTAGTTTTGAGACTAATTTAATTTCTTCGGCAGTAAGTGGGCTGAGAGGATGTCTTACCTCCGTACCTATCCCTGTATCAGTTAATGTATCCATCAAACTCTCCTTTTAAGTTAAAACAGCATAAATCATGCTCAATTTTCTAAAATTTTACTCATTACGTGACTACAACGCTTTCTTTTTTGACAAGAACTAATCAATATTTTTCAGATTATTATTCACTATTTCTATAATTTCACCATCAAAAACTATCGTGTCTGCCACTTTAAAGTTTTGTTTTTTCCGCCACTGAGACGAAGTGGATATGATTTTGTCAGCATTTTCCTGACTATCAATTACTGCAAAAATTAATATTGACGAAGAGCTCGCTTTAACAAACGCTATTTCCAGAGCTCCAAGGTTTGTAAATGTCGGGATAAGCTCCTTGTAGCAGGAAATATACTTTTCACATTCTTCTTCATCTTGAAAATTAATTATCATAGTGCGTCCAACAGGTATATTATTTACACGTTCCATTTTTCCGCCCTATTTAATTAACTTGAAAACTTAACGGGTTTGCCATGTTGTGCATTAAGGAAAGCAGTTCTCAACTTACTTTTTAACTCATTGAGTTCTACTGGTAATCCTAATTTTAAATCAATAATGATTGACTCAAGCGATACCAACCATGCCAAAAAAAAATCGTCATCATAATCTAAAGATTGCAGCCCAACCTTTTTACTTAAATTTTTCCTGAAACATAACATAAAATCTTGTTTCGTAAATATGCCTTTATCAAAAATTGCCAAAGTTATTGCATACAGCTGACCTTGCCAGGGCTCACTTAGTTTGATTGAGCTGATAAGTTGATCAAAATCTCTGGGACTTTTCCTTTTTGTGTTCATTTTGTCATCTACTCCTTCTAAGGTAGGGCTCCCAACAATCTAGAAAAACTTTATGATAAGCTTCCGCGTCTTTTCCAAAAAGATCACGAGAGGAAAACTCTACTGTGTATAAAGGCTGGGGTTCTTCTCCAAAACCATGTGCATTTTTGTCAGGAAATACATGGACGCCTCTGTAAGCGTAAATTATTCCTTCTCTACCCATTGCGTACCCAGGCAGTCGAGTATGACCGCCTTTCACATCAGGATTGGGGTTACCGAATATTGTCTCCACTTTTTCACCATTTAAAAATTTTGGTTTCAGCTCGCTCTCTCTGACTGAACCGCCTCCCCAACCAAGTGTTTTCATCACCGCTATTCTGTCAGGAGCATCCCAGTTCGGATTACCTGTGCATTTTTTATTTTTGGCTTCATCCGTTCCTAAACCGGATCGTTGTTTATTTATCGTCTCTTCGACTACTTTATTGAGCTCAGCTTCAGTAACCAACTTATAACAAACTAAAATATTTGTGAGAGCAGCCAACCATTTTTCATAGTAAGAGAAGTTCACATAATCATTAATTGGGAGGCTCTCTCTAAATCTTCTACTAACATCCAAATTCCATATACCAAGCGCACCAGTCAGGTGCGCAAACGCCCATACCTTTGCGTGCCATGGTTTATCAAAAACATTCGATTTATTTTCGTGCCCTTTTAATTTAACATTATCAAGATTGAGTGGCCCGTATCCAAATCTTCCACCCATATCATGCATTCTACTCAATTCAAGAAACCTTTACCAAAGCCGTACCTATCATTACGTCTCTAGTGATATACTTAACCAATTCTTTCTCAACCAAGCCATCGGCTTCCTTTGGCTTCTCTGGAACCACCAAGTACCTAAGCTCAGAGGTAGAGTCCCAGACTCTAATTTCAATTTTCTCAGATAGCTTTAATCCGAACTCGGATAAGACTTTTCTGGGTTCTCTTACGACTCTGGCTCGATATTGATCACTTTTATACCATGATGGCGGAATTCCAAGGAGCGACCAAGGATAACAGCTGCAGAGAGTGCATACCACCACGTTGTGCACTGTCTTTGTGTTTTCAACTGCAATAATATTATAGCCCTGCTTTCCTATATAGGGAAGTTCCTGTATTGCGGACCTAGCGTCAGACAGCAGCCTCTCTTTAAATTTTTTGTCAATCCATGCTCTTGCTATTACCTTAGCACCATTTATTGGCCCGATTTTATTTTCGTATAAGTCTATTATTGCATCTATCGACTCAGTCTTTATTAGTTTTTTTTCGAGCAAGAGCGTCTCTATCGCTCTAACCCTTAGTTCAGGATCAGAAGGTAAGCTTCTGTGATTAAGTGCAACATCTGGATATTCAATTTCTTTTTGATTTTTCATCAATATACTTTAGAAAAAATTTAAGATTGTGTCTAGCGTATGATAGCGTATTTTTTGTAATATCATTTATAGCAAGTTATTGTTTTAATTAAAAATTTTAGGATGACGTAACGTAAGGGAGTAATTGACGTCAGGTTATTTTTGATTTTTAAGTTTTAGGTTTTAAAATTATTGCTCAGGACATAATCATATTCAAAATGTGGGTGAGAGGAAACCAGTGTCTTCGTCATTTAATGACTACATTTATCAATAATTAACAGCGGAAAGTCTACAACATGGCAGTATCTCGACCTGGATATTCTCAGATAAAAGAATTAGCAACTAGATTAGGATTGGATTTAAACGATGACGACCTGGCGTCTTTCGACCGGCTCTTTGAGCAATTTTATGAGGCCTACAACATAATTGATCAAATGCCTGATTACTTACCCACGGTTAAATATCCAAGAACACCTGGGTACAAACCATCGTCTGATGAAAATAAATATAATGCATGGCACATAAAGACGGAAGTGCATGGGAATTCTCAAGGTAAACTGAAAGGACGACGCGTTGTTTTAAAAGATAATATTATGCTGGCAGGGGTACCAATGATGAATGGCGCCTCTACACTCGAAGGCTATATACCTGAGATCGATGCTACAGTTGTAACGCGTCTTCTTGATGCCGGAGCGACAATTGTTGGAAAGGCTCACTGCGAATATTTTGGTTTATCAGGAGGTAGTCATACTTGTGCTGCTGGCCCTGTCCACAACCCGCACAAAATGGGGTATATGGCCGGAGGGTCTTCATCAGGAAGCGCAGCTTTGGTTGCAGCAGGAGAGGTGGAAATGGCAATAGGTGGTGATCAAGGTGGGTCTATCCGAATGCCTGCCTCTTACTGTGGAATTTATGGGATGAAGCCAACACATGGGTTAGTTCCTTACACAGGGATAATGCCTATTGAAATATACATAGACCATACTGGTCCCATGACACAAAATGTTGAAGATAACGCGCTTATGCTTGAAGTGCTAGCTGGCACGGATGGGCTTGACCCAAGGCAATACTCCGTCAAAACTCATGAGTATACTAAGGCTCTCCAAGGGAGAGATGGTATAAAAGGCATGAAAATTGCCATTGTCAAAGAGGGTTTTAATCATGACAATACTGAGCCCGATGTAGATGAAGTTGTCCGAGACGCATTAGAAAAGATGAAGTCAATGGGGGCTATCGTACATGAAGTCTCCATACCGATGCACAGTCTTGGGCCAGCTATATGGACACCAATTGGAATAGAAGGATTGACCCAAACCATGATGTATGGCGACGGCTATGGAATTAGCAGACCGGATCTTTATGTGACAAGTTTGATGGACTTCCACAGAGGTTGGCGGTCACGATCCAATGAACTTCCCGAAACAGTAAAATTTGCACTGCTGTGGGGAACTTATATGAATAGTTATCATGGAAACAAATATTATGGGAAGGCAATGAATTTATCCCGATTGTTAACGGACGCATATGACAAAGTTCTATCCGAATATGATTTGCTAGCTATGCCGACAACAGTGCTAAAATCGCAACCTATACCAAAAACGGACGCCAGTACAGAAAAAATAGTAGAAAAAGCAGCTGAAAATACATCTAACACCTTGCCTTTTGACATTACACATCATCCAGCTATGGCTATACCCTGTGGAAAATCAGAGGGATTACCTGTAAGTCTCCAGCTGGTGGGAAGGCACTTTGACGAACCCTCTATTTACAAAGCAGCACATGCTTTTCAAGAATTTTTTTATGGCTAACTACAACACCAAGTCTTTTAAATCCCCAATTTTTTTATAGTTTGTACCAATTGAATGTTCAAAAATATATTTCAAGCGGTTTAAATGCTCAATTGAATTAGCTCATTATCTCTTGGTATCTTTTTTAAGAAAAATAAATTTAAGCAGTAATATCTTGAATTGCTCTTACTAAACCTTCAGCTATCTCAGTGTCTGGCAATGATGACTTGTCTAAAATGCGGCTTGTTTCTGCTTTTAGGTACTCCTGATCCTTCTTGTCAAGGACAGCTCCAGTTAAGACAACAATAGGAGCTCTGTCTTTAAATTCGGTTTTAAATCTTTCCAAAAATTCAAAACCGCTCATTATTGGCATAATCAGATCAAGAAGTATTAAATCTAATTTTAAACTTGGCTGCTCTCTAAGCATTTCCAAAGCTTGCCGACCATTCCCGGCCTCCAACACTTCGTATTTTTCTGAAACAAGAGATTCTCTTATCGTAAACCGCAGGTCGTCATTATCTTCTATTACCATGATTTTATTTGCTGCGCCGTCCCCTACAAGTCTTTTTATCGATTTCAGTAGAGTCTCTCTCTCTATGGGTTTAGAGAGGTAGTCCGCGGCTCCAAGAGAAAATCCTTTCTTCTTTTCGTCCAAAATTGTTGCCATAATTACTGGAATCTGTGAAATAGTTGGATCTGCTTTTAACACACTCAGAACAGACCAACCGTCCATTTCTGGCATTAATATATCCAAGGTTATGACATCTGGTTTTAACTCTTTTGCCATTTCAATTCCCTGCTTTCCATCAGTGGCCTGAACTACTTCCAAACCATTTTTTTCAAGATTTCTCACCATAAGGTTTCTAACTGTGGGGTCATCATCAATCACTAATACTTTTCTTTTCTTTCTATTTGATGCTCCCTTAATCTTAGTTTGTCTTGATTGGTCAAAGGTATTGGAATCACATTCAGCATTCTTATCTATTGCCCCCTCTTTTATAAAAACCGAAAACTTAGTTCCTTTACCATATTGACTTTTTACTTGTACCTCTCCCCCCATCAACTGCGCAAGGTTCTCAATAATTGTCAACCCCAGCCCTGTACCACCATATTTTCGTGTTGTAGAAGCATCAGCCTGCGTAAACGCTGTAAATAACTTCTCAAGCTGTGCTTCAGTCATTCCAATTCCACTATCTCCAACTTCCATGCAAATAAATTCTGATCCCTGTTTATTGACTAACTTAGCACTCACCTCAATTCGGCCATTTTCACAAAACTTTGCAGCATTAGAAATTAGATTTAGTAATATTTGTTTGGTTCTTGTGACATCGATTATTACATCTCCTACTTCAGCGCCTATTTCTAAAGTTATTTTGTTATTTTTCTTTTCAACTAGGGTCATAGACGTGTCAAGAACTTCTTTTAAAAGTACTTCTAGTCGGTATTTTTCATAATAAAGGTCAACCTTTCCGGCCTCTATCTTAGACAAATCAAGGATATCATTTATAAGAGTTAGAAGGTGTTTACTAGAATTGTTAATTCTTTCTAAAGGCTCAAGATAGTCTTCGTTCCCATCGTCCTCTGCATCTTCTCTAACCATCTCTGACAAACCGATTATCGCATTTAGTGGAGTTCTTAACTCGTGGCTCATATTCGCTAAAAATTGACTTTTTGCACTACTGGCATGGTCTGCTTCTTCTTTAGCTTTATTTAATTGCGTGACAGTTTTCTCTAAATCTGCCTCTCTCTGTTTAAGATCAGTGATATCATATAAAATTTGAATAAGGCTCTTATCTTCCAACCTTTTACTAGTCATTTGAAAAATTTTTCCATCTACGGTAGGTGGCAAATATGCAATCTCGATATCCTTAATCGCTCTTCTCAGTTTGAGGCGTTCTTTAACCCACTTGTCTATGTTAAAAATTTTTAAGTCAAATTTGCCACTATCAACAAAGCTTCTCCGAACTTCATCTTCATATTTTGTGCCTAGCTCCGGTTTGCCGAAAAGATTCTGCATGAATGTATTGCTTAAGACCATTCTATCTTGCTGATCCCAATAGACTACTCCTACATCTATGTTATTTATGGCATTCTCAATCAATAGTTGTGCTTGCTTCACTTGCAGCTCTAGAGATTTTCTTTTATCAATATTCTCTACCAACCCAATAACTTTTTTTGCTATACCATTTTCAAACACTGCCTTTGCTCTAGTCTCATACCAATACTCTGACCCATCACTCATTTGATTTAAGTGCTCAACTCGAATTTCATCTGTATAACCCTTTATATGTTTATAGAACGCATCCTTGTAAGCGGCTTTATATTCATCCTTTATAAGCTTGTAAGCATCTTCAGGTTTTGGTTTAAGATTTGTCGATATATCCCCCCATTCATCGCTTAAATTATCTGGGATCTCATAAGCAACAGTACCCTTCTCCAAATCGCTTTCAAACACTATAGAGTTCAAATCCCCTAAAACTTTTGATAGTCTCTCTTTTTGTAACTCAACTTCTTCTTCATGCTTTTTTTGCTCTGATATATCGGTAAAAATCTGGATATAGCCCCCGTCGTCAAGAAGACGAGAATTAGAAATGAAAGAAAAATCTTTGATTTTTCCTTCATAAGAAATGCCATTTTTACTCTCTATCATTCTACCCTTTTGCACACCAATAAATTCATCGATATTCATCTCTTCAGGTACGATAGAAAGGCCTTTCGTTTTTAAATGGGTAAGTATATCTTTTCTATTTACACCGGGCTTTATATTAAAGCCCCAACCCTTGTTAAACTCAATTGCTGCTTTATTACAAAAAATGACTTTATTGAACTTATCGTAGATAGTAATAGAGTTAACCTGCGAGTCGACAGCGTCATATAATTGTTCCAATTCTCTCTGTTTTTCTTTAAACTCAGATATGTCGGTAAAGCTTTGAATATAACTTCCATCTTCAAGCATGGACATTTTTGACAAATAATTACCAAGATCAATAGTAATGCCATTTTTACTTGCTCTTAGATCCTTTTTATTTTTTGCTAGATAGCTGTCGACGCTCTCTCCGCTGGACAGTTTAAAAAGTCCCTTTTTGATGAAATTTCTTATAACCTGAGTTCTACGTATCCCAACTGCTAATTCAAAACCAAAGGTTTTGAGGACTTGAATACTAGCCGCATTGCAAAAAGCGACCTTGTCATTCGCATCCCACAAAATAGTAGCCAACTGCATCAGCTCTATTCCATCTTGGAGACGTGATTGCATCATTTCTCTATTTTTACGTTCAGTGATATCAGTAACTACTGATATAATTTCGCCATTTTTTGAACCTGTTTCTCTAGTGTGAAGCCAAACTCCACTTTTGAGTTGTATTTCTAGCTCAATTGCAGTTTCCTTTTTTCTCGCTTCGTCTCTAAATGCGAATCTTCTTTTGACAGTTTCTGGATCAAAGGTAAAGCGAGAGTCTTGTCTTCCTTTTTCATAAACATCAGAAAAATTCAGACCGACTTGGACCTCAAAGAAAAAATTTTCTTTAAACACTGTTCCATATGTCTCGTTAAAGCAAAGTAAATTATCTTCTTTACTCCAAATTGCCAGTCCTTGATTGGCGTTATCAAAGGCATTTAGCATCGCAATAGTAGTTTCAGGCAAACTCATTTGATACCTATGTCGAGGCGGTTACGGTTGATGTTTAAAATCGTAATAAAAGTTAAATAGTTTATCTACACAAAAATAGCATTGTTACGTGACGTAATTATTATTTTTGTATAGAATTTGATTGATGATGATGTGTACAACGCTAATTCACGCGTGTCTACATAACGTATTTTCAACTGCTAATTATCCTGATGATTTTTACCACAAGTTTACGTTATGTCGTGTTTGACCCAAATCTTATTTTACATAAAATAATAGATAAAGGTATTCCAAATTAATTGAGAGTTTTTAAAGTCGTAAGAGATAAATTTGCCTATATTAAGAAAAAAAAATGTCTGTTAAGCTGCCCTCGAAAGTTCAAATTAAAAAAATGGCTGATGGGCTTGGATTAGACCTTAATGATGACGATTTATCATCATTCCAAAATATATATAAATGGCAAACAGATCTTTACAACATAATTGATCAAATGCCTGATTACTTACCCACGGTTAAATATCCAAGAACACCTGGGTACAAACCATCGTCTGATGAAAATAAATATAATGCATGGCACATAAAGACGGAAGTGCATGGGAATTCTCAAGGTAAACTGAAAGGACGACGCGTTGTTTTAAAAGATAATATTATGCTGGCAGGGGTACCAATGATGAATGGCGCCTCTACACTCGAAGGCTATATACCTGAGATCGATGCTACAGTTGTAACGCGTCTTCTTGATGCCGGAGCGACAATTGTTGGAAAGGCTCACTGCGAATATTTTTGTTTATCAGGAGGTAGTCATACTTGTGCTGCTGGCCCTGTCCACAACCCGCACAAAATGGGGTATATGGCCGGAGGGTCTTCATCAGGAAGCGCAGCTTTGGTTGCAGCAGGAGAGGTGGAAATGGCAATAGGTGGTGATCAAGGTGGGTCTATCCGAATGCCTGCCTCTTACTGTGGAATTTATGGGATGAAGCCAACACATGGGTTAGTTCCTTACACAGGGATAATGCCTATTGAAATATACATAGACCATACTGGTCCCATGACACAAAATGTTGAAGATAACGCGCTTATGCTTGAAGTGCTAGCTGGCACGGATGGGCTTGACCCAAGGCAATACTCCGTCAAAACTCATGAGTATACTAAGGCTCTCCAAGGGAGAGATGGTATAAAAGGCATGAAAATTGCCATTGTCAAAGAGGGTTTTAATCATGACAATACTGAGCCCGATGTAGATGAAGTTGTCCGAGACGCATTAGAAAAGATGAAGTCAATGGGGGCTATCGTACATGAAGTCTCCATACCGATGCACAGTCTTGGGCCAGCTATATGGACACCAATTGGAATAGAAGGATTGACCCAAACCATGATGTATGGCGACGGCTATGGAATTAGCAGACCGGATCTTTATGTGACAAGTTTGATGGACTTCCACAGAGGTTGGCGGTCACGATCCAATGAACTTCCCGAAACAGTAAAATTTGCACTGCTGTGGGGAACTTATATGAATAGTTATCATGGAAACAAATATTATGGGAAGGCAATGAATTTATCCCGATTGTTAACGGACGCATATGACAAAGTTCTATCCGAATATGATTTGCTAGCTATGCCGACAACAGTGCTAAAATCGCAACCTATACCAAAAACGGACGCCAGTACAGAAAAAATAGTAGAAAAAGCAGCTGAAAATACATCTAACACCTTGCCTTTTGACATTACTCATCATCCAGCTATGGCTATACCCTGTGGAAAATCAGAGGGATTACCTGTAAGTCTCCAGCTGGTGGGAAGGCACTTTGACGAACCCTCTATTTACAAAGCAGCACATGCTTTCCAGGAAATAAATGAATAAAAACCAATTACTTGCTTTTCAAATTTTAAAATGAGGTATCGGCAAATAAACATCCTCTATTCTTAATATCACGAAGGATCCAAAAATGGAGCATATCCCCGAAATAGATTTATCACCCTATATTTCTGGTGATTTAAATAAAAAAAAATTTGTAGCTGATCAAATAGATTTAGCGTGTCAAGACATAGGGTTTTTTACTATAAAAGGACACGGAATTAGCCAAGCTCTTATCGACCAAACAATGAAAAGTGCTGATGAATTTTTTTCATTACCGGATAGTCAGAAACTAAAGATCAGACAACCTGCGAAACATATAAGTAGAGGCTACACTCCATTTGCAGCTGAACAACTTGCTGCGGGCCTAGGAAACATTGCTCCTCCAGACCTTAAAGAGATGATTGATATCGGACCAATTGATATTCCGGATGATCCATATTTTAGTAAACCTGAAGCCGGCGATCACTTTCATCCAAATTTATGGCCAGATCAACCTTTTGGTTTTAGAAAAATAATGGAAACATATTATAAAGAAATGAATTTATTGGCAGATCTATTAATGGAAATTTTTTCCCTCTCTTTAAACCTTCATCCCAATTTTTTCAAAGATAAACTCGATAAGAACATAAGTGCTTTACGGCTAATTTGTTACCCCAACCAGAGCACGAGGCCTAAAGATGGCCAGCTGAGAACTGGTGAACACACTGACTATGGCACACTCACCATTCTATATGCTAATGGCGCACTGGGAGGATTACAAGTCTTAAATAAAAATAACCGGTGGGTAGATGTCAAACCAAAACCAGGAACTTTTATAATTAACATAGCTGATGCAATGCAAGTATGGACGAATGATAAATGGCGATCAACTCTTCACAGGGTAGTAAATCCTCCTGAAGAGGCAGCACAAAATTCGAGACGGATCTCCCTTCCCTTTTTCCACCAACCAAATTATGATGCTATAATTAGTCCTTTGGCTTCTTGTATTGATAAAACAGAGATAGCTAAATATGAGGCTATCACTTTCGGCGATCATTGGATGAAAAAATGGATGGCGTCTAGAGATACTGAAGTATCATAAGCTATAAATTATTGTGATATTAATGATCTAAATCTTGAATTTCTTTTTTCATGGTATCATATATCTCTTTTATACTATCTCGTAACAACCCTATGTCATTTGCTATCAGTCTTATCACGTATCCAATACCATCCTTCAATTCAGCTAATGCAAGTTGACAATCTACATTTGGAAGTCTTTCCACAATAGGCAAACAGTCTAGTTCGGGAGCTATCAACCAAATGCTACCAATAGATGGATATCCTCCTAGAATTTTTCCTGCTCTGATAAACGAGTGATAGAAAGCTTTTTGACTATCGATTAGTACCAATTCTTTATCATTAGCATATACTTTAATTTCACTCTTCCAAGATCCATAATTTTCCTTATTTGGGAAGCAGTGCCCAAGAAAATCTGAAGCTAAAAATATAGATGTATTATCAATGAATATTTTTGTTTTATTTATTAATTCAGAATTATTGATCAAAAGGAAAGGTTCTGCGTCTAACATCAACCGTGCGTTGCCCTTTAAATGAAACTCCCAATCTAATAATACGGGTCCCTTAGCTCCAGGTAAGATCAATGAGGCCCCTGCACTTTCCAGTGTAGCAATAGCCTTATCATTAACTCTTAGTCTATGTGCAAATTTATCACCTGACAAAAATCCTGCTCCAGCCATTTGTGGAATAATTCTCAGCATTTTTTTATTGCCATACTCATGGAAAGGTCGACCAAGTGACCACGGATATTTAAGTTTGTGCCGCACCAATTGAAGCCCGGTATTCAAATCTACTTTAGCTTCGAGATCAAAAATAAGTTCTGATGAAGATGTTTCTATTGTTTCATCTAAAAAGGACATTTTTACAAATTTTGTCAGCGACTTCGCTTACTCCTAACCCTGTCTTGCAGTTAAGTTCTAAAACATCTTTTCCACTCCGAACCTCTATTGCTTCATCAATCATTTTTTTTAAATTCACATTAACGTAAGGTGCGAGATCAGTTTTATTGATAATTAGTAAATCACTCTTGATTACACCGGGACCATTTTTTCTAGGTATATCGTCTCCCCCAGCTACATCTATAACAAAGATCCACCAATCGACTAAATCAAGCGAAAATGTGGAGGCTAAGTTATCTCCACCACTCTCGATCAATATCAAATCAAGGTCAGGAAATTTTTCCTCAAGATAATTAGCTGCGCTTATATTTAGACTTGGATCTTCTCTTATAACAGTATGCGGGCAAGCACCAGCTTGAACCGCTAAAACTTTATCTTCCTCTAAATAGCCGCCTCCCTTTATACGTTCAGCGTCCTCATCGGTGACAAGATCATTTGTAATGACTGCAGGTTTAACATTCTTCTCCTTCAGAACCATCAGCAATCTTTCAATCAAAGCTGTTTTTCCAGAACCCACTGGTCCTCCTATACCTACTCTAGCCACATTCATCTAACAAAATACTTTCTATTTAAAGGCACCTTTTTGACCGGTGGTGCTGTTAAAAGCTTCCCATCTGCCCTCACTTCGAACGTATTACTATCAACCTCTATATGGGGAACGGCGTCATTTCGTAACATATTAGTTTTTCTTAGGGTTCTTACAGACTGTATCGGTAAAAATTCCTTCTGGACCTCTAGTTTGTTCTCAATGTCGTTTTCGATTGCTAAATTGCTTACAAAAGTAAAACCAACTTTACTTTTTGCGGTACCCATCGAGCCCCACATGGGCCTTTGAACTAGAGGCTCCGCACCAATAAAACTTCCATTACCATCACCCATTTTTGACCATACAATCTCCCCACTCTTAACTACAAGCTCGGGCTTAGTCATAAAATGATCTCTTCTCCACACCGCGAAGTCAGCTAATTTTCCCTTCTCAAGAGAACCAACATATTTGTCGATACCAGCAGCAATTGCTGGATTGATGGTAAGTTTTGCTATATATCTTAAAATTCTTTCGTTATCGGCACCATCAGTCTTTTCTTCGTTGAGTCTACCAACCCGGCCCTTCATAATTGAGGCCAATTGAAAAGCTTTGGTGCCATTTTCTGCTAGCCTCCCCATCCCCTGCGTATCGGTAGCAAAGATTGATATAGCGCCCATATCATGTAAGAAATCCTCCGCTGACATTGACTGGGGCCGTATTCTGCATTCAGCGAATGCAACATCTTCAGGTAGTTCATAGCTCATCATATGCGCAAGCATTGTCATTGGAACCCCTTCCTCCAATGCGGCAGGAGTGAATGGATTCGTTGGGTTTGTAGATGAGGGAAGTACATTTTTCCAGCCATTAACTGCTAAAATATCAGGAGCATGCCCCCCACCAGCACCTTCGGTGTGATACATATGAACTGTACGGTTATTTACTGCGTCCATTGTATCTTCATAAAAACCAAACTCGTTGATAGTATCGGTATGTATATGGACAGAAAAATCAGCAGCGTCAGCTGCTGAAAGGCAACTATCAATAACAGCACCAGAGGCACCAAAATCTTCATGTATCTTAACTCCTAGTGCACCCCCAGCCACACTTTCGTTTATTGCGTCAACGCTGGATGATCCGCGTCCTAGAAATCCAAAATTTAGGGGAAATTCGTCCGCAGCCTGTATTAACCTTCCTAACGTATGAGGACCAGAACAGCTTACATCAAACTTAGGGCCTGGGCTCATACCAATCATCGTAGTGCAACCGCCTGCTAATGCATGCCAACTTTGTTGCGGTGAGAGAAAATGCGCATGAGCTTCTACAATACCTGGGGTTACCACCAGATTATCACCATGAATTACTGTTGTATTTGGACCAGTTGTTAAGTCAACTGTAACGCCATTCATTATTCCCGGACTACCCGCTTTGCCAACTCCTACTATCCTTCCCCTTCTAAGGCCAATATCACCTTTTACTATTCCCAAAACTGGGTCTATTATCGTTGCATTCTGAACAACCAAATCTAACGCCTTTGATTTATCAGTTCCTTTTGGATAATACCCTTCACCATCTCTCATACTTTTTCCAGCTCCGGTAGTTAGTTCATCTCCGTAATGAGCAAAGTCTTTTTCTATCTCTGCAATAAGAGCGGTGTCTGCTAATCTAAATTTGTCTCCGGTGGTCGGCCCATAAAAAGCGGCATATTGCTCTCTGCTTAATTTCATTTAGTTTCTCCGATATAACCTTTTTCTCTGGCGGTCGAGATGGATTTTTTTCTTATATCTGGATTGTCCACTCTGCCATTTGTTAATCCGGCAAAACCTAAAATATCCCTTGTTCCGCCAAAAGGAACAAGTACGATCATCTTCTTCACACCGGGATCAAACCGCTCTCCTCCGCCTGAAGGTCGATCCAGGCGCATGCCTAAGGCTTTTTGTCTGTCAAATTTAAGCGCTTTGTTCACCTCAAAGAAATGCGCATGAGATCGAACTTGTATAGATCTATCGCCAATATTAATTACATCTATTTCAACTTTTGCGCGACCTTCATTTAACTCTATTTCACCCTCGCTTACTAATAATTCTCCAGGAATTGTTTCAATACCTAGAGAATGAGGAATAGGATCGAAAATTGTTACCAGCTTTGTCCCTTCTTCCATAGAAACCTCGACAGATATACTTCGCATCATATTGGGGACTCCGTCATATACATCCTCGTAAGTGAGAATTTTCTGACCTAATGTTACTAACTCATGATGGTCTAATCCCTTTCTTGCTGCCAGAAGAATTTCATCAGCTATAAGGGCTTGCGCCTCGGGAAGACTTAACTTAACGCCAGCTTTTCTATAGTGACGGGCTAATTCTGCAACCTGAAAGATAGTTAATCTCTCCATTTCAGTCGGTGTTAAATTCATTATTTTTCCTTAATTAAAAAAGAGCGGTTTTGAGTTTTCAGATAACATAGATATTTCTGATAATGGATTAAAAGTCGTAAAGTCGTCATAGTCATCTATACCGTTTATTTTTTCAATAATCAGAGGCATTATCTTTTCATAGTGCTTTTGACCCTCTATAGAGGAAATTAGGTGTAACCTCACAGCTGCAGAGATAATTGTTTGCGCATTACTATGCACGGAAACCGTTAAAGCAGTATTAAGATCAAGACCAACGTTATGATAGATACAACCTTGTAGAGAAGTAAGATGACCAATTACCATGCCGTCACCGAATTTATTATATAATTCATTCGCTATATTATTGCCAAACCGCTTAGCACTTTCCAAAAAAACGATACCAGCTTTCAGCGATTGACTTCTCAATTTTTCTGACCAAAAAAATTTATCTAGTTTTTTTTCTTTGTAGATATAATTTTCGACATCACTTTCCCAAAAATTAGCTATTACCTTCATATCGAAATTACACCACCTATCAATTAATTCTATCTCTAACCAAGAACCAAAGCTGTCTCTGTTTATTAATGCTTTTTTTTGAGCATTTTCTAATCCCCACGAAAAGCCAAACGACCCATTTGGAAAGCCTGAGTCTCCCCACTGTAAGCCTTTCAAAAAGATCAAACTCAAGTGTCTACCTCCAAACATTCAAATTTTGCAAAGTCCTTTAAGTTTTCAAGACGGTCCAAATAATTTTTTGCCTCTCCATCTAATACGATCTCAATAAACTTCTTCTCAAACCCGACTTTCCAGTGAAGATTTCCACAGAAGTAGCCGAGCCGAAGGGCTGAAGAAGTATCATGTGGGATAATCCTTATCTTGGGTCCGTCAGCCACTCGGACCACTATTGCCGAGTTATCTTCTAGGGAAAGAACCGACCCGTTAGATAGCTTTTGATCTCTGGATAAAGTCAAGTAATAATACTTACCTTTTCTTGACTTAAGGCGCATTCTTCTCCTTTGTGCGTCTTCAAATTTTACATCGATAATATCTAGTGCGCCTTTATGCTCTAAGGAGTGTAGTTTATCAGAGATCTTTGGATCGCTTTCGAAGCCAACTATTTTATCAAAAAACAAATCTTTAGATGTATCTACAGTCATTTAAAACCGGTATTTTTATGGTTTGCTTTTATCAATATTTTTACAGAGACTTCCAATCCGTATTATTTTCATAAGCACTCGCAGCCCTGTAAATAGTGTGTTCACAAAAATGATTGGCGACAAGCTGAAGACCTACAGGAAGACCATTAGATGTCATTCCACACGGTAAAGATATGGCGGGATGCCCCGTATAGTCATAACTTGCAGTATTGCCAAGCATGCACCAGGCCATACTAATTCGTTCCATTCTTGTTGTACCTTCATTTGGTAATTCCACTGCGGGAAGTGGAGTCGTTGGCATCAACAACAAGTCATACTTTTTGAATACGTCAGAGTATTGCTTTACAAACCAGGGTCTTAAATTCTGTCCTCTCGCATAAATACGACCTCCCCATTTCTTTTTACAATAAGCACCTAGTGCAGAGAGCGCATGAACGGTATCAGGGAACTCGTCAGCTCTAAGTCCGTTAGTCAAATTTTTATCAACCAGTGACCTTGGATAAAAGCCATATTGACCAGATCCAAGTCCGCCTCCGAACGTAAGCTGTCTAATCATACCTTCAGAGATCATGGGCATAAATACTGTTCCAATATCATTGTGCATAGGGACTGATATTTCTTCAACCTCCGCACCGAGACTACCTAGTTTTTCTGCAGCTGCTTTGACTTTCTTATCTACTTCTAAATCACTTTCCTCTCTGCTAAAACCTTCTTTTACAATACCAATTTTAAGATCTTTGACGCCTTGATCTAGAAAATCAGTGTATTTATTGGTAACAACATTGATTTGCCTTGAGTCCCATCCATCTGGACCCGCTATAGCTTCCAGCATTAAAGCATTATCTTTAACATCTGCCGTCATTGGACCGGTATGATCTATTGAGGTTTCCATAGACATTATTCCTGAATAGGGAACAAGACCGTGGGTTGGTTTAAGTCCTACTATGCCACAAAATGATGCAGGCATTCTTATAGAACCCCCTTGGTCTCCTCCAATTGACATATCAACTATTCCGCCTCCCACAAGAGCGCCGGACCCACAAGAGGAACCACCCGCAGAATAACCCGCTTTATATGGGTTCTGAACCGGGGCCAAGTCCGTTGTATCTGATGACCCTGAAAGACAAAAGTATTCACAATGTGCCTTTCCAAGAATTGTTGCTCCGGCGTCGAGTAACCTGGTAACTACTGTTGCATCGACCTCTGGAACGTACCGTTGCAGCACTGACGCCCCATTCATGCAAGGTACACCAGCCACTAATACGTTATCCTTAAGTGCTACCGTTTTACCTTTTAGAGGACCATCAGATGCTCCTTTTATCTCTGATTTTACATACCACGCATTGTAAGGGTTGTCTGAGCCCTCAGGTTGGTATCCCGGAGTTCTTGGATATTTCACAGGAGGCAACTTGTCATCTAGTTTCATAGTTTCGTTTGCGTTATCGACAAACGGCGCAATTACCTCTCCCAGAAACTCTGCATCTTCTTGTGTATATTCAGCACCAAGTTCTTTCCCGATCGCGATTATTTCGTCTTTAGTTGGTTGTTTTTGCATATCATTCTCCTTAAAAAGTCTTCCAGTCACCTGATTTTTCAAACGCATCAGCAGCCTGATAAATTGTTCCTTCCTCCCACATTCTTCCTACCAACTGAAGGCCTATTGGCAGGCCATCGGACAATCCGCAAGGAAGTGAAATTGCAGGGTGATGGGTTATATTAAAAGGCGAAGTGTTTGGAAGCATTTCAAAAGCCAATTCGCAGATCTCTTCTCTTGTGGCGTCAGGACCAGGAAGCTTACTTGCTTTTACGGGTAATGTTGGTGTTAATAAAAGATCATATTCTTCAAATGCTTTGTCATAAGCAGCTCTCAACCTTGTCGTCAAATTTACAGCCTTTCCATAAAACCTTTTTCCAAACATTTTGTCTGCCATTGATCCCCACATCATGGCTAACTTTAGGGTCTCAGACAGTTCGTCTGCTCTTTGCCTCCAACCTCTATGATAGTCCATCAATGACGTAACATATAAGTCTTGCCTACTGAGACCATATCCATCGCCCATCATCATGGTTTGCGTTAGCCCCTCCATACCTATTGGTGTCCAGATATCTGGGCCTTGTAAATGCATCGGAATTGAAACTTCTTCAATAGTTGCACCCATCTCTTTAAAACGAGTGGCTGCTTCCCTAACTTTCTTATCCACATCATCTTGGGATTTTGGAAGACCAAAAGCTTCTTTCAGTACTCCAATTTTCATTCCTTGTACGCCTTTTCCAAGATAATCGGTGTATTTTGCGGTCTTGCATCCCATTTGTCGGGTATCGAATCCATCCGGTCCAGCTAATACTTCCATAAAAAGCGCATTTTCTGAGACAGTCCTTGTCATCGGTCCAGTATGATCGAAAAATATTTCAATTGGCATCACACCTGTGTAAGGAACTAAACCCCATGTACCTTTCATTCCTACAATACCTGAGTAGGCTGCAGGAATTCTGATAGAACCACCCTGGTCACCTCCTATGGCCATGTCTACATCTCCCGCTCCAACGACTGCAGCTGAACCGGATGACGACCCGCCCGCGCTGTAACCCATTTTCATAGGATTATGAACGTTACCAAATGCTGAGGTATGCGACCCACCGGAAAGACAAAAACACTCACAATGTACTTTTCCTTTCACAGTAGCTCCTGCATCCAGTAATCTTGTGACAATCGTGGCATCAACATCGGGAATGTATCCATCCAGTGTAGAAGAACCATTCATCATCCCCATTCCCGCAACCATAACGTTGTCTTTCAATGCTACTGTTTTACCGACTAACGGCCCTTCAGAAGCCCCTTTAATCTCAGACTTTACAGCCCAAGCATTTAGCTTATTGTCATCTCCCTCAGGTCTATATCCTGGTGTTCTAGGATAATCAACTTTAGGCAGCTCGTCTGGCATTTTATCAACGATATTATAGGAATCTACGTATCCCTGCATTAAAGCTTGAAAGGAGCTAGCATCATCATCGGTTATCGTTATTCCCAGTTCATTTGCGGTTTGCGTTACTTGGTCTTTGGTAGGTAATTTGATTGTCATTCTGTTTCCTTTCAATAAAAATTTACGATGTTTTTTAACTTGTCACGAAAATCCCATGTACTCACTAATGGCGTTTGTGTCTTTAAGGCTTTTTGGAGGAATTTCATCTTTTAAAATGCCATTCGATATTGCATATACCCGTTTAGATAAGTTAGTAATAAAGTCCAAATTTTGTTCAACCAACACTATTGTTATCTCTCCTTTTTTTGATAATTTAGATAAGGTTTCCGCTATCTCATCAATTATTGACGGTTGTATCCCTTCAGTAGGCTCATCTAAAAGCATTAATTTTGGCTTCCTACACAAACATCTGGCTAAAGCTAATAGCTGCTGCTCTCCACCAGAAAGATCGCCACCGCGCCTATCAATTAATCTCTTAAGACGAGGGAACATTTCTAAGGCTTCCTCAATGCGCCCATTTATATCACCTTTCTGAGCAGCCACTCCTACACTCATATTTTGTTCCACTGTCAAATTTGGGAAAATCTCTCTTCCTTGTGGGACAAGACCAATTCCTTTGCTAGCTCTTTGGTGTACGGATAACTTATTTATTGTTTCTCCGTCAAAATTAATTTCACCTGAGTTCTGTTTAACAAAACCCATTATCGTTTTTAACAAAGTTGTCTTACCCATTCCGTTATGACCTAGTATTCCCACAACCTCTCCATGTTCCGCAAAAAAGTTAGCCTCATGAATTGCAGGAACGAGACCATATGAAGCTTTGACGTTTTTTATTTCAAGCAGCATCAGCACTCTTCCCTAAGTAAATTTCTTGAACAGATTTATTTTTCATAATTTTTTTGACATCATCTTCAGCAAAAATTTCACCTCTATGAAATACAGTCACATTTTTTGCGATCTGTTTGATGAACGCCATGTCATGTTCCACGACAATAACGGACGCTGTCTTCGTGACTTCTTTTACCAGAAATGCGAGACGGTCTCGTTCTTCACCGGTCATTCCGGCTGCCGGCTCATCAAGCAACACAAGTGTCGGCTCTGCTGCAAGTACCATTGCCAGCTCTATAAGTTGCCGTTGTCCATGAGAAAGTAACCCAACTTCAGACCCTTTAAGATTTTCAATGCCGCAGTTCGAAAGCATATCAAATGTCTTCTCAATTGCTTGTCTCTTTAGGTGCTTTCTTTTGGCGGCCAGGCGAACATTATCATAGGCACTTAAACCGTTAAATAAGTTTGGAACCTGCGTCTTAATACCAATTCCTAAATTAACAATTTCGTGGGTATCCATGCCAGCTATTGGCTCTCCCATGAACGTGATTGTGCCTTCAGTTGGCACCAATTGTCCTGTTAGACATTTAAAAAATGTGCTTTTACCTGCCCCATTTGGCCCGAGCAAACACCTCAATTCTCCTTCATGGTCTATCGAGAAGTTAACATTATTGACGGCAGTCACACCTCCAAAGCGCATAGTCAAACCCGTTGTACGCAAAATTTCCTGATCACTCATTTTCTTCTCCCAGCATTTACGGTTTCGCTTTCTTTAATAATTGTATCGCCCTCATTAGCCTTATTTTTTTTCCAAATAGTCCAGAGATCTTGCGACCACTGTTTTACAGTCGGCAGTAATCCTTTAGGGAGAATTAGAACTAGTGGCACCAGAATAAGGCCGAGCAAAACAAAATTATTAATGATATTAAGTTGCCCTAATTTAAGTGATATCCATTGCAAGATAACAACAGCAATTATTGGTCCGGCCAATGTCCCTACCCCACCAGCCATAACCCAAACTAGCGCCTTTGCCGACATTTCTAGACTAAAGGCATTCGGGTCGATAAAAGTTTGATAAGTTGCCCACATCGCTCCCGACATGCCAGCTATTCCACAACCTATTGAAAATACCACTACTTTGTGTCTTCGAACATCGTAACCAAGCAAACTAGATCTGACTTCGTTTTCCCTTATTGAAATACTTACACGCCCAAACTCGGATGCAATAAGAAGCCTCAATCCTACATAAACCATTATCAGGATTGCCATGAAAGTAACAAACATTTGGATCGGATCCATCATCTGACCGTTTGCCGTAGGCATGTTCAATATTGGTATTGAAGGTATACCATTAAACCCGCCCAAACGCGCATCACCAATGGCGTACTGAGGACCTGCGGTATGATTTATTAGTTTCCAAAAAATCAGAGTTACTACCAGAGTGACAACACCAAGGTAAACATCGGATAATCGCCCATAAAACATAAAATATCCCAAAAGCACTCCGAACAAGGCGGGAATAATTATTGCTAATATAAACGGCAGAGAAGTCGATCCCATATTTATCGAGGCAACAGCAAAGGTATATGCCCCCAAGCCAAAAAAACAAGACTGCCCAAAAGATAATATTCCACCGTAACCCCAAATATAAGCAAGCGAAAGCGCATAAACGGAGAGAACGACATATTGCGTTATTTGCATTATAGCAAACATGTCCATCATTATTGGCAGGAATATCATAATGAGTAGCCCAATAGAAACCATCACATATAGTCCGGGATCTTTTAAAATCGATTTTTCCAAAATTATTCTCCTGTATAATCCTAAAGTTTCTTGGTAAAGAAGCGTCCTGTAATTCCTTGGGGTAGTATGCGCAGTATAATCAAAGCGGCAATTAATAATGCCGCTCCGCCGTAAACTGGACCAAAACCAAACGTTATCAATTGATCTACACTACCCAAAAAACCTGAAGCCGAGAGGGTACCAGTAACAACGGAAGCGCCACCAGTAATAACTGTAATAAATGCAGGCCCAATTAAATTAATACCCATCGAGGGCACCACTCCCGTGACCGGTGCAATCAAACCTCCAGCTAACCCTGTCAGAGCGGAACCTACTCCAAAAGTTGCCATATAAACAAAGGTAGAATTTACTCCTAGAGCTTGAGCCATATCAGGATTTTGCATTACCGATCGAGCGATGAGGCCAACAGACGTGTATCTGAGTACTGCCCACACAGATAATAAAATTGAAATTGCTGCAAAAATCATAACAAGGTTGTATGCGGATACCTGATAGATACCGACAGAGAAGCCTCCTAAAGGCGTTGAAACACCCTCAACGGTGTTTCCGAATAGCATCGTGACCCCTCCAATCATCAACAAGGATAAACCCCAAGTAGCCAGTAAGGAGTCTAATAACCTCCCATAGAGCCATCTAATTACTAAGCGCTCTACTAAAATTCCAAAAACACCCACTACGAGGGGGGCTAGAACTAGCATTGCAAACCAAATGTTAATTCCAATTTTCGACGCCATTATGACCGTGTAGCCTCCTAGCATCAAAAATTCACCATGAGCGATATTTATAACTCTCATCATACCAAAAATAATTGCTAAGCCTGATGAAAGAAGTACAAGCCATGCTATTGCTCGTAACATTTCTAGTGCTATAATTATTGTATAATCCATAAAAGCCTACTTTAAGTTTTTTTATTGGCAAAGGAGCCGATTAACCTTGTATCGGCTCCTTTTTTTATTTTAACCATCTAACGATATTTCATAGTGCACGTTTGCGTTGGGTGTTTCTTTAAGATTACACACTTGCTGCGTGTCAATAGGTTGAACTTGAGAGAACTTTTCCTTAATCTCAAAAACTCTATTTTGAAGGTCTGCGATATAGACGTCCCTAATCGCATGGTGCGTTAATGGGTCTATGGATACTTGCCCCGAAGGCATATTGTAAGTCTTTCCACTTTCTAAAACCTCCAACACTTTTTCTCTTTCCAGACTTCCCGCTTCATTCACTGCGTCTGCCCAAATCATCATTCCCTCCCAGGTACATTCAGAGAGCTCAGAAAGGATTGGAGTATTATCAGGGTACTTGGCCTTTACTTTCTCTAACCATGCCTTGTTTGCAGGGCTGTCAATAGTTGGATAATAACCATAACATGTGATAATACCGTTGGCTTCTTCCGGAGTCATTATGATTGGTTCTGATCCTGCAGCTCCGAAGGTCGTTGAAGCCATGGGTATTTTTGATTTCATTCCTGAAGCAGCCCATTGCCTGTAAAAACCCAAATGACCCGTCCCAACCAGCACACTCATGACCATATCTGGAGCTGCAGCCTGAATTTTAGAGATTGTTGCGCCGAACTGTGTTACGTCTAGAGGAAAAAATTCTGTCTCAACCACTTCCCCACCATTTTGTTCAACATAACGCTTAACCCATGCGGCAGTTATCTGTCCATAATTGTAATCGGCTGCTATGGTGTAGACTTTTTTACCAAACAAATCCATCACGTGAGGCACTAATTTTTCAACTGTTTGAGCAGGAGTTGTGCCTAAACTAATTTCATTTCTGTCACAAACACCGCCTTCGTATAAGGTGTTGTAAAAATATAAAGTTTTGAATCTATGGAAAATTGGCCTTATAGTTTCTCTTGAAGCAGATGTAATTCCACCTTGAACGACTGCGACTTTATCTTTAAGAGCCATTTGAGTTGCATACTGTGAGTAAAGAGACATATTTGATTGAGGATCGTACACAACTTGTTTCACTTCTTTACCCAAAACACCACCATTGGCATTTATTTCGTCCACGGCAAGCGCCATGACTTGATTCATCGGGATGCCTGCAAAATCTATCGCACCCGAGAGATCATGTAATCCTCCCACCAATATCGCATGATCGTCCGCATAGGCCGCGTATGGAAGCGACAAAGATGAAGCCGCAACACCGGTGGCTGCT
This sequence comes from uncultured Alphaproteobacteria bacterium, assembly GCA_902556405.1. Lineage (GTDB taxonomy): Bacteria > Pseudomonadota > Alphaproteobacteria > Rhodobacterales > Rhodobacteraceae > CACIJG01. The sequence goes on along the minus strand of CACDWF010000001.1, from coordinate 218,347 downwards.
GCAGACTTTAAGAATTTACGTCTTGATATTTTGCTCATAAGAGTACTCCTTTAATTGGCCAGTTTATCAATACTAAAAGTTTGAATATTGGAATATCTCTGATATTCTCATCCGGCACTTTGTTGCGAGCGTGCGGTCTTTCACTTCAGGTCAGGCTGCACGCGTTAATTGCGCTGCATAACTCCCCCCGAATCATATATCAGCAAAAATAGTTTGGCAAAACCGACTAAATTTTCAATTGTTAGGAAGAATAATCAACAAACTGACGTCACGTCATTTACAAATAATTGCTGAATTTTTATGCAAAAATTTAAGATTGCTTAACAATTAAGCAATAATCGCGCTATAAAGTCGAATAGCGCAAACTTTTAAGTATGTACGGAGAAGCCATCAAAAATTATAAAAGCATAGCTATAAATTATTTTTCCCATCTCTTAAAAAATTACAAACTTAGTGGTTCCTAAATTGTTACGCCATCAAGAATATTAAGCAGTTAATTGTATTTTTGAAAAAGAGCTCAATAGTTAACAAGTACTTTCAAATAACAATCTGACGCAAGTTTATAAACAAAATTTATCCATCTTTCACCCATCCAACGGTTCGACATGAATTAAAAAGTTAAATGACATATAGAAACGATCTTTCCGACTTGAATCCATCCTAAATTTTCCTTTGATGACCTAGCTAAAAAATTTAAAGAATTAACTCGACACAATTGACATTTTTTAATTAGCCAGGTCTCAGCTCTTTAACAAAATCAGACACTGCATTTCCGATTTCATGTGGTGAATCTTCCTGAATAAAGTGTAGACCTTGAACTGTTACCTCTTTTTGGTGTGGCCATGCTCGGCAGAAATCTCTCTGTTTGCCCGTTAATATTGAGCCCGGAACCGCATTAATAAAAAGTTTTGGCAGATCACTGGAAGATAGCCAATGGCTATAATTTTCAACTACTTCGACGACTTCAATGGGCTCACCCTGAATAGGTATTTGTCGTGGCCAACTCAAGGTCGGTCTTCTATCTTCTCCAGGATTTAAAAACGGGCGACGGTACTCATCCATCTCTTCCTGTGATAAATCACGCATGATTGACGAGGGTAAAACTCTTTCAACAAATATATTTTTATCGAGAACCATGCTTTCCCCAGCCTCAGACCTAAAACCTTTAAAAACCTTTGTTGCACGTTCTGGCCATTCATCCCAAGTAACTGGTTTTACTATTCCTTCCATATAAGCAATGCCTTGCACCCTTTCCTGGTTTTGATAGGACCAATCGAAACCTAGCGCTGATCCCCAATCATGTATTACGAAGATGACGTTATCTCCAATATTTAGTTTTTCGAATAATTTAAAAAGAAAGTCGCGTTGTTCAAAGTAAGTATAACTATCTGGACCTGAATTCGATAGCTTTTCAGAGTCTCCCATTCCAATCAAATCGCACGCTATGAGCCGTCCCTGCCCTTCCATATAAGGCATAATATTTCTCCAAAGATAAGAAGACGTAGGGTTGCCGTGCTGAAAGACTATTGCATCGCCTTCTCCTTCATCAATATAAGACATCGTTTTATTATTTATGACCATTGTTTTTTTATTCGCGTAGGGTTTAGTGCTAAATGTCATTAAAACAGCTCCAAGCTCATAATTAATACCTAAGGGTAATAATTATATAGAATTGTTACAACTTTTATTTCATCATATGAAATGATCTGACCATTAAAATTTATTGAGATTTCTTAAAATGTATCAAGTTCTTGAAAAAGCTAAACTGATATGGGAGGCTAATTCAGAATTGATTGATTTTTGCCATATCGAAGGCTCTCTGTTAAGTAATAATCTAACCCCTACCACAACTGCTGGATCTTTATTAGTAACAAAAGCAGAATATCGAGCGTCTAAAAAAACTATACCTTTGATACAAGCTATTAAAAAACATGCACATGAGGCACGCTGGCTCCAAACTTACTCTACTTCTGAAGTAGGAAAGGATTTTTCAAATCGGCATTGCTATTTTGAGCTCATTGGACCCAAAGGGCATTTTTATAATGACAAAATAAGAGCTTTTATTTGCTATTGGGGCAAGCACCTAAATTATAAATGGCACAGTCATGAGGCTGAAGAATTGTACTATGTTTTAGGAGGACAAGCGACATTTAGAACTATGACCGTAGAAAAGGTCTTAAAGGCTGGTGATACGCAGTTTCATAAAAGTTGGGAAAGTCATTCGATGGACACTCTTGAGGAGCCAATTCTCGCTTTTATTCTTTGGAGAGGAAATGGTTTAAATAAGTTAGCCAAAATTGATGAATAACCTTGTTTTTGCAATTACTTGACTACTGCCAAGCAATAATACCCTTTGACATTTTCTAAAGTCATATAGTCATCTTTATGCAACGATATGACTTCCCATATTTTATCTGACTGAAACTCTGCTATCGTCTCTTTAAACCCATACTTCTTAAATACCCCTTCGTTTATTGTAAAACATATGTATCCCCCGGGTTTAACTATACGGCATAGCTCGTTAAATCCGTCAGAGGAAACATGGCCGTGCGTAAAAACACCCACGCACATAGCAGTATCATACGCATTGTCTAATACAGGTAATTGCTTGTTTAAACTTCCTAAAAATAAGTTTCTGTACCCTCTAGACTTTGCTATTGACAACATATCTTCTGAAATATCAATCCCATCAAAATAAATGAAGTCATGTGCCTTTAGATTATCACCAACTAAACCTGTGCCGCATCCCACATCAATGATTTTAGCAGTTTTATCTTTAAGTCTTGTTGATAATAGACTTACACTTTTCGGCTGCGAAACAGTACCAAGAACATGGTCATTATCATAATCATATTTCTTTGCCCAATCTCTATAAACCTTCGTCAACCTATCATCATTTTTAGCATCCTTTAAATCTAGATCCTTATAATTTTTCAATCCATCTCTTCTAGCCATATCGTAAAACATTTAAAAGGTTAAATTGAAAAGAAGATTAATGATCATGTCCTGAGTGCTTGTGGTCAGAATTTTTATGATGGGAATGATTGTGTTTTTTATCAAAGGTAATGGACTTAGTTTTATCAAAAACCAACTTTTCCAGTACCCGATCCCTTTTTGGATTAGTGATATCATATTGAAACATCCATTCACCAAGCATTTCTAATTGAATTGTAAATTCATAATGACCTGCCATCCCCTCTTTTTCCGTAAATTTAACGGGTCTAACATTATGGGCCATAGCCATCGAAGGCATTGTTGCCCCAACAATTCCAGAATATCCACTCATAGGCTCTATTTTGTTAATAAATAACACGTTGCAATTGTATTGAAATTTTTTAGATGTAGCAGTGCACTCAGTTTGTGACTTTTGCATTATAGGATACAAAACGGTAGGTATCATGCTCGCAATCAGCACAATAACGATTGGAGGGAAAACCAATTTTTTCATCTTTTCCTCAGAGCGAAAGCACGTTATTAAACTCTGAATATTGAATATTGTCAAATTCTCCTGTAATTATAACTCCCACATTTCTAGACTTTAAGATTTTAAGTTGTTGCATAAATATGTCTATGGCGTCGTTGGATAGTCCGGCAAAAGGCTCGTCCAATAATAAATATTTTGGCTTTCTGACCATTCCCATCAAAATGGAGAGCATTCTTGATTGTCCACCACTAAGCGAATAGGCTTTAGTGTCCAGTAGATGATGCAGGTTTTTAAATAATCCCTCATTTGTCGGAATAGGATCATTACTGCTTACAAGTGTCTTGCTAAATAAAAGATTTTCTCGAACAGTCAGATCGGGGAATACGCATCCTTCTTCCGGAACGAGGCATACGCCACTCCTTAATAGCTTTTTAGATGTTTGACTTGAAATTTTTACGTTATCAACAATCATTTTACCTGAACCTTTTACTTGTCCAAAGATCCAATTTAAAATGCTTGTTTTACCAGCTCCGTGATGCCCTAAAATAACCATATCAGACCCACGCTCCAGTGAAAAACTCATATTATCAATAACTAAGTGACTACCGAAGCGTATTGAAAGATTTTGTATATCAATCATGCAATAATATTTCCGTTATCAAGCTTGCCATCTCGAAGCTCAATTATATTAGCATCAATTTTTTTCATCAGCTCCAGTCGGTGTTCCACAACTACTAAAGAAATGTCGGCGTCTAGATGCTCTTTCAAAAACTCTCCAAAATCATGCAAATCAGTTGCTGCCATTCCAGCAGAAGGTTCGTCTAAGAAGAGATATCTTGGACGCTCCAACAGAGCTCGTATAACCTCTACTTTTCTTAGTATGGGTAACGGAACTTCATTTGGAAAAGCATAAAGATAGTCAATTAAACCAGCATCCTTAAGCATATCTAGATTTCTCTTAATAATTGCGTCGCTAGTATGCAATTGCTCTTTCAGAATTAAAGCTTCGTTAAATCTGACCTTTTGAAAAGTTCTTTTCACTCCCAATCTAGCGAATTTCCACGCCTCAAAATGAGTTATATTATCTCCATTTAAAATTATTGCTCCCTCTTCTGGCGTTAGAAAACCTGTTGCAATATTCAAGAGGGTTGATTTTCCAGTTCCATTTCCACCGGACAAACCAATTTTGGTGCCTTGTTGGATCGAAATATCGACACCATTCAGAACAGAAATTCCTTTAAATAGCTTCTTTAAACCCTTTAGCTCAAGCATTGGTCTTTTTCACTAATTTACGTTTTATTCTACTTATGAGCCGGGGACTTATAATCCCCTCTGGAAAAATAATTAAAATAGCTGCAACTAAACCACCAAATAAGATCATTCGATACTCTGACAAAAAACGAACACTTTCCAATAAACCAATATCAATGAAAACCCCTATTAAGGGACCCAAAGGGTAGCCTAAGCCTCCAATGATAGAATAAGCCAATCCGTGGACACCAAGCATAATTCCAAACATAGAGGGCTCAATATAAGTGTTAAATAAAGCGAATAAGCCACCTCCAAAACCAGCTACTCCACCAGCCAAAGTAATGAACCCAACACGATAGAAAAAGGGCCTGATCCCAATAGACTGGGCCACAATTTGGTCTTTCCCTACCAATCTGGCGTTTTTGAATAGCTTCGAATTTTCCATAAATATTAAAAGTATTATTAAAGCCAAAAGACTTGATACAGCGATAACTAGAAAATTATCAGGAGAAACATTATTTTCGAAAATCCAACGAATGTTCTGAAATCCCTCAGGACCATTTGGACCTACAGTTCCTGAATTTGTTTCAACAGTGTATTCTATCTTATATAGAGACAGCCTAAATAATTCAGCAAAAGATAGACTGGCAACTGCAAAATAAAAGCCAGATAGCCTTATAGTTAAAACACTTAAAACTAATGCGAAAGACGCACTGACCATAAATGAAAAAAATAAAGCAATCACTATGTCTAGGCCGAGTAAAGTGGTTAAGGTTGCTGTAATGTAAGCCCCTATACCAAAAAATGCCTGTTGCCCAAACGATACCTCACCCACAATCAAGATTAAATATGCAGATATCGCGATAAAAGAAATCAAAGTCATATTTGTCAAGATCGTTACGAAGTATAAAGACATTTATATTCTTTCATCTCTAGATTTAAGATCTTTGTAGATATTGACACCCATTAATCCTCCTGGCCGAATTATCAAAACGATTAATAAAATGGAAAAAGTCGTAATTTCTCTAAAAACTGGACCGAAATGGTATGAAAAATGCGCTTCTAATAATCCAAGTAATAATCCTCCCCAAAATGCTCCAGTAAGAGAGCCTAACCCTCCTATCATCATTGCAACTAAACCTTTGACAGTACACCAAAAGCCAAATAGTGGTGTAACTTGGGACTCGGTTGATAACACCAAAAATGCTGCAATACCGCCGAGAACACCAGCCAATATAAATGTTAAAGAATTAACAAGCTTTGTATTACAACCCATAAGCTTTGCGGTATCCGCAGAATTCGCAACGGCTCTCAATACTATTCCATACTTAGTTTTATATACTGCCAAAAACAAAATAGCCGAAATAAAAAATGCAATGAATATATTCAAGATCTGGTCACCTCTAAAAAAAAGTCCCCCAACCTCAAATGTTGAAATTTGCAGAGACGGAAACGAGTGTGTCCTATCAGGAAGAAGTTGAGAGCTTATCTCATCCAGCTGCATCCAAATTGCAAAACTAGAGATCATTGAAACGACTACACCCGCTTTAGTATTATGTGGAGCAAAACAAAAACGCTCTACATATAGATTAGACATACTACAAAAGAACAAAACAATTGGAATGAAAAATATTATGCTTATATTTAGCTCGTTTTCTACCCAAAGTGCTATCGCGACACCTAACAAAAGACTAGATCCATAAGCTAGGTTTATTCTGCGCATAACACCAAACACCAATGAAAACCCTAAGGCAATTAAAGAATAAGAGGATCCATACAAAATGCCATCTATAGAAATCTGAATGTATTCCATTTTCTTCTGTTTTATCCAGCGCTTTCGCCTAAGTATGCCTTCTTAATGATATTTTCCTTTAATATGGCTTCCCTTGAACCACCGAAAATTTGCTTTCCCTGATCAAGCAAATAAAAATAATCTCCAATTTCTAGAGCTTTCGAGGCATTTTGCTCAACTAACACAATAGAAATCCCTTCAGCGTTTAATTGCTTGATTATTGAAAAAATTTCATCAACGATCATTGGTGCAAGACCAACAGAAGGTTCATCCATGAGAAGGAGCTTAGGCTTAGACATAAGTGCTCTTGCAACAGCAAGCATTTGCTGCTCTCCACCTGACATGGTACCACCTAGCTGACTGCTTCTTTCTTTTAGAACAGGAAAGCGCGCATACATCGCAGATATATCTTGCTCCACTTTTTCCCGTTCTTTAGCTAAACGTGCATATGCACCCGCTAGCAAGTTCTCTTTAACTGTCAGATGCGGAAAAATTAATCGATTTTCTGGTACTAAAGCTAATCCTTTCTCCACAAGATCGCTAGTTTTTTGATTGGTGATATCTTCACCGGCAAAAATCACTTTACCTTGGTCTGAATTAAGGATACCCGCTAATGTAAAGAGCAGTGTTGACTTTCCTGCACCATTTGGCCCTAGAATACATGTTAATTTTCCAGATAATGCAGAGATACTGACTCCCTTAAGGGCTTTAATCATGTCGTAGGAAGTTTCAAGACCTTCGACTTCTAATATTTTTTCTCCTGCCATAATTAGGCACCACCCAAATATGCTTTTTGAACATCCTTGTTATTTTGTATATTTTCGGGACTGCCCTCAGCAATTTTTTTTCCAAAATTGAGTACAACAATTCTGTCAACTACGTTCATTACAAGCTCCATTACATGCTCTACCAACAAAACAGTAAGGCCTAGTTTCTTTAGATCTAAAATTCTTTGCCTTAAGTCAGCAACCTCATCAGAATTCATTCCAGCTGCAGGCTCATCTAATAATATCAACTTAGGCTTAGAAGCAATCGCTCTTGCCAACTCAAGTCTACGTTGCTCACCAAATGACAAATTTCCGGCTAAGTCGTCAAACCTATCTCCTAAACCAGAAAAAACCAATATTTCCTTAATTTTTTCTTTCTGAAGTTTGGAATTACCAAACCATTCTCGCATCCATCCTGAACTTTGATCACTATCCTGTTGTAACGCTACCCATATATTTTGCCATACGCTTAAATCTTTAAATAATCGTATGTTTTGAAAGGTTCTCGAAATACCACTTGCTACCCTTTCATGAGTGGGGAGACTACTAATGTTTTGCTCGTTCACGGAGATGTTGCCGAAGTCAACAGGAAAAACTCCACAAATTAAATTTATGGTGGTACTTTTCCCAGAACCATTAGGGCCTATCAATCCAACGATCTCTCCCTTATCAACGTTAAAAGATAAGTCATCAACTGCTTTAACACCACCAAAATTTTTTCCAATATTTTTAATTTTCAGCATGGATTATAGATCTCTTCTTTTAAAGAGCTTAGACCAATTAAATATGGGTATATTGATCAATCCCTTAGGGTAAAAGTTCATTACAAGGATTATCAGCAATCCGAACAACAAATTTCGGTAATCTCCTAAAAATCTCAAGCCCTCTATTAGTATCCCTTGAATGAATATAACCGCAAAAAGAGTACCAAAAACATTTTTTAGTCCGCCCAGAATTGGATAAGCAACAGCGAATGTTGCTAATAATATAGTGAAGCTATTGTGATCAACATATGTTGTCGAGTGCGCATATAACCCTCCTGCAATTCCGGCAATAAATCCACCACCGGTCATAGCACTTACCTTTACAACAGTAAGATTAATCCCAGAACTTTGAGCAGCTAACTCATCCTCGCCAACAGCTCTTAGAACAGAACCAGCTTTTACTCTATCCAGCCACCATAAAGCGAATAATACTAAAATAACTACTATCCAAATAAATGAAACAATATGTGAGGGCTCCCAGCCATTTGCCGCAAAATATCTGATTTCTCGAAAGCCTTGTGCCCCATCTGGCCCGACCTCAACACCATCTTTTTCTACGAGCCATCTTAGATTAAAAAAGTATAACCTAACTATTTCAGAAAAAGCTATCGTGGCTATAACTAACATTAGACCCTTTATTCTCAAAGCTGGAAACCCAACTAGAAAAGCAAAAAAACTAGCGATTATTGCACCAACACCTAGAGCTAGAAAAATATTTATACCATAAATAACGGTTAAAATACCTGAAGCATAGGCTCCGATTGCAAAGAACCCGACCTGAGCCATACTTAATTGCCCTGTCAGCAAGAGTAAATAGGCGGATAACCCTAATAAGGTATGAAAACCGATGTTCTGTAATATTCCGAAATAATATTCCATCTCAATCTCTATTTATTTCATTTCCAAAAAGGCCATTAGGTCTCAAAACGAGGAATACGAATAATAGAAGAAAAACATAAATATCTCTTTCATTAACCCCTCTTACTAATAAAAAGAAATTTTCTACGCCTCCTATCATAAGTCCAGCAATAATAGCCCCACGGATACTTCCTAGGCCCCCTATTACGGCAGCAATCAATCCCTTAATTGTAATTGGGATAGTAAGAAGTGGGGAAATTACGCCCACCGATGCTGCTGCCATACATCCTGCAAATCCACCTAGAATACCCGCAAGGACGAAAGTTGAAATATTAATGGTATGAATTGGAATGCCACACAACCTAGCCGCCACATTTTGTTGGGAAACTGCTCTAGTAGCTAGCCCAAGACGAGTATAATACAAAAGATAAATAATTACTCCCATCGAAATGAGCCCAAAAATCATAATGAAGATTAGATCCCCTCTAAAACCGAGATCCCCGAGCATAAAATAAGCTTCTGCAAAAATTCCTAATTCCGGAAATGTTAGAGGAGATCCTTGTGTTTCATGAATTATCACCTCATCAATAAAAAACAAGGCTCCTATTGATGCCATTAAAGAGCCGAGGTGATTAGTTGAGGGAATTAAACGAAAGGACACAAGATATACTAGAATACTTATTAATCCGGCTGCGATAGGACCAATTAAAAATACGAGAAATAATGGAAGTGAAAAAAGTGTGGCCAATCCTAATCCAACGTAAGCACCTCCTATAGAGGATGCCGCATAGGCCATATTCAACTTTTCCATTGCACCAAAGATTAGTGTGAAGCCTAGTCCAATCAACGCGTAAATTGAACCAAATAGAATTCCATCAATTAAGGATTGGAGTATATCAATTAAGCCAAAAGACATAATAAAGTTTTATTTTTAAATAACGAAAAGCCGAGTAAAATATAATTCATTTTACTCGGCTATCTTTTCTTTTCGATATTATTTTCTTGGGTCGTGTAGAACTTCCCAGTTACCATTTTTTGCATGAACAAAAACGAACGGCTTTAAGGCCTCACCTTCGTCTTGAACTCTAGTAACTGTACCAATCAAACCTTCAGTAGTTTCCAAAGCTTCTAATCCATCTCGAATTTTAGCTCTTTCTTCATTAACTTTTGAAGGATCACCTGTAATTCCTACAGCCTCTATAACGTCTTTAATAATCATGACATTTTCCCAAGATGCAGCACTGTGCAAGTCAGCAGACCCACCATTTGCAGCAGCGAGAGCGGCTACTTCTTTAGCAGCAGCAGTGATTGGTGCAAAGCTTGTTGGAATAATCATGCCTTCTGCCTGCTTGGGGCATCCTTTCATTACTTCGGCTGAAGAAGAGGAAGTCAAGCCTACCATCATCTTAGGCATACCCTTCATTCTAGACAATTCCTTCAGAAAACCACAGGTAGTAAAAGGATGTGATGAAACTATGAAAAGATCAGCTCCAGATTTCTTAAATGCTCGAGCTTGAACTGAAAAGTTAGTATCTTCCATTAGCCAGTTAGATGAACTCGAAAGAACATTTTTGAACCCACTACCAATTTTATCACTTACCTCATCAATTGGCCCATTCACCCACTCGAAGCCGTGTCTGATGGCAGCTTGAACGATTACTTTACTATATGTACCAGCTGAGTGTCCTTGGTTTGTCTCTGTACCACCATATATCGTTTTTATATTAGGGTTTGTTTTTGCAATCCAAGCAAACAACTTATCATACATATCGGGTTCATTTGGTGTATTACGGAATGTCCATTGACTGATTTTCGCTAGCCCATTTCTTACAGCTGTATCTGTTAGCAAAGGCATTTGCAGGCCTGTATCACTTGAGTCACCTACTTTTTTCTGGAAAACACCAAAACTAGCTGCAGCAACGCCTGAACATGTTGGCCCTATTCCAATCAATGCATTAGTTTCTGATGCAACTTTTCTGGCAATAGCAATACCTTGTTCAGCGTTACAAGCGGAGTCATAATAGTCGTATGACATTTTAGCCATTGATCCATCAGCAAGTTTTACCCCACCGTTCTCGTTCACTCTATCGATTGCGGCTTTAATTATGGCTTCTGAATTAACGCCAAATGATCTTAAAGGTCCCGATTTAGCACCCCAACCAGCAATTTTTATTGTATCAGCAACGGCACCACCTGCTATTACAGTAGCAAATGCTAATGTTGCTAATTTCAATTTTTTAAATTTTGAAAACATTTTTTTCCTCCAAGTTATTTTTTTTTTTAAAATCATACTCGTGAATACATTTATTTATCTGCTGGAACCCACTCCGGCAAAGGTTCTCCTCCAGTATAGTGGTCTGCAGCAGGTGTCTCTCTAAATATGCAATATATATCTACCGCATCTACTCCCATGGTTTCATTAAGAACTTCTGCAATACCATCCACCAATCCCTTTTTTCTTTCAGGTTCCCGTCCTGGGCGCAAGTCTACGTCAATAACTGGTAGTCCGTCACCTATGACACCGAATGCTTCTGTTATAGAAACGTAATCGTACCTTACTTGTTTAGGAGCTAGGGTCTTAAGAACCACTTCCCGAACTCGCTTATGAATTATTTGCTTTTTTTCAGTAGCTGTACCTTCGGGCACAGAGATTCGTATTAATGGCATTAATTCCCCCCTTTGTTTTGCATACCTTATAAATAGTCACTCAAAAAGTAGATATTTGCAACTTATTTCAATAGTTCGAAAATCTCTTGCTATTTTTGGTGGTAGAAGAAATGTTTAAGAGATAAAGTTGAATATCGCAGAGGTAAAAAATGACCATACATATTGGAGCAAAAAAAAGCGACATAGCTGGTACGGTTTTGATGCCAGGCGACCCTCTTAGAGCTAAATGGGCTGCAAACAAATTTTTATCAAATGTTACGGAAGTTAATACAGTGAGGGGAATGTTTGGATATACCGGCTCTTGGAAAAAAAATAAGGTTACTATACATGGCTCAGGAATGGGGATGCCTTCACTTTCGATTTATGTTAATGAACTAATAAGAGACTATAATGCTAAAACATTAATTCGTATTGGATCAGCAGGAGGAATGCAAAAAACAGTCAGTCTTAGAGACATCGTTATTGCTATGACAGCCACCAGCGTCTCCACTCCCTCATCTACAATATTTAAGGAACTGAACTTCGCTCCTTGCGCTGATTTCGGCCTACTTAAGAACGCAACGACGATTGCTGAGAGTAAACAGAAAAAGACACATGTGGGAGGAATATATTCCTCTGATACATTTTATGACGAAAGACCAGACCTTAACAAAGAGTTAACCCGACATGGGATCCTTGCTGTTGAAATGGAGACTGCTGAATTGTACAATCTCGCGTTGAGATATAAACGAAGGGCTCTTTCAATCCTTACAATAAGTGACCATTTGCAAACAGGAAAAGCCTTAAGCTCGAAAGATCGTGAAAACAGTTTTAGCGATATGGTGGAGATAGCTCTTGAAGCGGCATTTCTCTAGATTTGAATAAATTAGGAGTATTGATGATAAAAGTAGCAATTATTGGGCTTGGAATTATGGGACGAAGAATGCTTCAGCACATGAGTATCCATGATAACTTTGAGCCTAACTTTCTTTGGGATCCTGACAAAAACGCATGCAAAAAAGCTATAGAAGTTAATAGTGAAGCTAAAATTATGGAAAATCCAGAAGAAGCAATTGATGCAGCAGACTTAGTTTATCTTGCTTGTCCACCGAAGGTTAGAGAAGCATACGCCATTAATACTGCGCAGAAAGGTAAAGCTCTTTTTTTAGAAAAGCCTTTAGGTATTGATGTAGAGCACAGCGAGAATTTCATCAAGAGATTAAAAAATTTTAATATCCCAGTAGCAGTTAATTTTACACAGGCAGCAGGTGTAGCATTAAACGATTTACTTCTTGAACAATCTAATGGGCAATTAGGCGAAATCATTGGTGTGGATATCGTTGTTACTTATCCTAAATGGCCGAGAGAGTGGCAAGAAGACGCAGATTGGCTCCGATTCAGGGAAGAAGGAGGAATGACCAGAGAAGTGATATCACACTTTTTGTTCTTTTCTGAGCGAGTACTTGGCAAACTTGAATTGAAGTGGGCTAAAACAGTTTACCCTAAAGACGATTTGCTGTGTGAAACCGATGTGCTTGCTCGCCTTGAAACTAAAGATGGAAAATGCGTGAACATTCTGGCCAGCGTGGGTGGAGTCCAACCCGACAGGCAAGAAATGACTATTCGCGGGGCAAAGAAAAGTAGAAGAGTTTCAGAGTTTTATAAGGATTACGAAAGTGATGGTGGTGAGTTTATTCCTCTCAGAGAGGAACCAATAGACCCTCGCGCTATTAGCCTCAAAGGACAATTAGATGAATTAAATAAACTATACAAAAAAAAGACCACTAGACTTGGAACTTTAGATGAAGCGCTCAGAGTTCAGGTGCTTATAGAGGGTATCCTATTATCAAGGTGAGGATAGAGTTATAAAATGAAGAATGAATTAAATGTATCATTACTGCAAATGCAATCACGCGCGACACATACCCCCAATATCGAAAAGGTAAGAGAGGCTGCCTTTTATGCAAAGGGTCAAGACATCCTTGTATTACCTGAATATTCAGGATTATTGAACAAAAATGCTAATCAGGTAAAGAATATTTTATTTGCCGACAGCGCAGATCCATTTATCGATGAATGTAAAAATATCGCAAAGGATAACAACCTTTGGATTCATATTGGTTCTACCCCAGTTAAAGCTGGGGATAAATTGTATAATAAATCTGCACTAATCAACAGCGTGGGAAGAGTTGTCGCCGAATATAATAAGCTTCATATGTTTGATATATATCCTGAAGGTAAAAAGCCTATCCTAGAGTCAAATCACTACCAGAGTGGTGATAAAGCAACATTGGTAGAAACACCCTGGGGCTATTGGGGGATGACAGTTTGTTATGACCTAAGATTTCCCTATTTGTTTAGAGCATATGCTCAAAAAGGAGCCAAAGTCCTTTTTGTCCCGTCAGCATTTACTCTTATAGCAGGCGATGCACACTGGGAAGTTCTTCTTCGCGCGCGTGCAATTGAGACAGGTTGCTGGATAGTAGCTGCTGCTCAGGTTGGATTACATGAGGATGGAAGAGAAACCTATGGGCATTCAATCATTGTCGATCCCTGGGGAAAAGTTGTTTTAAACCTGGGCAATGAGGGTGAAATGCAAAAGAACTTTAAGATCGATATTGATCTAGTAGAAACTGCCCACCAAAAAATATCCTCTTTCAAGAATGATCAAGCATTTGACTTAGAAGTAGTTAATTTGAAGTAGAATTAAATCTTAATAAAAAGTTTTCTAGACATAAAGTTATCAATGTCAGTATACTGACATCCGTCAGTTTTAATTTTTTTAATTGAAGGAGTAACCTATGAGAGAAGCCGTAATTGTTTCCACTGCGAGAACACCAATAGGAAAAGCATTCAGAGGTGCTTTTAATGACACTCAAGCGCAAGAGATGGCTGGTCATGCTATAGCGGAGGCCGTAAAAAGATCGAAAGTTTCTAAAGAAGAAATCGATGATGTGATTATTGGAGCAGCTGGTCAACAAGGTTCACAACAAGGAAATATTGCTCGCCAGTCTTTGTTAAGAGCTGGGCTACCAGTATCAGTTGCCGGGATGTCATTAGACCGACAGTGCGCGTCTGGAATGATGGCGATTGCAACGGCGGCCAAAGAGATAACAGAAGATGGCATGACAATTACAGTAGGTGGAGGTGTGGAGTCTGTATCATTAGTTCGAAATGAAAACTTTAGAATGGATAGAGCTAGAGATCCTTGGCTTGAAGAAAATATCCCAGCTCTTTATATGACTATGATTGAAACTGCTGAAAATGTTGCAAAACGGTATGGTATATCTCGAGAAGCCCAAGACGAATATTCTCTTCAATCTCAAATGAGAACAGCAAGAGCCCAGCAAAATGGCTATATGGATAAAGAAATAGTCCCTTTAAAATCCACGATGAAATATAAGGATAAGGAAACTGGCGAAATAAGTAGTCATGATGTGTGTATCGAAAAGGATGAGGGGAATAGGCCTAGTACAACATTTGAGGGATTGAGCGCTCTTAAGCCCGTCTTTAAAGATGGAATCTATCTTAAAGAAGGCGAATATATAACGGCAGGTAATGCTTCGCAACTCTCTGACGGAGCATCAGCTTCCGTTTTGATGGAAGCTCGTGAAGCTGAAAAGAGAAACCTTTCACCCTTAGGCGTCTATAGAGGAATAGCCGTTGCTGGCTGTGCCCCAGATGAGATGGGTATAGGCCCAATATACGCCGTACCAAAGCTGCTGAAACAGCATGGACTGAAAATCGATGATATAGACTTATGGGAGCTTAATGAAGCTTTTGCAAGTCAAGTAATTTACTGTAGGGATAAACTTGGAATTCCAAATGAACTATTAAATGTCAATGGGGGCGGCATATCTATAGGTCACCCCTTTGGAATGTCGGGTGCCAGGCTAGTTGGACACGCCCTCATCGAAGGGAAAAGACGAAATGCAAAATATGTTGTTTGCACAATGTGTATTGGAGGCGGTATGGGTGCTGCCGGCCTGTTCGAGGTTTTGTAATTGCTTGTAGTTTCAGAACCAAAAGATCTATTGAGTCATATAAATTATGACTTAGGGCATGGGGATTGGATACTTGTTGATCAAAGAAAAATTGACGAATTCGCTTCCATCTCTGGTGACTATCAATGGATCCATGTCGATACCGAAAGGGCAGTTAACGAGATGCCTGATGGAAAGACAATTGCGCATGGGCTTCTTACTCTCTGTATGTCTGCTGCTCTTGCCGGGAATATTTTAAAAATTGAGCAACTTAAACAAAGTATCAATTACGGAATTGATAAAGTAAGGTTCACATCTCCAGTTAAAGTTGGAAACAGGATCAGAATGAATTCTGTTATTGAGGATGTAATAGAACGCGACGGTGGAGTGATTTATTTAAAAATAAAACGAACTGTTGAAATAGAAAATGAAGATAGACCAGCAATGATTGCTAGCACTATATCGCTTTTATATCCGATTAATTAGATACTTATTTTATTTGTAAACGTTCTACCATCGCTACGACCGATGACGTAATGGTGTTCAAAACAATATTTTCATCCACATCTGTATTAAGCCAATCCCTCATTGGGGCAAAAGAATTTGTAAAAATTATATAATTGGCTATAACCTCAACCCTCTTATCATCATGGCTCAAACAAAATTCTCTTCGTAAGTAATCTGACAGCGCTTTAATCATACTTTTTTCATGCTTACGTAGTAATTTTCTATCCTCTCGATCGAGATGCGGCACTGTTCTGTATGCTAATATTGTCCCATTTCTCTTTTCATCCCAACAAATTTTGAAATAGTCTCTCATAATTGACTCAAAAGAACGCCCATCAGACCGCTTCAAAAGATCTTCCAATCTTGGTGAAATTCTAAACCATACTCTGTTTAGGAGCCTCCTTAGTATATCCTGTTTATTTAAAACATAGTCATATATGCTCGCTTGATTTATACCTGACTTACTACAGATATCTCTTATAGTTGTCGCTGCAAAGCCTTTCTCAATGAAAAGATCCTGTGCAGCATCGAGTAGCTGGTCTCTTCTTTCCTCAACTAATACTTTATTTTGAATTACATCTACTTCGGCTTCAACCAGATTAGAACGATATAATTTTTTCTTCGTTGAAATTTTATTCACTTTTATTCCTATGCAATTACGTGTATTTAGCTAATGGTGATAAAGTGCTTATATCATTTCCGAACAATTTCTCTACATCTTTTTCTGAGTAACCTAACTTTTTCTTCAATATTTTACTTGTATCTACACCAAGAAACGGTGCATCACCTCGGTATTGATATCGCTTACCCTCTAGATCGTTAAACGGGAGGCCCACTTGTTTTTGTTTGCCAATAAATGGTCTCTGAGTGTCATGAAAAAAATTGGTTTCATTTAGATACTGGTCTTCTAAGCATTTTTCAGGTGACTTAACAGGAGCAGCTGATATCCCAGCTTTTTGTAATTTGTCGATCAACGGAATTACCGGCATTTCGAATGCCCATTCACTTATTATTTTTCCTATATCATCCTCAAACTTTTTCCTTTCCAATAATCCCATTTTTTTGAATTTTTCAATATGATTATTTCCTATCAACCTGCATAAATTTCTCCAAGAAATATCATTATCCACCGATAATGCAAAATATTGAGCTGACTTTCTGCTGTAGAAAATACCATGAGGACAGACTACGGTATGCCTGTTACCCAATCTAATAGTATCATCGTTCCGACTCGGTGAATAATTTAACAGACCATTAGCGGCAAAAGGAAGTAAGCACTCAGTTAAGGAAATATTGACGAACAAAAAACCTTTATTCTCTTGCCTATGAATTATGGAAAGAAGTAGTGCTGCTGCTCCATATATTCCTCCTATTGGATCTCCGTAGGCAATATGCGCCATCATGGGAGGCCAATCAGGATTGCCTCTAAAAAAAGGTGTCCCTGAGGCGTGTTCAAGAGTAGAACCGTATGCCCTTGTTTCTGATAATTCATTTCCAGACCCAAAGGCAGTTAAAGATATAAGCGTTAAGTTTGGGTTTGCTTTTCTCAATTTATTTTGGCCAAGACCTAGCTTCTCCATCACACCGTCTGCTTGGTTTTCAATTATTATATCAGCCTTAGCTACTAGCTCTAGGGCAACTTTTAATCCTTCTTCGGTTTTCAAATCAATGGATATACTTTTTTTTCCTCTGTTGAGCGCAGCAAACCTTCTACTTTCCTCGTACTGTTTTTTATCTATTGCTTCTTGAGAAAAATCGGTTGCTCTCCACCAATCTGGATATGTTCCTGCCTCAACTTTAACAACTTCAGCACCAACATCAGACAATATTCTCGTAGCTAAGGGACCTGCCCAGCCCATAGAAAAGTCTAATATGAAAATTTTCCTTATATTATTTTTATTATAAGGTTGAGCAGACAAATCATCAGAATAAAACTGACAAATAGGACTTTTTGGCGCCTTCTTTGTTTTGCTATTTATAGAATAATTTACAATCGCTTCTCGTTCGTTAAATACTTTGTGATTTTGAAGCTCAGTCGGATTTGGAACTTCAACCATGGGTATTCTTTTTTCCCTGCCGAGTTTTGCCCATTCTTTTGCGTCCTTTGACCTTAGACGCTCTTTCATCAAATCTTCTAGAAAATCTATATTTTCACTTCTTTTTTGTATCGAATTTAAGTCATGCTTGTAGAAAAGATCTTCTAAGTTTAACAACTCACAAAATGATTTCCATTGAGGAAGTGTAATCACAGTTGTTCCTAGCCAACCTGTCCTACACTTATAGATCCCTAATGGACAGGTAGGAAAAAATCTATTTATCCCTTCTCTAGAGTTTGGTTTGCCAAACCTAATAGAATCAGATGACTGCAGTTCTCCCAAAATCATATTGGACTCTAAAATGGAAACGTTGGTTTTTTGATTAATTCTATTCTCTAGAATCGCAACCAAAGTTGCTATGAAAGCATTAGTCCCACCTATAATAGAGGCCTCCGTTTCACCAGTAAAAATGGGTGTGTCGTCCTTTGGTCCTACTGGGTAAATGGTACCAGCTAGTGCTTGAATGGTGATGTCAGAACCTTTCCAGTTGGAATAAATACCTTTCTCACCAAACCAGCTCACGTCGATAACTATTAACCCATCACTATCTGATACTTTCAAACCATGAATTGTTTCAGCAATCAAGATTAAGTCAAAATTACTATATTGGATATTTTCCAGTTCCTCTTTTTTGTAATTTAACCACTCTTTCAAATTCTCATTTGTATGAGCATACTCAACGCAAACCCCTTCATCTTCTAATTTTTTTATTGACTTATTTTTTAATCTGAAGACCTGAGCTCCAAAATCTAATAGCATTCGCCCGCACCAACCTACAGCCGTACCCTCACCAACCTCAAGTACTCTTAAATCCTTTAAAATTGTTTGCGATATGTTTTCCATGTTTATCCTAAATTTAGTAAATTACGCCCTTTAACCTTGGGTCGAGAAGATCTCTCAACGCGTCACCGATAAAATTGAAGGATAATACTAATGCAAAAACCATTACCCCTGGAACTATAGACAAAAGTGGTTGTTTCTCAAGTAATGGAAAAGCTTGTTGTATCATGTTACCCCACGTAGGTGTTGGGGGTTGGACGCCAATACCTATAAAACCCAAGCCAGCTTCCGTTAAAACAGCGTATCCCATTGCCAAAGTGCTCTGTACTATTATAGGCGCAATACTATTTGGGAGTATATGCACAAAAATAATTCGAAAATTGCTGAACCCGCCGGCCTGAGCAGCTTTGATAAAATCTTGTTCTCGCACAATTAAACCTTGACTTCTCACTATTCTTGCCATCCACGGAACATTTGCTATTCCGATGGCTAATACTACCGTAGTCAACGAGCTTCCAATTGCCACGGATAGGCCTATAGCTATCACTAGACTGGGAAATACAACTAATGCATCCATTATTCTCATTAAAATATTATCGATCGGTCCTCTAAAATGGACAGAGATAAGCCCTAAGGGAACACCGATTAGAACTGATAGAATTATTGCTCCAAAGCTTACAATCAAAGCAATGCGTGATCCGTATATCAATCTTGAAAGAGTATCTCGGCCCATTTGATCTGTACCTAGCCAATGTTCGTATGACATACCACTGAGTAAAAAATTATAATCCATTACATTTGGATCATAAGGGACAATCCATGCTGCAAAGATAGCGCTGAAAAATGTACAGAATACAAATATGGATCCAAAAACAGCAGTTGGAATTCTGATAAAATTTTTTAAAAAAATTATAGAAGCGCTCGATTTTTTATTATTTGCCTTAGTAATACCCAAAGAAATCTCATCCCTCATATTTAATACGAGGATCCAACCAAGCATAGAGTATATCTGTAACTAAGTTACAAAATAAAACCATAAAAGCCATTAGCAAAACGGATCCTTGGACTACTTGGAAATCTCTCCCTAAAACGCCATCCACAACAAAAGTTCCCATTCCCGGCAATCCAAAAAGTGTCTCGACAACTATCGCGCTGGCAAAAATTCTTCCAGCCTGCAAACCGAGAATTGTTACCACAGGTAAGAGTGAGTTCTGAAGTGCATGGACAAAAATTATTCTTAGTTCATACAGTCCCTTCGATCTAGCTGTCCGAATATAGTCTTGAGCAAGAACCTCCAGCATTGCTGACCTAGTTTGACGCATTATAAGTGCGCAGCTTGTACAACCCAGAGCGAATGAAGGAAGAACGAGATGTCTTAATCCCTGTATTGGGTCTTCTAATGGGTCAACATATCCCTGGGTGGGTAGCCAGCCCAACGCCACGCTGAAAACGAGAATTGATACAATTCCAAGCCAAAAGTCCGGAATTGCTACAGCTCCTATAGAGAAAAAAGTTGCAGCATGGTCGGGTGCTTTACCACGGTACACGGCGGACAGAATGCCTGCAGGTACGGAAACGATTATTGCAAAAAAAAGGGCAAACAAACCCAATTGAAAAGTGACAGGTGCCCGCGCCATTAACTCTTCAGATACTTTTAATCCGCTCTCTACTGATCGCCCAAGATCACCCTGAAAAACATTTTGTAGCCAAAGAAAATATTGAACCAAAAAAGGTTCATTAAGGTTATATTTTTCTCTTAATAACGCCAACTGTTCTTCGTCAAGCACAACGTCGATACCGACATAGGCGTATACGGGATCACCCGGAACCGCCCACAACAGACTAAAAACCAGAAATGTTATAATAAACATAACTGGTATCATCTGAAGTAATCTTTTTAAAATAAAAGTACGCACTGTGATACTTACTTTATTGGCCTACCCAGTAAAAACCAGGTAGGCCATGGGAAGAAACTTTTACTCAGTCATACATACTTCACGAAAGTTCATTTTACCATCGTGCATACTTACAGTGTTGATATTCCCAACCTTTTTAGAGGCCACTGTTACAAAAGTCTGATAAACCATTGGAACAACAATTGATTGACCCAAAACTATCTCATCAACTTTTCGATAGATTTTTTTCCTCTCATCTATATCTGACAAAGCAGCACCTTTTTCAATTAGTGCATCTAGCTCAGGATTAGGTAGATTTGCTGCATTATAGTAGCCACTACTCTTATAAACATTTGATCCAGCCCAATCAGGCTCTGGATATCTACTAAAGCTTGTAGCATACATCGCAAATTTGCCCTCTTTGAAAAATGCCGCTCCAGCAGCCTTTCCACTCATTACCTCGATATTCATTTTGATACCGACTTGAGCAAGCTGCGCCTGCATAACTTCAGACTCAGGTTTACGGGCTCCAAATGTAACCATTGTAAACTCAAAACCATCTGGTTTACCGGCTTTCTTTAAAAAGTCCTTAGCTTTTGCTGGATTATACGAAGGCCTTGGAACTGAAGGGTCATGAGCCCATGCCCCAGGAAGCCACATTCCAGAATCGGCCACGGTATTTTGACCGAAATAAATGGCCTTATTTATAAAAGCTGGATCAATAGCATGAGTTATTGCATTTCTTAGATTAGGGTCGTCCAACATTTTAGTATTGAACATTAACATCAGATTAATCTTTCCAGCTTCCATTCTGGACGTGTTAAATTTTGCATCAGCTTCAAAAGCCTCAATGTCTCCTAACGAAGCATAGGCTAGATCAATCTCACCAGATCTCAGAGCAGCGGTTCTTACCGATGACTTCTTCACTTGACGGATGGTCACCTCATCAAGATAGGGCAATCTATTGCCGTCTTTGTCTTTGCCCCAGTAGTTTTCATTTCTTACAAAATGTACATGACTACCTTGTACAGCTTCTTTAATAACAAACGGGCCCGTACCTACCGCTTTCGCACCATAATCTTCTCCTAACTTACTAATCGCGGTAGGTGAGTTCATAGCTCCGCCTCTATCAGCTAGCTGAGAAAGACCAGCGCCCCAGGGACCAGATAAATTGAGTCTAACTTTATTTTCTGATAAGACATCAACTGACTGAATTATTGCTAAACTAGATCTTGGGGTGGCGCTGTTTGCAGGATCTAGTATTCTCTCAATATTTGCTTTGACCGCCTCTGCATTAAATGGTGTTCCATCGTGGAACTCTATTCCTTTACGTAAAGTGAGTGTTAACGCATCAGGATTAGATGACACTTCCCACTTCTCAGCTAAAGAGCTTATGGGTCGTGGATTCAAGCTCCGGTCTGCATCTACAAGATGGTCAGTAAATTGTCTCCACAAATAGGCATCCCAACCTGATCGTCCCAAGTGAGGATCCATTGATGTAAAATGGCCCGGTATAGCTACTTTTAAATGCCCTCCGTATTTACAGGCAGAAAAAACCGGTGCTCCTAGTAGGCTCACAACTGTAAAAACAATGGTTGTGGGCTTTACAGCGATTTTTATTAAGCTTTTAATTGTCTTCATATTCTCCCCTTTCTTTATTTAACAATGACTTTACAACCACTCTAGATTGCAACATTGATAATCTGACAACTGTCAGTTTTAATTTAAGTTTTTGTTGTTTGAATAAAAAAGTCAAGATATATTTAAGATCTGCGAACTGAACTTAAAGCTAGGAAGTGTTTTGATTTTTATTTTAATCAAACGTTTTTAAAAAATGGTTAGTACACAAGACAAACTCCTGCTCGATATTCAAGAAATTGAAACAGAGTTTTCTACACCAACTGGTGTTAATAAAGCCGTAGATAAGGTCTCATTGAATTTAAAAAAGGGAGAGACTTTAGCGATTGTAGGAGAGTCTGGCAGCGGCAAAAGTGTTACGGCTTTGTCAATTTTAAAGTTGATCCCAGAGCCGCCCGGCAAGATCAAAGGGGGTTCCATAAGTTTCAATGGAAAATTGCTAAATAAATGTTCAGACAAAGAAATGCGTTCCATTAGAGGAAATGATATTTCCATAATATTTCAAGAGCCAATGACTGCTTTAAACCCGGTTCTTACAGTTGGATCACAAATCACTGAAACCGTTATGCGTCACCAAAATATCTCATTAAAATTAGCGAAAAAAAGAGCATTAGACATGCTTGAATTAGTAAAAGTCCCTGAACCAATGCGGAGAGCAAATCAATATCCGCATCAGTTATCTGGAGGGATGAGACAAAGAATAATGATTGCTATAGCACTAGCTTGTGATCCACAAATTTTAATTGCAGACGAGCCAACGACTGCATTAGATGTAACCATACAGGCTGAGATTTTATCACTTCTAAACAGTCTTAAAAAGAAAACTGATTGTTCAATTATATTTATCACCCATGACATGGCGGTGGTATCTCAGATTGCTGACAGAGTTGTCGTGATGTTCGAAGGGAAAAAAGTCGAAGAGGGAACAGTATTTGATATTCTTGAAAAGCCTAAACATCCTTACACTAAAGCTCTTTTATCGGCTGTACCAAAACTGGGGGATATGAAGAATAAGCCATATCCAGAAGCCATCCCCGTAGCAGGAACTAATAGTAAAAAGATAAAACCCTTAAAGGGATTGAACGAGAAACTTTTAGACGTGAAAAACTTGACCACAATTTTTCCTATTTCTACGGGTATATTAGGGAAAGTAGTCGCTAACGTAAGAGCTGTGGAAGATGTATCTTTCTCAATCAATAAAGGTCAAACCTTCTCTTTGGTCGGGGAATCCGGGTGCGGTAAGTCAACAGTAGGAAGATCGATCTTGCGGCTAGAAAAGCCAGCTAATGGTAAGGTCCTCCTTGATAAGAAAGATTATCTCCAATTAAATAAAGACGAGCTAAAAAAACATCGCTCCAACATGCAGATGGTTTTTCAAGATCCCTTTGCCTCTTTGAACCCAAGACAAAAAGCAGGGAGTATTGTTGATGAAATGCTAAAGGTTCATGGATATAAAGATCGTGATGAAAGATACGAAATAGTTTCTGAATTATTTCTCAGAGTCGGGTTAAATTCTCAGCATATGTCAAATTATCCCCACGAATTTTCCGGTGGTCAAAGACAACGAGTCGCAATAGCTAGAGCATTAGCGCTCAATCCTAAGTTGGTCATCTTAGATGAAGCGGTATCCGCTTTGGATGTCTCTGTACAGGCTAGCGTTTTAAATTTATTAATGGAGCTGCAGTCAGATTACCAGCTCTCTTACCTTTTTATAAGTCATGATATGGCCGTTGTAGAGAGAGTAAGTCACTACATAGGTGTTATGTATTTGGGTAGAATAGTAGAGATCGGAAGCAGACAGACAATTTTAAATAATCCATGTCATCCCTACACCAAGGCTCTCTTAAGTGCTGTGCCCTCTACTGACCCACGAAAAAGAAAAATGGACTCAGAGATGCGATTTCGAAAAATAGTGTCTCCTATTCATCCAGTTGGATACAAACCGCCCACCTCAGAGTATAAACGCCTTAGTAAAGAGCACCTTGTGTTGAAAACCGATGTTGGTTATTGAAATAGAAAATTTAAATGGATCTAAATAAATGACTTGGGAAAAGGAACTTTCTGAATTGCAATCAAGGCGTAAGCTTGTTGAAAAAATGGGGGGTGAAGAAAATATAAAAAGGCATAACGATAGAGGAAAATTAACGGCAAGGGAGCGAATATCCAGATTTGTAGACAAAAATTCCTTTGAGGAAATAATGCCTCTTGTGGGTGAGTCGATATACGAGAATGATACTCAAACAAGCTTTACACCAAAAAGTTCTATTGATGGCTTTGCTTTAGTTAATGATAGGCGTGTTGCACTTAGTGCTGGCGACTTTACAGTAAAAGGCGGAATGGGAAAAGGAGCGAGTTCTACATCAGCTGGACTTGGACAAGAAAAAAGCATAACTCAAGAAGCTCTAATAAATCTAATTCCCTACATACGATTACTTGACTCAGCGGGTGGAAGCGTACGAAATTTTGAAAAAATTGGACGAACGTACTTGCCAGATGGAAACTCTTTTGTAAATCCAGAAGTTGAATTACTTCAGGAAGTTCCAGTAGCTTCCGCAGTATTAGGATCAGTAGCTGGCCTTCCGGCTGTGCAAGCACCTCTTTCACATTTCAGTGTTATGGTAAAAGGAATAAGTCAAATTTTTCCTGGAGGACCGCCGGTAGTTAAGGCAGCATTAGGATATGAGATAGATAAAGAAGAGCTTGGTGGCTCAGCCATTCATACGAAAATTAGTGGCTGTATAGATAATCTTGCAGAGAATGAAGATGACGCATTTGAACAAGTCAATAAATGGCTAAGCTATCTCCCTTCTTCAAAATATGAGATTGCCGATAGAGCCGATCTTAGTGACAGCCCTGACAGGAAAGAGGAAGAGCTACTTTCAATAATTCCTCGTGATAGGCGTAAAACATATAACATGAAAAAAATTATAGACTTGATATGTGATACGGGTTCTTTTTTTGAAATTTCACCCTTTTATGGTAAATCACGCATTACTGGTTTTGCTCGATTTAACGGATTTTCTGCCGGTATTGTAGCGAATAATCCCCGCTTTTTGGGAGGTTCGACTGATGTAACAGGCGGCTCAAAGGTCAACAGATTTTTACAAGTATGCGACATTTTCAATATTCCTGTAGTCATGCTTGCCGATGAACCGGGGTTTCTAGTTGGTTTGGAGTCCGAGAAGCAGGGAATTGAGAGGGCTGGCGCTAGATTGATGTCTACTATTTGCCTTTCAAAAATGCCTATATTTACAGTTGTAATCTCTAAGGTATATGGTGTTGCAGGACAGTGTAGTCATCGACCTACGGGTATGTTTAAACGAATATGCTGGCCTTCATCAAATTGGGGTTCAATGCACATTTCAGGTGGAGTTACCGCTGCATATAAGAGTGAAATAGAAAAAGCCAGCGACCCTGAAGCAAAAAAAATCGAAATAGAGACCAGGCTAAAAAATATAACGTCTCCTTTTAGAACAGCTGAGACTACCGGGCAAAATATTATAGATCCAAGGGAGACAAGAAGTCATATTTGCTCGTTTTTAGAGCAATCACAACGTGTCTTAAAAAGACAGGTAGGAACGTCTAGGTTTTTATTTTTGCCATAAATAATTTGAGAAAAATGATGAATACAATTAGAAAAATTAAGGCTATTACGTTTGATACCGGAGGTACAATCCTCGATTGGCATACTGGATTTTTAAATGCTTTCAAAAAGGTTGGAGAAAAGTATGAATACAATAAGAACTGGGCTTCACTAACTAATAAGCTTAGAAAATGTTCATTAATAAAAGTCACAAATTTAGGCGAAGTTGATCCTCCTGCATTAAATATCGATGGTGCTCACCTAGCATGTCTTGAAAAAATAATTCTTGATGAGGATCTGGGTAAATTTACGGAGGAAGATAAAGAGTTTATTACCAAAACAGTACCTTATTCATTTAAATGCTGGGATGATTTCCCCGCTACTTTACCAAAAATAAGGGAGAATTTTATTGTTTGTTCATTCACTGTTTTGAGCTACAGAATGGTAATAGAAACTTCACGGAAAAACGGGCTTTCATGGGATGCTATTTTTTCATGCGAAGGTATTCAAAAGTATAAGCTACTCCCTGATTCTTATAAGACTGTCTCCAAATATTTGCAATTAGACCCTTCAGAAATTATGATGGTTGCTTGTCACCCACTTGACCTCAATGCTGCAGAGAAAGTAGGATTTAACACCGCTTTAGTAAGGCGTAATAACGAATGGGGGGGTGAAGACCCTCATAAGGTTGCCGAAATAAAAAATGATAGATACACAATCGATGTTAATAGTTTTCCAGACTTATTAAAAAAGCTCGATAACTTTAGATAATTTAAGTCCACATATTACTTCCACCACAAATAGTAAGTGCTTGACCTGTCATGTAACTACTAGCGTCAGAAGCTAAATAGACAGCTATTCCTTTAAAATCATCTGTTTCACCTAATCTACCAAGCGGTATATCAGACTTTGCTCTTTTCTCACCTTCAGGTGAGTCCCAAATTGCTTTAGCGAAATCTGTCTTTATTAAACCAGGACAAATAGAATTTACCCTGATCCCAAATGGACCTAATTCAGCGGCAAGGTTACGCGTCAAACCTAAAAGAGATAGTTTTGACATGTTGTAAGCACCTAAACCAGTTGACGGCTTAAACGCTCCGATACTTGACGTAAAAATAATAGAGCCATTTCCCCTCTTTCTCATACTAGGACTTACAAGATTTACTAGTTTGAGATTGGCATAAACGTTTGTATTCATTATTTTTTGATATGCTTCTGATGAGATCTCCTCGATTGAACCATAGTATGGATTGACACCGGCATTGCCAACAATTACGTCTATATAACCTAAACGGTCAAAGGCAAAATCAGTAAGACTACTCATCTCGTTTTCATTACTCATGTTAAAAGCATATGGATATACTTTATCATTTCCAGTTGACATCTTAAGTTGCTCAGCGCAGGCCTCTAGTTGATCCTGTTTCCTCGAAGAAATAACTACATGTGCGCCATAGCCCAAGAGTGCAGTTGCCATAGCTTTACCCATGCCTTTGGATGCTCCGGTTATTAATACCCTTTTGTTGCTAAGATTAAATAAATCATTACTCATTAGACGCCACTTTCCTCACGTTTGATAGTTCGTAAGAATTCACTTCTGCTCTAGCTACTACATGATGATGAACCTCATCTGGGCCATCAGCTAGTCTTAGAATTCGTTGTTTAACATACATGCCAGGTAATGGTGACCATTGAGAAACCCCAGTTGCCCCATGAATTTGTATAGCGTCATCAATTATTTTACAAGCTTTCTCAGGGACCATTGCTTTAACCATGGAAATCCATACCCTTGCCTCCTTATTACCCAAAACATCCATGGCCTTTGCCGCTTTCAAGACCATAAGCCTCATTGCTTCAATTTCAATGCGTGATCTGGAAATTGTTTCCATGTTCTTACCCAAATTAATTATATTTTTACCAAAAGCTTTTCTCGATAAACCACGATTTATTAGTAGGTCCAAGGCCTTTTCTGCCTGGCCTATAGATCGCATGCAGTGATGAATTCTACCGGGGCCAAGTCGTACTTGCGATATCTCAAACCCTTTTCCTTCTCCCCAAAGAACATTCTCTTTCGGCACTTTTACATTCGTCATTCGAATGTGCATATGCCCTTTCGGAGCTTCATCCTGACCAAAAACAGTCATAGGCTGAACAATCTCTAATCCGGGAGTATCTAGAGGAATAAGAATTTGTGACTGCTGCCTGAAAGGCTCAGCGTCAGGATTAGTTTTAACCATACAGATCATGATTTTACAACGAGAGTCTCCGGCTCCAGATATGTAATATTTTTCTCCATTTATTACCCACTCATTCCCTACAAGCTCAGCAGAGGTTGAGATATTTTTAGCATCAGAAGAAGCTACTGCAGGCTCTGTCATTCCATAGCATGATCTTATTTCGCCATTTAAAAGCGGCTTAAGCCATTTTTCTTTTTGCTCGGGTGTGCCAACTCTTTCCAAAACCTCCATATTCCCTGTGTCTGGGGCAGAACAATTAAGAGTTTCAGATGCTAATGGATTTTTTCCTAATTCGGCCGCAATGTAAGCATAGTCAAGATTAGACAGACCTTCTCCTGTCTCTGCATTTGGTAAGAAGAAATTCCACAAACCCGACTCCTTTGCTTTATTTTTCGCTCCCTCGAGTAGCTCCAACTGCCGCTCATTTAAATGCCAACGATTTTCGTTTTCTTCGGCAAGCTTGTAAAATTCATTAGAAATTGGATCGACGTTTTCTTTTACATGTTTTACCACTTTATCAAATAATGGTTTGACTTCATTTGACATTTCTAAATTATTCATATCAACAAAGCTTGATGAAATCGTATCTTTTGGCATCTTTTTCTCCTCAAATTAACAGTTTTTCCAAATAGGTTTCCTTTTCTCAACAAATGCATTAACACCCTCCTTAAAATCATCAGTATTTTTCAAAGTACTGACTACATCTCTGGTAAATGCTAAGCTTTCCCCAAGCCTTGCATCTTTATCCATTGAATTTATGACTTTCTTAGTTGCTTTAACAGAGGAAGGCGAAACAGCTATTATTTGTTTGGCCAAATTTCTTGCACATTCTAGAAGTTCTTTTTGCTCGACAACCTTTGCTACAATTCCTAACCTGAGTGCTTCATCGGCCTTAACATAGCGTCCAGTGTATATCATTTCCAATGCTGACGCTCTACCAACTTGTCTTATTAACCTTTGTATTCCACCAGCTCCAGCTATTAAACCGACTCGAACCTCCGGTAATGCAAATATTGCATTTTTTGAGGCTAGAATAATATCGCACGCTAGAGCTATCTCAAAACCTCCACCCAATGCATACCCATTTACTGCCGCAATAATTGGTTTTTCTAAATTCATCCTAGTTGTAAGGCCACCAGCTCCTGATTTATTTTTATAGCCCTGACCGCCATCAGCGGTATACTTAAGATCATTTCCGGTAGAAAACGCCTTAACACCAGAACCTGTTATAATTCCAACCCACAAATTAGGATCACTACTAAAGTCATCCCATATCTGTTCCATTTCTAAATGAAACGGGGCATGCATAGCATTTAATACCTCCGGGCGATTAATAGTGACAGTAAGAACCTTTTGCTCTTTTTCTACTCTGACGAACTTATAAGACATCACTCCACCCTCAAGTAGCTATTAGCCCTCCCGTATTAATATCAAGAAACTTATCATCATTTTGAGCCATTTTTGTAAGTAGCTCAGATATCACCAATTCGTGATCATCTTCAGCCAATTTTTCTAAACTTTTCAATATACTCTTTGCTCCGATAGTATCTGCATAGTACATCAGGCCGCCTTTATCTTTTGGCCAACCATATCCAAATAGCCATATAACATCAATATCGGATGGTCGCTGTGCTTTGTTTTCTTCAAGAACTTTTACAGCCTCATTAATCATGGGAAATATCAACATCTCGGTTATTTCTTCTTTCGAAAAATTTGCTCTTTTTCCACCATTTAATTTCGCTATAACTTCTTCAGTTTCCTTTGAGGGAGAACCTACTCTGTTTTCATCATAATCGTAATAACCTCTTCCAGTCTTTTGCCCTCTTCTTCCCATTTCACAAAGTGCATCCTTCACGGGATATTGCGTTTTACTACCCTTGGACCAACCAAGGTCGAGTCCAGCCAAATCAGACATTTGGAAGGGGCCCATTTTAAAACCGAACACGTTTAACGCCCCATCAACGTCCCAAGGCATTACTCCTTTACCCAAAAGCCTATGCGCCTGCCTAGTTCTAGCCCATAGTATTCTATTTCCTACAAATCCGTGACACACCCCCACTAACACGGGTATCTTATTTATTTGATGAGCAATATTCATACAAGATCTCACCGTAATTGGATCAGTTTCCCTTCCCTGAACAATTTCTAGAAGCTTCATAACATTTGCGGGCGAGAAGAAATGAAGACCAATAACACTTTCTGGTCTATTTGTAGCTTTTGCAATCTCGTTAATATCTAATCCTGATGTATTTGTAGCTAATATTGCGCCAGGTTGAGCAATATTGTCTATTTTTTGGAATAGGTTTGTTTTCACATCTAATTCCTCAAATGCAGCTTCAATTATCAAATTACAGTCTTCTAATTCTTCTAAACTACTTACACCTTCTATCAGGTGCATTCGATTCTCTAACTCTTCTTGAGAAAATCTCCCCCTGTTAACACTTCTTTGATAATTTTCTCTTACTTTTTTGAGACCTTTTTCTAAATTTTCAGAGGAATTTTCTACTATTTTGACGTTTGTACCGATGTTTGCAAAATTCATTGCGATACCACCGCCCATAGTACCAGCACCTATGATGCCAACTTTATCTACTTCGGTTAGTGGGCCATCAAATTTAACATTTGGGGTTTCGTAAGACAACTCCACGGACGCAGATATAAATTTTTCAATTGGATCTTTATTATTAACCATCTCAGATTTCTACTTTCTATAACTTTTTGTTAGCATAATTACTCAAATTTCAACTAAACAGTAGCTGAAAATTAATTTTTAACACGTTAAAATATTCATGAATATTGACTTACGATCTTCCTATTTATACCCTGACAAGTATCAGCTTTTTATAAATTAGGGAGTATCTCATGAATTTTCAAGAAATTTTGGTTAATACGGATAAGGGAGTTACTACGATCACATTAAATAGACCCGATAAATTAAATGCGTGGACCCCAACAATGGGAAATGAAGTGAAAAGTGCAATTGAAGTAGCGGGACAAAATAAAGAATGCCGCTGCATTGTAGTTACCGGTGCTGGCAGAGGTTTTTGTGCGGGCGCGGACATGGGAGGCCTGAAAAATAGAGCTGATGGGAGTGGGGCCAAGCCAATTGAAGTTGATATGGAAATAAAACCATATCAAGCTGATAAAGGTTTAGGACCAGACATTATTGATGACTTCGAAGGACGATTCGCCTACATGTATAATTGTCCTAAACCGATTATTGCAATGATTAATGGTGCTTGTGCAGGAATAGGTCTAATATTCACTCTCTATGCTGATTTACGATTTGTAAATCAGAATGCCAAGCTCACAACTGCTTTTGCTTCTCGTGGACTTATTGCAGAACATGGTATCGCTTGGATGCTACCAAGACTTATTGGGGAAGCTAACGCTTTAGATTTGTTATTAACTGCCAGGATCTTTAAAGGCGATGAAGCTGAATCCATGGGGTTAGTAAATAGGAGCTTACCCTCTGAGGAACTCACTAGTTATGTCAACAATTATGCGGAAAATATGGCTCTTAAAACTTCTCCAAGATCATTAGCTATAATGAAGAGGCAAATAAGAGCTGGCTACAACCAAACCTTTATTAAATCTCTTGAAGAGGCAAACGCACAAATGTTTGCAAGTTTTGAGGAGTTTGATTTCAAAGAGGGTGTAAACAGCTTTATGGAGAAACGTCCTCCAAAATTTCGAGGTATTGGAAGCTAGTTATATTGTGTCATTAAAAACTTCATAAACCTACTATCAGTTGTTTGATGGCATTTGCTTATATTAGAGAAGCCAATATTTGGTATCAAGATAGAGGCGACCGGGGAGAAGCTATAGTGCTGCATCATGGCCATACTGCTTCCGAAGAAAACTTACAAACCCTCGGCTCCAAACTGGAAAAACAACACCGCCTTATTAGCATGGAAAGCCGCGGAGTTGGAAGGTCTCAGCATACACGAGAAGGCTACTCTCTTTACTCTCATGCCCATGACATTGTTAGCTTGATGGATTATTTAAAAATAAATAGCTTTAATTACATCGGGCACAGTATGGGAGGTGGACTAGGGTTTCTTCTAGCGATTAATTATCCAAAAAGAGTAAAGCGTTTAATCTTGTTGGCACCAATACCTTCTTCAGGATATAGAGCAGACAAAGCTTTTGTGCGAAAGCGTAATATCTTCCGTTTGAATAAAAATATCCCAGCATTAGAAAAATTATTAAGAAAGCGAAAAACTGTTTCTCATAGGAAAAAAGAAAGCTGGTTCTTTCAAAGAGCTAAAGTAATTTGTAGTTCCTCCTATGGACATTATTTCGGAATGGCCAGTGAAATGGCTCAATTCAATGTTTCTAAAGACTTAAAAAATATTGCGATACCTACACTCTTTATATGTGGAAAAAATGATCCTTTATTAAAGAAAAATACGGCCGACAAACACGCAATCCCATCATCAAAGATGGTAGTTTTAGAGAATGCAGGTCATGATATAGCAGTTGAGCAGCCAGATAAATTATCAAAAATAATTTTAAATTTTATTCAATGAAAGGAGATAAAAATGGAGCTTTTTAAAGTGACATCTGAGACCGCAGGAACAATATATAGAATAGAAAAGAATGCAGGAAATACCGTCGATGAAGGAGATGTAATTTTAATTCTAGAGTCTATGAAAATGGAGATAGAAATTCTTGCTGAAAAAAAGGGAATTATTAAAAGCTTTCTTGTGGAGGAAGGTGATCTGGTTCAAGAAGGTCAGCACTTAGCCGATATCGAAACAAGTTAAATAATTATGAGCTTAGATCTAAAAGATTGTCTTTTCTAAATTAAAAAGAAATATTTCTATGCAATTTATAAGAAAAAAACAGCGTTACCAAAATCGTTATAAGTAAAATAAATATCAAAGGCAAAGGTGTTACAAAAATAGAAATTATATAACCTGTAATATACGCTAGAATACCCCCTATCATTACCTGTATTGTTGCGCCTAAGCCAGATGCACTACCTGCTAATCTGGGGTTAACAGAAACAATGCCAGCAGCAGCATTTGGAACAATTAAGCCTTGACCCAAACCTACCAAAAACATTGGAGCAAAAAAACTAAGTGGTCCAAAGATGAAATTAAAATAGATTAGGCATTGCAATAATGGTCCTGTGAGCGCGATAAAACAGCCCCAAAGCATAAAGCGGTTTGGTCCTATTTTCATAGCAAAGCGACCTGTAAGAAAGTTCCCTAATAAAAATCCCAGTCCCAGTATAGCAAACAAATATCCTTGAACAGATGGTGCTAACTCAAAATATTCTGCAGATATTACAGGTGCTCCGGTCAAAAAACTAAAATAGGACCCCACTGAAAAGCCCATAACGACAACGTAAAACCAAAAATTTCTGTTTGAAAATAGCTCTTTGTAATCGTCACTCAATTTTGACGTAGATATCTCTTTTTTGTTAAGAGTTTCTTTCTGGTCTAACCAAATCAGTAATAAAGAAATAATTCCCATCAAATACATTAATCTTAAACTATAACGCCAGTTAAGCTGTTCTTCCAAAATCCCACCTACAGCTGGGGCTAACATTGGCATTATTGTCATAGCCATCGTTACATAGCCAATCATTGAAGCTGCATGCTCCATTGGTACAATGTCTCTAATTACTGCCCGCCCTAAAACAAATCCTGCAGCGACACAAGCTTGAAGCATTCTAAAGAACAGAAACAAATAAAAATTTGTGGTTATTTCGCATATTAAAGTTGATGCAGTGAATAAAAGAAAAGCTACTATCATCGTCGGCTTTCTTCCAATCCTATCCGATACTGGGCCTATAATTAGCTGAAAAAAAGCTAGGGACAAAAAATACCCCGAAATAAAGATTTGCATAGTTCCATAGTCTACATCAAAGTCTTTAGACATACTCGGTAAGCTAGGAAGGAATATACTCATATTCATAGCTGAGACCCCAGCTAGAATAGCCAGCGTAGAAATGTGGGGAGGAGAGCTAGCATCTAAAAAGTAGCTCTGGCTCATATAAAGGTTTTTGCCTGACAAATTTGTGTGCTCGTATTTTGTTTTTTTACCTTTATTTGAATTGAGAGCTCTTGTAAAGGAGTTCAAAATTTGAATTTTAAGGTAAATTGAACCCTGAGCCTGAATTGTACTAGCAACTTGTTAAAATTTATTAACTAATCTCGCTGGATGTTTCTAATTGTACCTAGCTAAAGCGGCATCGAATATTAATTGTTATCTGGTGCCAGTTACCAAATTTTTTCAAATGTCGTTATTGATATAAATAGTTCTGAAGTTGCATTAAAGTTTTCGACTAACCAAGAGCATTGATAGAACAGATTTTTTTATTAATCTTCACGCTTTATAATAGAAATTCTTCTTGTAAGGTCTCTGAGTACTGCGGTCTTAGCAAAAGGTTTCATAGATCTCCATTTTCTTGCCTCTTCTCGAGTCCGACCACAACCTTTACACCAACCATTTTTCCCAGAAAACTGGCATACATCTATACAGGGGCTATTTTTCCGTTTCATTACTTCTTATCTGGTATTTACTACGCCTTTTACTTAATTTTTTTCTTCGTCTAGCCAATCGTAATTCTCTTTTACAATAATTATAGTTGGACTGTTATTTAATAAAGCCTTTTTGAAAGCTTCTACAAATATTTCCTTATTGTCTGCATAAACTGAATTGCAATGGCAGGCTTCAGCGAGCTTAACAAAGTCAGGATTCAGTCCTTCTACCCCTACCAGATCAATGTTCATTATTTTCATGTCATCTTGAATCTGCTTATAACCCCCATTCTCCCATATGATAATTGGAAGAGATAAGTTTTGTTCTTTTGCAGTAAGGAGCTCTGGCATAGAGAACATAAATCCTCCATCACCAACTAAAACAATAACAGGTGTCGAGGGCAGTGCCATCTTTGCTCCAATCGCGTTAGGCAGGGCGTTACCAAGCGCACAAAATCCAACCGGATGAAACCACTTTCTCGCTTCAGGAATATTAAAATCAAAAACACCTGTGTAAGATAATTGACAGGCATCTGTCGAAAATATTGTTTCCAAAGGGGCAACTTTCCGTAATATTGTAAAAAATTTCTTATGTCTTTTCTGACTTTTTGTTAGGTTTGCGTCTATCTGTCTTTTTATTTTAATAACCTCGTTCTTTACGTTATCTAGCTGCTCGAGGGAGACAGGATTATTTAGTTTAGCGTTTAGCTTCTGAATTGTTTCTTTAGCATCGCCGATAAGTCCTACAGTTGCCTCATAATTATCATTTATCTTTTTGCTATCTATATCTACTCTTACTATTTTTCCGTTGATTGAATATTTGCCAACATAGTTATCGGTTTCCGCCATTTCAGTGCCTATAGCTAGGATTAAATCAGCTCTTGATAGATATTCTCTAGCCTCGGCTCTAACCGTACCTCCTGAAACCACCAGTGGATGATTATCATCAATTACACCTTTCCCAGCTGTAGTGGTAATTACTAAGGCTCCAAGATAATCCACCAATTTGCTGACTTCCTCTCTGGCGTCACAGGACCCTCCACCCAATATACATACAATTTTTTTGCTTTCATTTATTAGACTTATCGCTTTCAATAAATCGTCTTCACTAGCCTTTGGGCGAGGCGGTGTCGGGATTGGTTTCCAATTGGTATTAACTGGTTTGGCCTGAATATCGATTGGTATAGAGATATGAACTGGTCTAGGTCTTTTACTTCGAAAAATAGTAAAAGCTTGCTCTAATAAGATTGGCACATCATTAGGCGCTTTTACGGTTTCTGAAAAAGCTGTAAGAGGTTCCGTAACCTTTTTTTGTTCTGTTATTTCATGTAAAACACCCTGCCCCTTTCCTAGGCTTTCACTTTTAGGTTCTGCTGAAATCAAAAGCAAAGGCAGAGAGTCAGCATAGCACTGAGCCAATGCAGTGGATGCATTTGTTACGCCTGGGCCTGATATAACTAGTGCTACACCAACATCACCAGTAGCTCTTGCCCAACCTTCTGCCATGAAACCAGCTCCCTGCTCATTTCTTGCCTGGACATGCCGTATTTTATTTGCATCATCAGCTTTATCCGTTAAGGCTCGGTAAAAATCCAGAGTATGGACCCCCGGTATCCCAAAAATAGTTGTTACTCCGTACTTTGATAAAAGCTCTATAGTTACTTCAGCGCAGGTCTTCGTCATAGGTTATTTTGTTCCATATTTGTATTAAAAACAGAGTAGATTATATTTTCAGAAATATAAAATCTTAACTTCGAAGGGCGAGACAAGATTTTGTTGAGAAAAATAACCGTAGGCATCCCGTTAAAGAAAACCAAAGAAAAAAATTAGCTCGATAATAAGTTGTAATTCAATACTATTAAGAGTGAGCTTATTCAGATCCATTGTTTAATTTTCATGACTGTTTATAATATAATTTGGAATACTGAATGA
This sequence comes from uncultured Alphaproteobacteria bacterium, assembly GCA_902556405.1. Classification (GTDB taxonomy): domain Bacteria; phylum Pseudomonadota; class Alphaproteobacteria; order Rhodobacterales; family Rhodobacteraceae; genus CACIJG01. The sequence continues at coordinate 181,703 of CACDWF010000001.1, read as the reverse complement.
CCTATAAATTTAAAAAACTAAAAGCTTTGTGTCACTGCGGATCAATAAGATTAAATGTCGTTTTGGATAAACAAATTTCAAAGATTATAAGATGTAATTGCTCAATCTGTAGCAAAAGTAAAGGTTTTGGGATGCTATGTGTACCGAAGGATAAGGTAACAGTGGTCGAAGGTTTTCAGTCTGTCACCGAATATGTATTCAATACCAACGAAGCCGTGCATTTTTTTTGTATAATATGTGGCACACATACCCACCATAATAGTAGAAATAGCCCTGGTAAAATTTGTGTAAATGTTGCTTGCATTGATGATTTCAATATCGCAGATTATAGAGGAGTTATAGAAAAATTTGACGGCATTAATCATCCTCGAGATCATTAGAGAAACTAAAGAGGTTTACATTTGAATAAGCATAATGCGATAAGAAATCAAACATGGGAGTGTGATCTTAGAAGTGATACTTTTACTTCTCCTGATGAAGGTATGAGAAAAGCGATGGCAACTGCAGTCGTTGGTGACGATGTTTACGGTGAGGATCCGACTGTAAATTTATTAGAAAAACGATTAGCATCACTTTTAGGAAAAGACGACGGAGTTTTTTTTCCCTCAGGCACCCAAAGCAACCTATCAGCTGTAATGGCTCATTGTGGGAGAGGCGAGGAAATAATTGTTGGCAAAAATTATCATGTATACTGGGACGAAGCATCAGGTGCTTCCGTGTTAGCCGGAATATCATTATGGCCAGTTGAAACAGAAAATGATGGGTCGATATCACCAGCATCTGTTGAAGGAGCGATTAAAGAGGACGATCCCCATCACGCATCAAGTCGATTGTTATGCTTAGAAAATACCGTTGGCGGCAAAGCAATATCTTTAGAAAAAATGGAAGATGTTTCTAAAACTGCTAGAAAAAACAGTCTTAGTATTCATCTTGATGGCGCACGCTTTTTTAATGCTATAACGGAATTAAACTGTAAACCCGAAGAACTGGCCAATTGTGCAGATAGTGTATCAGTATGTTTGTCAAAAGGCCTTGGCACACCCCTTGGTACAGTACTAGTTGGTTCGTCAAAATTTATCCGAAAAGCGAGAAGAAACAGAAAAATTCTTGGGGGTTCTATGAGACAGGTTGGTATTGTTGCCGCTGCAGGACATTATGCTCTTGATAACAATATATCTAGGCTCGTTGAAGATCATAACAGAGCTAAGTTTTTAGCTAACGAACTTAGAGAAATGAATATTGGGCACGTTGATAGCGGTACAAACATGGTGTTTTTCACGCCTAAAGATGGTCGGGCCGAGAAACTCCGATTACATTTGGAAAAATATGGTGTTAAAATAGGAGACCAGAACCCATCAATCCGGATGGTCTTACATCGTGATATTTCGGATGAAGGTCTTGATAAAGCAATTGCTGGTTTTAAAAGCTTTTATCAATAAAAAATTTAGACTTAAAGCATATGGCAAGAAGAGGACAGAGAAATAGAATTCGTTGGGAAGATATCAAGAGCCCCTGCGTGAAAATATGTAGTCTGCAAGATGGAGTGTGCATAGGATGCGGAAGAACGCAAGATGAGATTAGAGAATGGGTAATCATGACTGACAATCAAAGAGAAGAAATAATGGAGAGATTGAAGACTACCTTTCCCAATTAAAAGAAGTAAGATTTATATAACTCCTTGCTCCTTTTGAAAATCCTTTAGTGTTTCATTAAGTTTAGATAAAAACTCATCACAATGATCTGTGGTTGAAATTAGTGGAGGTGCGATCATCAGCCACTCACCATTTTCACCCTTCGACGTTTTTCGAGTATAAAGGAGAATCCCATTTTTTATTCCAAGCTCACTTATTCGATAAATGGCTCTTTGATCTATATTGAACATAGACTTGGTTGCTGTATCTCGAACAATTTCTACAGCTAGCAACAGTCCTTTGCCTCTAACGTCACCAATAATTGATAATTGCGTTGCTAAATTCTCCAAACCCTTTTTAAGATAATCACCTACGACTTGGGCATTTTCTATAAGGTTATTTTCAATAACCTCGTTCAGCACGGCATTTGCAATCGCGCAAGATAAAGGGTTAGATGCATACGTGTGTCCATGCAAAAACCCACCAGAAGACACAACTGGTTCAACTATCCTATTAGGAGCCAATAAAGCGCCCAGCGGCGAGTAACCAGCACAAAGGCCTTTTGCTAATATTACTAGGTCTGGGTCTGACCCCCTCCAATGATCAGCAGCAAGAAACTGTCCCGTTCGACCAGCCCCACTCATTACCTCGTCGTAAATCAAAATTACCCCATACTGATCACAAATTTCTCTAACTCGTATGTAGTAAAAGTCAGGTGCCACCAGTGCACCAGTAGAAAGTCCCCCAACGGGTTCCAGAATAAAAGCTAATATTTCTTCCGGATCTTCATCAATTATAGTTCTTTCAAGCTCATCTAAACAAAATCTTGCGTAAGATGTTGTATCAAAATTATCTGGTACTCTGTAAGAAAGGGGAGCCGGTACTTTAATCGATACTTTTGTCAGACTTTGAAAGTTGTCCTTCATCTCAGAGTCATCAGATGCTGAAAAAGCTCCCATTGTTGATCCGTGATAACTGGGTGCTCGGGCTATTATTTTATGCTTTTTAGTTTGTCCACAAGCGAGTGCATATTGTCTTGAAAGCTTAAATGATGCCTCGATTGCCTCAGAGCCTCCTGATACAAAAAATGCTTGATCATACTTATTGCCCGTTAAATTTACTAAGCTCTTCGCTAAGTCTCTATTGGGTCTATTTTCAAAAAATGCATGGCTTGCGAAGCATACTTTTTCGGATTGATTTCTAATAGCTTCCAATACTTTTGGGTTTGCATGCCCAATATTGCAGGTAATAGGACCCGACGAGGCATCAAAGTACTTTTTTTCCTCCTCATCATATAGATAAACCCCCTCACCCCTTTCAACTACAGGCATTTTTTTGTTGCCAATATAAAAGGTTTGTATCGGGCCTCCCTTTTCAAGTCTCATAAAAAGCCACCACTTGTAAAACCAATTTTTAAAGGCTAACTTTTAAATAAGACGAAGTCATTAAAATTATTTCAATAGAAAGACAAATGTAAATGGTTTACCCAAATATGGACCCTTCGCTGAATAACTTTGTTGAAACAATGGCACCGAAAAAGAACAACATGCCATATAATTACGCTCCCCAAGCCTTCAGAGAGTCAATGAAAAAGAAAGTAGCTATGACTACACTCAATAGGCCAACAACATTGGATGTTAGAGAGCATCTATTTAACACGAAAAACGGCACAGTAAATTCTAGGATCTATAGAAGGAAGGGCGACAATACACGACTTCCTTGTTTAATATACATGCATGGAGGAGGTTGGATCATTGGAAATCTTGACTCTCATGATGGCGTATGTGTCGACATGGCTTTAGGTGGAGACTGCCAAGTAATTTCTCTTGATTATGGCTTGTCTCCAGAAAATAAGTTTCCAACAGCGTTATATCAATGCCACGAGATCTTTAATGAAGTTTTCAAAAATGCTGATACTTTTAATATTGATAAAAATCGACTCTCGATAGGAGGCGACTCAGCAGGTGGAAATCTAGCCCTATCGACTAGTCTCCTTCTTTTAAAAAATGGTGGCCCCCTCCCTTTATATCAATTTCTAATCTATCCATGTGTAGACAAAGATTTTAATAGTTACTCTTACTTAAAGCATTCAGAAGCGCCTTTTCTTACAAAAAAAATGATGCTTTGGTTTTTTGATACGTATCTGAACGGACCTGACGACTATTTAAATACATTGGCATTTCCAATTTTAGAGAAGAGTTTTTCTGGAATGCCAAAAACGGTAATATTAAATGCAGAATTAGATCCCTTAGCTTCAGAAGGTAAAAAACTAGCTAAAAAGCTTATAGATGATGGAGTGCCTGTATTTCACAAGGAGGCGCAATCACTAATTCATGGCTTCATTAGATGCCGTGATCAAAGCCCTTTAGGAAGGAAAATTTTTAAAGAGATAATAAATATTTTAAAGTCTTTTCATTGATGTAAAAGTTTTCCTTTTGAACTTAGAAAAATTGGTTTACCATTTGCCTTAATTAAACAAGGGGGATTTTGAAATGGATCAAAATATACGAGCATCTCTACAGATAAGTGCTTTTTACAACTTTGCATTTGTCGTATTTATTACAGCAATCAGTCAATCAGTTACGTTAATGGCCATAGTTTTCGGCGATCTTTCAGGCAAAGAAAATGTAGTTGCGGCATCGGTTGTATTGATGGCCTTCATAGGCTCATTTGGTATTATCAGACAAATGAGTACCATTAAGCTGCTAATTGATGAAATGGATGATAAGACATCAAAAACGAATTACGGCAAAGAGGTAAAAGCTATTCCACTTAATATATTAAAATTTGTTTTTGCTGGGGTTTTTGTAATAATTGCAATTTTCCAGCTGGTGGCGATTTACTAAATTCTAGCTATTATATAATAGAGGGATCTTTTTAAGGTCCCTTTGTCTTTCCTAATCATTGACTCTGTTACCATCCACATTCAAAATGGATGTAAATGATGGTGGTTATTTTGTCTATTTCCAAATTAAAACTTTCATACAAGTCAATAAAAGTCTCCGTATACAAGGCTAAGAAATGAGATTTGAGGGGATCTATACACCTTTAATAGCCCCTTTCAATAGTGACTTTACACTCAACTCAGAAGCTATGGCTTCAGCCATCGACTTTTTAGTGAATGCAGGCGTTCACGGAATTATCGTAGCTGGCACTACGGGTGAATATTACGCCATGAGTATGAAAGAACGTGTGTTCTTAATGAATAGAGTAAAAGAATTAATTAATGATCGTTTACCTATGATTGTTGGAACCGGTGCTATTCGTACAGAAGACAGTATCGAATATGCAAAGCAAGCAAAAATTGCTGGAGCTGATGCTATTATGATTGCTACACCACCTTATGCTTATCCGACGGGACGAGAGATTGCACTGCACGCCTTAGCAATAGATAGAGAAGCAAATTTACCTGTAATTCTATACAATTACCCAGGGAGAATGAGCGTTAATATGGATGAAGAGACGCTTGACAGATTAGGTCGCTCAAAAAACTTTTGTGCAATAAAAGAAAGCTCAGGAGATCCAAACCGATTACATATGTTGGCACGAGATTATCCTCACATATCTTTAAGCTGCGGAATGGATGATCAGGCATTAGAGTTTTTCGCATGGGGTGCTCAAAGCTGGGTATGTGCTGGTTCTAATTTTGCACCTGAAGCCCATTTAGCTCTTTATAAAACATGCGTAATTGAAGGGGATTTCACTAAAGGAAGAGCTGTAATGTCAGCCATGCTTCCTCTGATGCGGGTTCTGGAACAGGGAGGAAAGTTTGTGCAATGCATTAAGTACGGGCTGAATTTAAGAGGGATTGATGCCGGACCTCCTCGGAAGCCTTTACAGCCCCTAAATAAAGACGAAAAACGTATTTTCGAACAAGTGGTAAATACAATGAATGTTACGATTGATAGAATAATGGGGAGATAGTTATGAGTGAGCTTTTGACACACGAAGAATATAAAAGTCTTGGGGCATCATTGGACTTTCCGCAAAGCCCATTTATCGATGGAAAGTATCATACAGGTTCAGGAAAAATAATGAATACTATTAATCCCTCCACAAGTCAGGAAATAACAAGTATTAGCACTGCTAGCGGTGAAGATATTGACCTTGCAGTTGGTAAAGCTAGAGAGGCTTTTGATCAAGGTCGATGGTGTCGCCTCCACCCGTCTAAACGAAAAGATATACTAATAAAGCTATGCAAGTTATTAACACGAAATCAAAAAGAACTGGCCGTAATGGAGAGTCTAGAGAGTGGGAAACCAATCCGAGATTGTGTTCAAATCGATTTGCCGGAAGCAATTCATACCATAAAGTGGCATGCTGAGTTAATTGATAAAATTTATGACCAAACAGGCCCCAGTGGCGATGATGCTTTATCTTTGATAATAAGAGAGCCAATAGGTGTAGTTGCGGCAATTCTTCCATGGAATTTCCCGTTATTGATGCTTGCCTGGAAAATAGGCCCTGCTCTTGCTTCTGGATGTTCGGTCATTGTAAAGCCTGCCGAGCAGACCTCTCTTACTGCTCTGAGAGTTGCTGAGCTTGCTGCTGAGGCAGGAATTCCTCGAGGAGTTTTACAAGTATTACCAGGTGCTGGGCCGATAGTTGGCGAAAAACTTGGGCGCCACGCAGATATTGATATGGTTAGTTTTACTGGTTCTACAGAGACAGGACGGCTTTTTTTAAAGTACTCTTCAGAAAGTAATTTAAAGAAAACTGTTTTGGAATGTGGTGGCAAAAACCCAGCCGTTGTTTTTAATGATGCAGAAAACCTGGACCTCGTAGCAGAGCATATAGTCAATGGAGCTTTTTGGAATATGGGTGAAAACTGTAGTGCTATATCTAGACTGATCGTTCATAAAGATATTAAATCGGAATTACTTAAGAAAATAGTTGATCGATTAAGAGACTGGAAAACTGGGGACCCTTTAGACCCACAAAATCACTTAGGGGCACTTATTGATAAAGAGCATTGCAAAAAAGTTTCTAGGTATCTAAGTCAGGGAGCAGTTATTGGGGGAAAGATGGACGGCAGCTTTGTCGCACCTACAATTTACGAAACAACAACAGATGATAAAAGAGCAAGAGATGAAATATTTGGACCAATTCTAAGTGTTCTAGAGGTACAAACAAATGAAGAGGCAATATCAATAGCAAATAAAACAAAATATGGATTAACCGCATCTATTTTTAGTGCTAATACAAGAAATGCCCTGAGAGCAGCACGAGAACTTAGAGCTGGCACTGTCACGGTAAATAGCTATGGAGAAGGCGATATTACAACACCCTTTGGGGGATATAAACAATCTGGATTTGGTGGACGGGATAATGGTGTTCATGCCCATGAACAATACTGTGAAGTGAAAACGATATGGATCGATCTTACCGACCCAGCATCGCAGGATAAGATCGAATGACGGTGCAAGCCGTAGGAACAATACGAAAGGGGCGTAGCTCTAGACGGCTAAAGAGCCAGACAAGAAGTTTTACAATGCTGCCAGCATTACAGCACAGCCTTCCGCTTACGGAACCATTAAATCGAGATCAGATCAAACGAATTGATGAGGCCTCGATGGACATCTTAGAAAATACCGGCATTCATTTTCGAGATAAAATTGCTCTCCAAGATTGGAGATCCATTGGGGCAAAGATTGTTGGAGAAACAGTTTTTCTAGATAGATTTCTAGTAAAAGATCTAATTAAATCCATACCCGAGACATTTACATATCATGCAAGAAACCCAAAAAATAACCTTGATTTTGGAAAAAACCACTGCATGTTCGTGCCGATGACGGGAGCTCCATACCTAAGAGACCTAGAAGATAAACGTCGTAACCCAACCTTAGAAGATTTAGCCAATTTTCATAAGCTTTCACACATGCTTCCCTCTATGCACTCTAGTGCACATCATATAGTAGAGCCCTACGATCATCCTATAAGCCAGCGTCATTTACGTATTACATATTCATCCATGCGATACTCCGACAAAACATTTATGGGAATGACAACAAGTCCCAAAAACGCAGAAGATGTGATTAAAATGTGCGATATTCTGTTTGGTTCTGGTTTTATCGACAGTCATCCAGTAGTTACCGGAAACTGCAACGGAAACTCTCCTTTAGTTTGGGATGAAACGATGCTTGGCGCGATGAGAGCTTTTTGCAAAAGAAATCAACCGGTCTTATGCTCTCCGTTTGTTTTAGGAGGAGCAAACACCCCCGCATCGGTAGCTCCAACAGTTGCACAACTTAATGCTGAGGCGTTATCGGCTCTGGCATATACACAAGTTATTAAAAAAGGTACACCGGCAATTTATGGTCATTATCTTTCTACAGTATCAATGAAGTCAGGAGCTCCAATGGCAGGAACACCAGAGATCAGTTTAATGAATTTTATGATTGGTCAAATGGCGCGTTATTATAAAGTTCCATGGAGAACATCAAACACATTAGGAGGCGCAAAGACTTTTGATGCTCAAGCCGGCTATGAAAGTGCAACAACACTGATGGCAGTCATGATGTCTGGCGCAAATTATATTTGGCATTCGGCCGGATGGAATGAGGCTGGTATGCACTGTAGTACAGCTAAGTTTGTTGTTGATTCAGAGCAATGCGCGATGGCATATCGAATGGCTCAAGGCATTAATTGGGACGACTTTGATGAGGGCCTAAAAGCAGTTAATGACATAGGACCCGGCGGTCACTATCTCGGTCATCCCCACACGCTAGAAAACTTTCAACGAGCTTTCTTTATGCCTGAGCTTTTTGATAATAACTCTATTGAGCAATGGCAGGCCGAAGGCTCAACAGAGATTACTGAAAGAGCGCTAAAACACGCAAAGTCTCTTTTGTCAGATTATGAGGAACCAAAAATCAATGAAGCAATCAATGATGAATTGTTAGAATTTATTGCTCTGAGAGAGTCGCAAATTCCCGCTACCGACTCCCTTAATCAGGAGTTTTAATAAAAATGAGATTTCAAGGAAAAAAAGCTCTCGTAACAGGTGCCGCTGGTGGAATTGGAAAATCTATAGTAAGAAAATTAAGAGCCGAAGGAGCATCAGTTGCAATAACAGATATTGCTATCGGTAATGTTGAAGCGGAAGCTCATTTCTTAGGTGACTTGTCCACTGGTCAATTTTGTGACGAGTTGCCTGGTAAAGCTAGAGATGCTTTGGGGGGGCTAGATATTCTGATAAATAATGCAGGTATCATTAGAAGAGGTAAAATCACTGAAGCCACGGACGATGACTTTAAATCAACGATAGCCGTAAATATAGAAGCACCATTTAGGTTATGTCGATCTACAATCCCGATTATGGAAAAAAATGGAGGTGGATCAATTGTAAATACAGCTAGCTGCTGGGGTTTATCTCCTGGCCCTGATCATCCGATTTACATAATGTCAAAAGCCGCTTTAGCTTCGTTTACAAAGTGTTTAGGTCGTGATCACGCACATCAAAACATACGGGTAAATGCCGTCTGTCCAAATGAGGTAAATACACCTATGATACGTACTGGTTTTTCTATTCGTGGTCTTGATCCAGAGAAGGCTATAAAAGAACTCAATGAGACCGTTCCTCTCGGCCGTATAGCTGAACCTGATGATATTTCAGATGTAATTTTGTTTTTAGCCTCTGATGAAGCCCGGTACATGTGTGGATCTCTAGTCGAAGTAAACGGGGGGAAACCGGTATCATGAAGGATCTGGAGGGTAAGATTGCTATAGTTACTGGGGCTTCACGCGGAATCGGGCTTAGCACAGCAAGACTTCTAACTGAAAAAGGTGCCAAGGTTTACACAGCGCAAAGAAGTAAAGGGGAGCATTTTTGGCTTGAAGCTGACTTTAATGATTTAGACATGCCAAAAAAAATTCTGTCTCAGATACAAGATTTAGAAGGGCAGCTTGATATTCTAATAAACAATGCAGGTATTATGCGTGAGGGGACTGCTGAAGAAACAAGTGAAACTGATTGGTTTGAGCAACTTCAAATTAATTTAACGATTCCCTTTCTTCTCATAAAATATGCTCTTCCACTGTTAAAGATAAGAAAGGGCTCCATTATTAATGTGGGTTCTATAGAAGGTTTAGGAAGTAACCCTCGCCATCCAGCGTATTGTGCTTCAAAAGGAGGACTTCATGCATTAACGCGAGCTGTCGCAGTTGACCACGGACCTGAGGGCGTACGGTGTAATGCTGTCGCTCCTGGCTGGATTAATACTGAGTTGAATGAGGAGTTCATAAAATCCTTATCAGATCCTAAAGTTTTTAAAAATAAAATTGGTGAAATCCATCCCTTGAAGCGAAGTGGAGAGCCTTTCGAAGTAGCTGAATTAATTGTTTGGCTTGCATCTGAGAAGGCATCTTTTTTGACAGGTCAAGTCCTGACTGTTGACGGGGGTAGAACAGCAAAATTGAGTTTACCGTGAAATGATAAGTATTTCAAAAAACCCTGGTCCTTCTGCGTGGAACGATTTACTTCCTGAAAGGGAACCGCTTCCTACCCTTTCGAGCAATTTAACGTCTGATTGGCTCATAGTTGGAGCAGGGTTTGCTGGATTATCAGCTGCACGCAGAGTCCAACAAGAGGCGCCAAATGATAGCATTGTCATTTTAGATGCACAAGGGCTTGCCTCCGGACCAGCAGGGAGAAACTCTGGCTTTATGATTGATTTACCTCATGATTTGGCAAGTGATGATTACGGAGGACAAATAGAAAATGATCGTAAAACTATAAGACAAAATCGGTATGCCATAAACTTTGCAAAAGAGACCGTTGAGGCATTACAACTCCCTAAGGAATGTTTCAAGGAAATCGGAAAAATAAATGGTGCTGCAACCGCAAAGGGTATGCGGCATAACCACGATTATGCGAAACATCTTTCAAAACTCGGCGAAAAATTTGACTACCTGGATGCTAATTCTATGAAAGACATCACCGGAACAAATTATTATAAAGGGGGACTTTTTACACCTGGAACCATAATGATACAACCAGCTCTATATATCAGGGCTTTGGGAGAAAAAATTCTTTCCAATAGAGTTCGATTATATGAGAGTTCACCTGTTAAAGAACTAAATAAAGTTGGACCTGATTGGCAAGCGAAGACACCTAAAGGTGTTATTACCGCTTCTAAAGTAATACTCGCGGTAAATGGAAATATAGAAAATTTTGGTTATTTCAAGAACTCACTTCTTCATGTTTATACTTATGGCTCAATTACACAAAAACTTACATTAGAAGAGATTAAATCTCTTGGAGGAAGAAAAGAATGGGGGCTAACTCCAGCCGACCCTTTGGGCAGTACAGTCAGACGTATTTGTGGAAGTGGAGGGGATAGGATTGTAATCCGGAATCGCTTCACTTATGAACCAAAAATGAGTCCCAGAAAATCAGTTATTGAAAAGGTGTACAGAACTCATGTCAAGAGCTTTTCAGACCGTTTCCCCATGCTGAAGGATATAAAACTTATGCAAACATGGGGTGGGCACTTAACCCTTTCAAGAAATAATGTAGCTGCTTTTGGTGAAATAAAGCCTGGGCTTTTTTCAGCCTGCTGTCAAAATGGTTTGGGAACTGTCAAAGGAACACTTCATGGTTTAGCAGCTGCTGACTTGGCTATGGGAAAAAAAACAGCCCTAGTTGAACAATTGTTAAATAACCCTAAGCCAAAAAAATTACCATTTAAACCATTAACAAAAATAGCAGTATCATCTCGGATAAAATTAGGGGAATTACTTGCAGGAAAAGAACTTTAAAACTTAAGATAACCGACAAGAGGGAAAATATGAATACAGATAAAACTTTAGAGAATATGCCTACTATTGGTTTTGGAACTTATTTAATCCCAAATGAGGAGGCAAAGAAAACAATAAATACAGCGCTCAAAATTGGATATAGGCATATTGATACTGCTGAGGTTTACAGAAATGAGGTGGGTATTGGGTTAGGTCTTAAAGACTCATTCTCTCAACTTTCTCTAAAGAGAGATGATATTTTCATTACCAGTAAGGTTTTTCCTGGAAACCCAAGTTGGGGTAGAGAGGCAAAAAATTATAAAATGTGTATTGAGGCTTGTAATAGCAGTCTTGAAAGGCTCAACCTTGATTATCTTGATTGTTATCTAATTCACGCACCTTTCTGTAAGGACTTAAGACTAGAGCAATGGAAAGCACTATGTGATCTCAAAAAGGAAGGGAAAACCAGAACTATAGGCGTTTCAAACTACAGTCAGTCACATATTCAAGAGATAATTAATGAAGGACTAGAAGTTCCTGAATATAATCAGATTGAATTACACCCTTGGTGCCAGAAGGAGGAATTAGTTTCTTTTTTGCAGGAGAAAAATATAAAGGTAGTTGCCTACAGCTCATTGGTTCCCTTGGAGGGATGGAGGGCAAAACCCAATCAAGACAGTGCAAAACCTCAAAGTATGAAGGAGGATGGTGCTGATAGTTCCTCTCCATTTAAGAGAATGTCAAAAAAGTATGGAGTGTCTGAGGCACAGGTATTGCTCAAGTGGGGACTTCAAATGGGCTTTGTGATTTTACCAAAATCTTCGGATAAAAATAGAATAAGAGAAAACTTTGATCTTTCTTTTTTGATTGATGATAATGATATGAAAGAAATAAGCACTATGGATAAGGGCGATGGAGTTGCTTGGCCCAATGGCGATCCGTGCAATTCAATGTGATCTTATTTTTTAATACTGGAAACTGGAATTTAGATTAACAAAAATATTTTTATTTACCCAGGAATATTCTAGCTACTGGGAAACACACGTCGGTCTATTGATCTTAAAGAGGAAATTAAATTGCTTATATACGAAGGCTCAATGCCCCATGGAAAGCTCTTTATTTTGATTTTAAGATCTTGATAGTTAGTTTTATTTTTTGCAATAAACTCAGTATATAGGGCATTTGCTTTCTCCTTTTCCCCGCTTTTTTCTTCCACAAATATTAAAAACAACTTTCCCCAAAAATCTGAAAATTCATCAGAACCAACCATATTGAGGGCTACTTCTTTTGCCCCTTTGTTATCACTTAACGCAATATGTGACCCTAACATTGCTAACCAAAACCTAGTTTGTCCAAATGGCGCTATCTCAAAATATTTTTTTGCAGTTTCAATAACTTTTTGATGATTATTACCAAATAAATATGCACCAATGACTGCACTTAAGGTCTCTGAATTATCTCCTCCCATGTTTAGTGCTTTTTCTACAAGTAGCTTATCAAGTGATTGCATCGTTCTCATTGCCTTAAAGCCTGCAGCAACTGCGTATGCCGGTGCGTTATCAGGGTCCAATTCAATTGCCTTATTTATTGAGAACTGTATATTTTTTATGTTGTCTGAAATATTAGTGCGATTTACTGCTAGTTGTCGCCATAAGTTGCGGGCATAAAGTAAATGAGCGCCAGAATTGTCCATATTTTTCTCTAAAATTAGCCTGTATGGCTCTGCATGATTTTTACTCCAAGAAACCCCATCTTTATTTTGTGCAACGCTTAACTTCATTACTTGCACAAATTCTTCTTTTTCAGGAAAATACTTTTCATAATATTTAACCGCCTCTTCACCAATGGTTAGATTTGACAATATTGCTCTTCTAGCTTTCTGTTCCAAAAGATCTTGAGCACCGAATAGATCATCTAAGTCAAATTCTTCATTTATTGACGAAAGAATGTTGTTTGTTTCCAGTTCAACTAATTGTAAGTTTACTCTAAATTTTTCCTTTGAGGTTATGATACTTCCACTAATTACGAAGGAAACCCCATATCTAGACTTAATATCTGAATTTGAAATTTCTGCCTCTTTCAAGCTGTAACTAAGTTGAGTCGGAACAATATTAAGTAACACTGTGGATGAAATGGATGATATTAAATGGTCCGTGATACTTTTGGATAAATTTTCTATTTTTTCTGAGCCACTGCGATTCTCTAATGGTTGTATTAGAAGTGTTTTTCCTATAATTCTTTTCTCTATTTTTTCGGCGATTTGAATTTCTGATTTTGTTCGTTCGCTGGATAAAAAGTAAACGGCACTTAGAGATAGTAAAATTATTGGGATTATCAGCAATAATGCAAAGTTAAGCGCGCTTAAGCTTTTGTTTTTTATTGTTCTTTTTTGTGATGGATCAAGCAAAACATCAAATGCATGAAAACTTTCATTTTTTACCTTTTGCTCGCCTAGGTCATTGAATAGAAATTTTGTTTTATTGTTAACAAATTCATAGACGCTTTTTGAAAGAGAGATGCCCCCTGGTTGGCAAAGCGCCTCTAAACGCGCAGCAATATTTACCCCATCACCATAGAGATTTTTACCCTCTTTAACAACATCGCCCATGTTAATGCCAATTCGAAATTCCATCTTAATTTTAGTATTATCACTTTTATTTCGCTCATTTATAAGAGATTGGAATTCTGATGCACAAACTAGCGCGGATACGGCGCTGGTGAACTCTGCAAGTATTGAATCTCCTGCCGTATTGAAAACGCGTCCATCATGTTCTTCAAAAAGCCGGTCTAGTATTTGCTTGCAAGATCTAAAGCTCTTAACCGTTTCATCTTCATCTCTCTTCATGTGTTGCGAGTAGCCTACGGCGTCTGCAATAAATATCACAGCTATCTTTCTCTGTATTTCCTTTTCTACCATCGTAATTCTGCTTCAACTTTCTTTTAACGGTACATTAAGTGAACTGATTATGCCATCAAATCTATTCTCAAAGGATCATTACCATTAACAGGATTTTTCTTGCTTTTTAAGATGTTTGATATTAAGCAACCTCATTGGTTAATTGAAATTCATAGTGAGCAGTAAAAATGGAATTACGAAATATTGCGATAATCGCACACGTTGATCACGGAAAAACAACATTAGTAGACGAGTTACTAAAGCAATCTGGCGCTTATAGAGAAAACGAGACAACGGTGGAGCGCGCTTTGGATAGCAATGATCTCGAACGTGAGCGGGGTATAACGATATTGGCAAAAGCGACTTCAGTCGTTTGGAATAATATCCGCTTTAATATTGTTGATACACCAGGGCATGCAGACTTTGGTGGTGAAGTAGAGCGAATTCTCTCAATGGTAGACGGTGTAGTGCTTTTGGTTGATGCGGCAGAAGGTCCAATGCCACAGACAAAATTTGTTACTTCGAAAGCTCTTTCACTCGGGCTCAAGCCTATAGTTGTCTTAAATAAAGTTGATAAGCAAGATGCCGAGCCTGATAGAGCACTTGATGAGGTTTTCGATCTTTTTGCTAATTTGGGCGCAAATGATGAACAACTCGATTTTCCAATTTTATATGCATCCGGACGCTCCGGTTGGGCAGACGAAAACTTGGAAGGTCCGAGAAAAAATCTTGACAGTCTTTTTAAATTAATTTCAACCCACGTTGATCAACCAAGCCAGATCGCAAAACGGGATGAACCATTTAGAATGCTAGCCACAACATTAGGTGGAGATAGCTTTCTTGGAAGAGTTCTTACGGGGCGTATTGAGTCAGGCACTTTGAAAACAGGACAAAATCTAAAAGCTATAAGTATTAACAATGAGCTAATAGAAAACTTTCGTGTTAATAAGATTTTGGCATTTAGAGGATTAAAGCAGCAAGCAATAGAGATAGCTGAAGCTGGAGATATAGTATCCCTAGCCGGAATGAGCAAAGCAACTGTTGCAGATACAATAGCAGACCAATCAGTTGAAGACCCAATCCCAGCTCAACCGATAGATCCTCCAACTATTACAGTCACATTTGGAATTAATGATAGCCCTTTAGCGGGTAGAGACGGTAAAAAAGTTCAGAGCAGAGTAATAAGAGACCGTTTGCTAAAAGAGTGCGAAAGTAACGTTGCAATAAAGTTGGCGGACACACCTGGTGGTGAAGCCTTTGATGTCTCGGGAAGAGGTGAATTACAAATGGGTGTTTTGATTGAAAATATGAGAAGAGAAGGATTTGAGCTCTCTATTTCAAGACCACGCGTAATTTATAAGGACGTGGATGGTGTTAAAAATGAACCCATAGAGGAAGTTACTATTGACGTCGATGAAGAATTCTCTGGTGCCGTGATAGAAAAATTATCTTCTAGGAAGGGAGAAATGGTCGATTTAAAATCTTCAGGCTCTGGAAAAACAAGAATTATTGCATTAGTCCCATCGCGTGGACTAATTGGATATCACAGTGAATTCATGACGGATACAAGGGGAACAGGAATATTAAACCGAGTGTTCCACTCCTGGAGTCCACACAAAGGTTTAATTGCTGGGCGCCGTCAAGGTGTTTTAATTTCCATGGAAAATGGAAGCTCCGTTGCTTATGCTATTTTTAATCTTGAAGAGAGAGGGAAGTTTTTCATTGGTTCCGGAGAAGAAGTGTATGAAGGAATGATTATTGGTGAGCATAACAGAGACAATGATCTAGAAGTTAACCCTCTTAAAGGTAAAAAATTAACTAATATTAGAGCCTCTGGTAATGACGAAGCAGTACGATTAACACCTCCGACAAAGCTTAGTCTCGAGCAAGCAATCGCTTATATAGATGATGACGAGCTGGTTGAAGTTACACCTAATCATATTCGCTTAAGAAAACGAATACTCACTTCAGTTGAAAGAAAAAGAAGTCAAAAAATCGCAAGCTAATAAGTTGTAAATGTTCATTAATTAGAACGCGTAAACACTCGCTTTTTACATAGTTTATATATTGTTGTCTTGAGAAAGATAACTTACACTAAGACTATAAATGTAAAGAGGAGTGAACGATGCCCAAAGGTTATTTTATAAGCGCACATAGAAGTACCGCCGATCCCGAGAAAAGAGCTGCGTATCTCAAATTGGCTGGGCCTGCTATCGAAAAATATAATGGTAAAATACTAGCGAGTACGAATAAAATAAAAGTTTTTGAAGATGGGAAAGTAGAACAAACCGTTTTAATAGAGTTTGAGTCATTTGAAAAAGCTGCGGAATGTATTGATAGCAAAGAATACCAAGACGCTTTATCAGCTCTTGATGGAGGTGCTAACAGAGATTGCAGAGTATTCGAGGGACTATAAAATGTACCCAGGAAAACTAGCTAAGAAGTATGAAGATCGACCAGCCTTTATAATGGCTTCAACTGGAGAAACGGTCACGTATAAAGAATTCGAGGCGCGGTCAAACCAACTTGCCCATTTTTTTAGAGAAGAGGGCTTAAAAAAAGGAGACCACTACTCGGTTTTTATGGAAAATAATAACAGGTATCTTGAGTCAAATTCAGCAGGTGAGAGAGCTGGGTTAATTTATACATGTATTAATTCTTATCTTAAAGACGAAGAGTTGGCTTACATATTGGTAAACTCCGACGCCAAAATTCTAATTACATCGATATCAAAATTAGACATTGTTGAAACAGCGGTCAAACAGTGCACTGTATTGAAAAAAATACTTGTTGTTGGGGCAGAGGGAGAACAGTTACCGGATGGCATGTATGATTTTGTGGCAGCCATCTCTCGATTTCCCACATCTCCAATTCCAGACGAAAGCCTTGGCGCAGCTATGCTTTATTCCTCAGGCACAACCGGACGACCAAAAGGTATTTTGCGCCCATTGCCCGATCAAAAACCTGATGAACCACTTCCTATAATGGGTTTTTTGTCTAATTTATGGAATTACAGTGAGGATATGATTTATCTCTCCCCTGCCCCACTTTACCACTCAGCGCCTCAAGCTGCGAACAGCCTAGCAATAAGAAAGGGCGCAACAACTGTAATAATGGAAAAGTTTGAGCCGCTTGAATATTTAAGTTTAATAGAAAAATACTCAATTACACATTCACAGTTAGTGCCAACAATGTTTAGCAGAATGCTTAAGCTCAGTGATGAAGAAAAAAACAGATTTGATCTTTCCTCACTAAAATATGCACTTCATGCAGCTGCTCCTTGCCCAGAACAAGTAAAACGACAAATGATTGAGTGGTGGGGACCAATTATTTGTGAATATTATGGAGCTACAGAAGCCTTTGGTTTTGCTTATTGTGATACTGAGGAATGGTTAGAGCACCCCGGAACAGTAGGAAAAATAATGATCGGAGAGCTAACAGTAATGGACGACGAAATGAAGGAAATGCCAGTGGGCGAACCTGGTACTCTTTGGTTTAAACCTGCATCAGAATTTAATTATCACAAGGAGCCTGAAAAAACTGCAGAAGCCTATTCTGCAGATAAAAGCCTAACCACAGTGGGCGATGTAGGTTATTTAGACGAAGATGGATTTCTTTATTTAACAGACAGAAAAGCATTTATGATTATATCTGGAGGTGTTAATATTTATCCTCAAGAGTGTGAAGACCTCCTCATATCTCACCCAAAAGTTTTTGATGCTGCTGTTTTTGGAGTTCCAAATCAAGATTTGGGAGAAGAAGTAAAAGCAGTTGTCCAACCAGTTGAAAGCACTACGTCAAACGAGGAACTAGCTAGTGAATTATTAGAATATCTTCACAGTAACCTATCAAGACAAAAAGTTCCCCGTTCCATTGACTTTGTCACAGAACTTCCAAGACTTCCAACCGGTAAACTATATAAAAGAGTATTGAGGGATAAATACTGGGGCGAAGGTAAAAGTCGAATTGTGCAGGAATAGTATTATTTAGGGGAATAAAGTATGTATCCAGGAGAACTGGGAAAGAAGTATGCCGATCGTCCTGCTTTTATTATGGCATCGACCGGAAAAGAAGTAACATATGCAGAATTTGAGGGTCGAGCAAATCAACTTGCTCACTATCTGCGATCAGTTAATCTGAAATTCAAGGATCATTATGCAATCTTTATGGAAAATAATGACAGATTTTTAGAAGCAAACTCTGCTGGTGAACGAGCAGGTTTATATTATACATGCATAAACTCTTATTTAACCGCAAGTGAGGTTTCCTATATAATAAACAACTCAGAATCCCAGGTCTTGATAACATCTTCGAAAATGCTTCCTACAGTGATTGAAGCAGAAGACTCTTGTCCCGGTCTTAAGAAGATACTGGTCGTGGGGGCAGAAAAGCAATCTTTATCCGAAAAAATATTAGATTATGAAGAGACTATTTCGAATTTTCCGACCCATCCAATAGATGACGAATGTCTGGGAACTCCAATGCTATATTCTTCGGGAACAACTGGACGCCCAAAAGGTATATTAAGACCATTGCCATTTCAAAAACCTGACGAACCTCTTCCCGTCTTAACATTTTTAATGAAACTTTGGTCCTTTGATGCAGAAAATGTCATCTATCTTTCGCCAGCACCTTTGTATCATTCAGCCCCACAAGCGGCTGCTAGCTTTGCTATAAGAAATGGTGCAACAACAATAATAATGGAACAATTTGATCCAATGGAATTTTTGAGATTAGTTGAAAAATATAAAGTAACCCACTCACAACTAGTTCCAACTATGTTTTCTAGAATGCTAAAATTATCAGAGAAAGAAAAAGGCATGTATGATCTATCAACTCATAAATATGCCATTCATGGTGCTGCGCCCTGCCCTGAAAAAGTCAAGTATCAAATGATAGATTGGTGGGGTCCAATTATTTATGAGTACTATGGGGCCACTGAGGCTTTTGGCTTCGCATATTGCAATAGCGAAGAGTGGCTTGAACACCCAGGCACAGTAGGAAAGATTGTTTCCGGTGAGTTGGCAGTTCTGGATGATAATATGAAGGAACTTCCTCGGGGAGAGCCCGGCACTTTATGGTTTAAACCGACTTCAGCATTTGAATATTTTAATGATCCGGAAAGAACGTCAGAAGCGTACTCCGAAGATAAAAAACTTACCACTGTTTGGGATGTTGGTTATACCGATAGCGACGGATATCTATATCTAACGGATAGAAAAACATTTATGATCATTTCAGGAGGTGTCAATATTTACCCTCAAGAATGTGAAGACCTGCTGATCCCACACCCAAAAGTTTCTGATGCCGCTGTTTTTGGAGTTCCAAATGATGACTTGGGCGAGGAAGTAAAGGCTGTGGTGCAACCCATTGATGGAATAAAGGGAGATGAAGCACTTACAAAAGAGTTACTTGATTATCTTTCAGAGCATCTATCACGACAGAAAATACCACGTTCGATTGACTACATAGATAAAATACCAAGGCTACCTACTGGGAAGTTATACAAAAGAATTTTACGTGATGAATACTGGGGGCGAGGTAGTAACAAGATTGTGAAAAATTGAGTAGCCTGGCTATGAAAAATATCTTAGAGGTGCAGAAAAAAGCGTTTTTGAAAGAAGGACCACCTTCTTTAGAACGAAGAACAGATCTTTTGAAGAGATGTGTTGCATTAATTGAGACGCATCAAGAAAAAATTATTAAAGCATTAAACCAAGATTTTCAAAATAGATCCGTTGATGAAATTAAGATTTCAGAAATCGACCAAACGATACGGAATATCCTCTTTACTATTAAAAAATTAAATAAGTGGATGCAACCACAGAGGCGATTTTCGTCACTCGGAACGGACCTACTCGGAGCAAAGAGTTTTTTGCAACCATCGCCATTAGGAACAGTAGGTATAATTGCTCCTTGGAATTTTCCTGTGGGTTTAATTTTTTATCCACTTGCATCAATTTTCGCTGCAGGAAATCGTGCTATGGTAAAACCATCGGAAATCACTCCTGCTACCGCTAATATTATTAAAGAGGGTGTTGAGAAATATTTTGATACTTCCGAACTTGCTGTGATAACTGGTGGGCCTTCGGTTGGCGAACAGTTCAGTAGGTTAAATCTCGATCACCTACTCTTTATAGGTAGTAACAGAGTTGCAAAAAAGGTAGCAGCTCAAGCGGCAAAAAACCTCGTACCAACAACGCTTGAACTCGGAGGCAAGAGCCCAACCATAATTGGAACTAATGCCAACATGGCGCTAGCTGCAGAACGAATATTATTTTCGAAAACACTAAATGCCGGTCAGATCTGCCTTTCGCCTGATTATATCTTCGTCAAAAAAGATCAGGAAAGAAACTTGATTTCAGAATTACAAAAAGCTTATTCAAAATTTTTTCCTGAACCGAATAGCCATAATCAAACCTCAATGGTTAATAAACATCATTTGAAAAGAATGAATAGTTATTTATTGGATGCCACTAAAAAGGGAGCAACGGTTGAAAGCTTAGGCAACAATGATGATCTTGATAGAAATATGATTTCAACAAAAATAGTCACTAAAGTTAATGAAAGCATGGAGGTAATGAGAAATGAGATTTTTGGCCCAATCCTTCCTATAATGAATTATGAAAAAATAAGTGATGTTGTTGACTACATAAATAAAAATGATAACCCACTAGGACTATATTATTTTGGCCGAAGCCACTCTGAACAAAACTTTGTTATAAATAACACAAGATCTGGGGGAGTTACTGTGAACGACACAATGTTTCACATTTTACAGTCCAGACTTCCTTTTGGAGGAGTTGGTCAGTCAGGGCATGGGTATTTTCATGGATATGAAGGATTTTTAAATTTTTCACATTTAAAGTCTATTTATCATCAAACCAGTATAGATTTTATCTTGGCCATGATACGGCCACCGAGAGGCAAAGCCTTTAGTTTGCTCTCGAAAATTATGAAAAAACTTGGATAGAATTTTGGAAGAAGCAGATTTCGTAATTATTGGAGGCGGGTCTGCAGGGGCAGTAATCGCGTCTCGATTGAGTGAAAAAAGCAAATATAAAGTTTGTCTTCTAGAAGCTGGTGGCTGGGGCAGCAATTTGCTTTTTAGAGCCCCTGCGGGTGGACTTTTGATGCTAAGAGACAAGCCAAAATTTAATAATTGGGCTTTTCATACAATACCGCAAAAAGGGCTGAATAATAGGAGAGGTTATCAACCTAGAGGCAAGGCTCTCGGTGGATCAAGCGCAATAAATGCAATGATCTATATTCGAGGACAGAAAGAAGATTACGACAGTTGGGCAAACGAAGGAAATAATGGCTGGAGCTGGAATGACGTACTTCCATTCTTTAAAAAGGCAGAAAATAATGAGAATAGAAGTAAAGAGTTTCATGGAAACGTCGGGCCTTTAGAAGTATCTAATCAAAAAGAAGCAAAACCAATTTCACACGCGTATATTAAGGCCTGTGCGAACTCTCAGGTGAAAATTAGAGACGACTTCAATACAGGTGATAACGAAGGTGCCGGTTTTTGGCAATCAACAATATTCCACTCAAAAAACAAAAATGGCCAACGATGCTCTACTGCTGCGGCTTACCTTTTGCCCTATGTAAAAAATAGAGAAAATCTAAAAATTATTACTAAGGCAAATGTCGTGAGAATAATTTTTGATGGGAAAAAAGCAGTTGGCTTGGAATATATGCATCAAGGTAAAAAAAAGAAAATAAGGGCACATAAAGAGGTAATTGTTTCAGCAGGCTCTTTGATGTCACCTACTATTTTACAGCGCTCTGGAATTGGTGCATCTGAGGATATAAAACGACATGGTATCGAGTTAATCCATGAACTACCAGGTGTTGGAAAGAATTTGCAGGATCATATTGACTTTAACTTTTGCTTTAAAACTAACGATAAAAATACGCTCGGATTTTCTCCAGGTGGCTTTTTGAAAATTTTAGGAGAAATGGCAAAATGGCTAACCCATGGGAACTCTATGATTTCCTCTACTCTTTCGGAGGCTGGAGGATTTTTGAAAACCGATCAATCTTTGGACAGACCCGACATACAACATCATTTTGTTATAGGTCTTATCGACGATCATCTTAGGAAGCTACACTATGGATATGGTTATTCTTGCCACGTCTGTCTGCTCAGACCTTATTCCAGAGGCACAGTTTCTTTAGCTTCAACTGAATACAATGATGCTCCCTTGATAAATCCTAATTTCTTAACCGATAATCGCGACTTAGACACCTTAATAAAAGGGGCAAAAATGACTCAGAATATTTTAAACACCCCACCTCTTAAAAAATATCAAAAGAGAGAAATTTATGGGGTTCATAGTAATCTCACAGATAAAGAGTGGGAACAGCATATTAGAAATCGTGCTGATACAATTTATCATCCAGTTGGCACCTGTAAAATGGGTAAAGATCCTTTAGCTGTTGTTGATAGTTCATTGAAAATAAGAGGGCTTAATAATATTAGAGTAGCAGACGCATCTATTATGCCAACTATTACCTCAGGCAATACCAACGCTCCCACAATTATGATTGGCGAAAAATGCGCTACTATGATTATGGATGTTCACAGATGATCGCAGCTATTAGACTATTTAATTATAATGAGCGAATTTAATAGATGAGCTTGGCCAGGCAAGCTAAAGTTAAAACTTCTTACCATTTTTACCTTTTATATTTCAGTATATAAGATTAAAGCCAGTTGTAATACTGTGGTCTTTGGATCGATCTTTGCGAATAGAGCCACTACACTAAATCTGTTGACAAATTTTCCTATGGCATTTTGCATTTACTTTTATTTGCTGACAAGATTAGTGTAACACAATATAAACCTTTATGACAAAGTATGACACTTTGGAACATTTTATGACTTGGTATCAAAACTATGAGTCCAGCTTCGTGTCCTGCATAAACATAATATGAAAATTTATTCCTGAAACAGCTTGTTTCACTTTCATTTTTAAATCTTTAAAGCTTTCAGGCCATTCAGTTTTTGTACTCTTGAACTATGTGAGTCCCAACCCTTTTAGAGTATTCTCGAATTCTTCTTTGAAACTATTGTCCTCTATGTTGTATAGGCTGCGTATTACTATTTCTAAAGGCGACATTTGTAACTTTTTCAAATCAAGGTTTTGTAATTTCTCGATATATTGATTAGCTTTCTTTTTATTTCCTTGTTTAGAGCTGATAAAGGCCAACATCGAGAAAGCAGTAGCCCTCGAATTAGATGAGAATTGATCAGCACTCGCTAATTCTATTGCAAGGGGAGTAGCTTCAGCGTATTGTTCAAGCAAAACAAGCGTATTTAAAAACGCTGTCTTTATCCACGATTCAGCATGTGGCGCTATAGCAATCGCCTTTCTATAATAGGGAAGTGCTTTTCTATATTTTCCAACTCCCGAAAGAATATTGCCAACAGATGCAAAGGCATGGGGGCTGCTTTTGTTTAACTCTCCTGCAATTACAGCCCTTTTTTCTGCTAAAGCTAGTGCATCTGTTCTCAAATCAAAAAGCTTTTCTGCATGACCGAATTCAAAAAAAGCAGTTAATACGTGTGTTTCTGAAATATCTGGACCTAATTCTATTGACTTCAAAGCCAGCTCATAACCCTCAATGGCTTCTTGTTTGTTTGTTACGGTATATAGTAGATGCCATCCCTTCAGAACTAGTGACATTGGGTTGTTAGGCTCATCACGCATCAATTCATCGGCAAGCCTGCCAAGATTTTGAATGCTTTCAGGAGTGCCTTTAATTAGCTCTGACCTAGCCTTGAAGCTTTTACGCCAGCTTTCTACGGACTTAAAGTACTTTCTGTAATCTTGACCAAGAGACCCTACTATAAGTTTTATTGACAGCTTATTTAAAATTTCTTCACTGAGTGTGTCTTGCACTTTAAATAAATCTTGCAACTCAAAGTCATATTTTTCTGAGTAGATAGTATCGTTTTTTACAAGATCATTTAGCTGAACATTTATGCGAGTTTTTTTACCTGCGATCTGAACGCTACCGGATATAACATACTGCGTTTTATAGTTTTCTAATATTTGTTTATCAGAAAATTTATTTTTTGAAACAAAATCACTCGTATTTCGGGATTGCACTAACAGTTGTTCATAGTTGGAAAGAGTTGATATCAGTGTATCAGTTATACCGGTTGCCACAAATTCATTATCTGAGGCGGAAAGATTTTTAAAGGGTAGTACAAGAATAGAGGGCCTATCAGATTTAGCGATTACGGTGTCAGGGGGTTCGCCGTTGTTAATAATATTGTAATAAGCAACACCAAAGAGCAAAGATAGCCCGACTATAACCGCTATTTTAAGATTATATTTCTTTTTCTTAAAATCTCTTTTTTGTGCTGGATCTAGTAAAATGTCAAAAGCATGAAACCTGTTTTTCTTGACCTGTTGAATGCCCAGATCTTGAATTTTTAAATCCAATTTACCTTCAATGTAATCGAAGATGCTTTTTGAAATGGTTATTCCATCAGGTTGTGATAATTGCTCTAGGCGTGCTGCTAAATTAACTCCATCCCCCAGAAGGTTTTTCTTTTGTAGTATCACATCTCCTGCATTAATTCCTATCCTAAAACTAAGAGCAGGTTTTATATTTTTCTCTTTCACAATATTTTGGAAATCGATAGCACACTCTACTGCCTTTACCGCACTAGAGAACTCGGCCATAAAAGAATCTCCCCCTGTATTGAAAAGTCGTCCTCCATGTTTCTTAAAAGCTTGTTTTAAAATCTTTTCATATGTTCTAAGACTTGTCACCGTTCCTGACTCGTCTTTTTCCATATGCAAGCTATAGTCAACTACATCTGTAGCGAATATCACAGAAATTTTTCTATCAATTTTTTCTACACTCATAGAAGGTTCCAGTTTTAAAGAAGTGACTTAAAGTCTCTTTTAAAGAATATAACATCTGTAATCTACAGTTACAGCTATATCAGTTAATTTGATAAACTATTCGCTATTGAAGATTATATAAGAAAACTGAGAATCTCGTGCCTAATTAGCACACTGAAATAAAACTTGGTTGTAAATTACGTTCACTATCAATACTCTTGAGATATGAACACCGAAGTAGATCGTAAAATAGCTGTAATCCTTGTTGCCGATGTTGTTGGCTATTCCAAACATATGGAAAGAGATGAGAATGCTACGCTCAAAGCCTATGCGGAATGTGAAAAGATACTCAAAGCATGTCTAAAGAAATATAAAGGATCTATCTTTAATACAGCCGGTGACTCAGCACTCGTTGAGTTCCCAAGTGCGGTAAATGCGGTTGAATGCGGTGTAGCTTTTCAGAATGACATAAAGAAGAGAAATGAATCGGATAAAACAGAGGTAAAGCTTGAATTCCGTATTGGTATCAATATGGGTGATGTTGTTAAGAAAGAGGGTAATCTCTTTGGCGATGGAGTAAATATTGCAGCACGATTAGAAGCACTAGCCCAACCCAATGGTATCTCCATATCGAAAAGTGTCTATGATCTTGTTGTTCCTAAAACCAAGATGACGTTTAATGATTTGGGAGTACAGAAGGTAAAGCAAAATGAGTTTCATGCTTTTGATATTCTTCTTGATCCATCACAAAAGAGAACATTAAAGACAAAGTCTAGCTCAATGATACCTATCATTGGTGCTGTTGCTGCGGCAGTGATTATGGTAGTCGGGGTATTTTATTTAAGTACGTCTGAAGAAGTAACTACAAAAAAGGGAGTTATCTCTTCAAAACCACTCGTCTTTGTTTCAAGCATAGATAGTTCACGTTTATCTGATAATGATAAAAAATATGTAGAGGGTATCACCGGAAACGTTATATCTTCGTTATCCAAGTCCAAGTCCATCAGGCTAGTTCCCACAAAAACAGCCCAAAGTTTTGAGAAAAATGAAATAAGTAGTGAACAACTATTCAAAACACACGGTGTAAAATTCCTTGTTTCATCTTCTTTACAAATAGTTGATAGTGACGCGCGTATTAATATTGAAATTTCTGATCTTGAAAAACAGCAAATAGTGATCTCATCAATTAAAGATCTTAAGTTAAATAACATTTTCTCATTTCAAGATCAAGTTGGGGCAAGTATTTTAAGTGAATTTCTTGTAAACATATTGAATCAAAAAGGACTCTATGAAAGTTACTTCAGTTGGAGGGAGATCCCTGTTACCCCGGAACAGTTACTTCAATATGTTAATTTCCGTTCTGAATTGGCAAAATGGACGGAAGAAGGATATGTGAATGCCAGCACAATTCTATCTGAAATGAAAAAATGGCCTGGAACTAATAGACCCAAAGATTGGTTAGTACAAGATACATGGTTGAATTTTTACGGAATGGCTAAGGGAAAAATTTCTAAAACTCCTGAAAATCTGAAAAAACTTAAGCTTGAACTTGATAAAACTATAGAAATCAAACCCAGTCCTGAAAACTATGCTAGTAGAGCACTGCTAAGTCTTGGAATGGGAATCATTGAATGTGAGGAGGCGATCGATGATTTGTTTTACGCTCATCGAAAGACAGGGAACTTTGATAGCTATGGACATGCAAGTGTTATATATGGAAACTGTGGCGATACAGAGGAGGCAGCAAAATATGCTAAAAATGCACATGATTTGCAAACCATAGACACAAATTGGTGGTCAACTTCCCGCCTAGCTTTTAGGCTATACGAAAATAACCAACAAGAAGAAATGTATTTACTCATAAATGATATTATGGAGGCTGTTGATTTCCCAGCTGCATTACTCGCCTTAATTGCTTATGATAAACTTAAAAATGGCGATGAGGAATCCGCTAAATATTATTTTTCAAAAGCTAAGGCAAATCAATATTCAAAAAATGTATTAGCGCAGGCTATTTATAATAAAGACATAAGAGATGATGCCATTTCAACTTTAGATTCTTTTAAATACTAAAACAGAGGCTTTGAAGATATTAGGAGAGGTTGAAAAACTATCTAAAAGTTGATGTTTTTAGGCTTAGCAGATTATTATCTTTATAGACTTCGTCCCTCTTCAGAAAGTTTTTTATTTAGTAGCTTTCTTACCAATATACCAGCACCATCTGCGCCAAGAGTTACCTCAAGATAGTTCATGCCGGTGGGATCATCCTGAATTTGCTTCTGCATTTTTTCTAAGAGGTGCTTATCTTCATCGAATGCAGCTGTAACGCTATTTTTTGTCTTATTAATAACATCTTCATTTAGTTGAGGCACATCAAACGCTGCCCCCCAAAAATAATGTGTCTCTCCTTTTCTCCCGGGAGTAACTATATGGCAACCACGCATAATAAACTTTGATCTAGCTCCTTCTTCTGGGTTAGGATCGGTCACATTCCAATCAGAAAATGATATGGCCAAGGTAGGCATTCTACCTACTTGCTTCCTTAAAATTGGTTTATCCTCTGGCAGGCCCATTCCAGCACAAAACAAAGGGGAAAGAGGCGCTAAATCAAATTCTTGTTCATAACAGATTGTTTCACCGTCCAAATAACTATCTGGCGCTGTTATCCAGTCATTTTGCTTGAAAGTATTCTTATGGAGAAAAGCAATATGTGTTAAATCCATTACATTTTCTCTTATTAAAACCCAATTTGCTTTTACATCATAGTAGCCGCCTAAAAAGGTCCAATCATTATCTGTTTGATAGCTAACATCTGGGGGCTCACAATCTATGGCGTCCTGATTACCCATCCAAATCCACAGAAAAGCGCCGCGTTCCACAACCTTGAATGAGGGTATTTGGGCGGTCTTTGGCATCATCTTTTGCGTTGGGGCTTTTGTGCAATGACCCTCTATATTGAATTGCATACCATGATAAGGGCAAATAATTTTATCTCCCTCAACATGTCCTTCAGATAAAGGTGCCCACCTATGTGGACATCTATCATATAATGCTGCAGGAGTGCCGTCTTCTAAACGATATATGACGACTGGAGTTTCAAGTAGCCAACGAGAAATCGGTTTTTCTTTTATCTCGTCTGATCGCGCTGCAACCCACCACATATTTCTTGGATAGTTGTCTTCGAGCATACCATTTGGTATTCTTTGTCCTGTAAACTTTTGTTCGTTAGAATCTTTCAATCTCTTATCCCAGTCTGAAAAATCTTTCTTCAGTATAACATAAGAAGACGATGAGCTGAATTGGTTTTTATTGAAAATAAATTTTAAAATATCGGTGAGTATATAAACTTAATTGTTATTGAATATAATTAATTTAATTAAGGATAAGGGGAATGAGTGTTGCAAGAATAAATATGTTGGAATTTGAGATACAGGATGATCTGAGTAAAAGAGCTGAATTGTATGAAAAGGATGCGCCTACGCTTTTTCCAACTGCTGAGATCCTATTGACTATAAAAACAGGCCCAACCACAGCAATGTCGGTCTCCATTTATCCAGATCAGCAATCAGCTGAGGAATCTCTCATCTGAAGGGATAAACATTTTAAAACTGCAGAAATACAGCTACGAGAGGCTTGGTATCTAGGAGGAAAGGTAGTTCAAAGGCATATAAAATAATTATTCTTTATTATGTTCAACTAATGCTTCGAGATTTGGCTTATAAATTCGGGCAGGTCTGTGATTACCTTCTCTAAGCTTATCCGTTTCTAAAACCAATCCCTTACCGTCTGAATAATTTTTCAGCCATAAACGAAAATTCCTTTTGTTCTGAGGACTAAATTTTTGTCCCCCAAAAGCAGCAAATGTTTGTTGTAATTCTGTTAACGTAAAACCATCTTTATGAAAAGCAAAAGCTAGAGAGGGTTTTCTCTCTATTAATAACCGTGAATATTTAATCCCATCACTACAAATTTTATTATGATCAAAACATAAGTCTGGCAAACTATCTACATTAAACCAATTAACATCAAAAACATCAGAGTTTGCCCTAATCCTTAACTTTCCTGAAGGATGTACCGCTAAATAGGCAACTGAAATTACTTGATGTCGATTGTCTCTACTTGGATCGCTATAATTAGCAAAATGACTAATGTAAGGAACTCGAATTCCTGTTTCTTCGTATAATTCTCTTTGTGCGCATTGATCAAGATTTTCACCTTTTTCTAAAAAACCGCCAGGCAGTGCCCATCCATTTTCATGATCCAAGCGTTTGACAAGTAAAACTGAGAGTTTTTTTTGTCTTAGAGACAATAAAACAATGTCTGCTGCAACGGAGGGGTGCCAGTAATTTGATTCAAAGAAAGCCATGTAAGTATTATATACATACTAAGTAAAAATAACTATAAATTTGTTAAATATTGAAGTATTTATTGTACTGCAAATACAAATTTCCTAAACGGAAAGGTAAATTTTAAGAGCAACAGATGTCTAATGAAATTCTTGTCTCAATTAAAAAGCGCTTAAAGCTACCCGCGATAGTAGCTCCAATGTTTCTTGTTTCAGGGCCTGACGCTGTTATTCAATCATGTAAAGAAGGGCTTATGGGATCTTTTCCTGGCCCAAACGCCCGTACCATTAATGATTTAAGAAGTTGGTTTGAAATAATCGACACTAAATTAAACCAAGAAGATGCCCCATGGGCATTTAATATGATTACCCACAACAGCTATGGACGCTTTGATCAAGAAATTACACTTGTTGAAGAATTTAAACCAAAAATAGTTATCACAGCTCTTGGAGGACCACATAGGGTGACACAGCAGGTTCATGCATATGGTGGTCTAGTATTTGCGGATGTTAACTCTCCTTCGTTTGCAAGAAAGGCAATTGATAGGGGTGCCGATGGCTTGGTGCTTGTATGTACCGGTGCTGGTGGCCACACTGGTGAGTATGCCTTGATGCCCTTTCTCGATGAAGTGAGATCGTTTTTTGATGGCCCTATAATGGTAGGCGGTGGAATTAGCAATGGTAGGAGCATACGTGCTGTTGAAACCCTTGGTATTGATTTCGCCTACATAGGTACAAGATTTCTCGCAGCTCAAGAAACTTTAATATCCGATGCTTACAGACAAATGGTCTGGGACAGTAAAATGGAAGACTTGATCCAATCACGTGCCATCACAGGAGCACTTGGAAACTGGATGAAAGCAAGCGTCGAAGCTTCTGGGCTATCTCTTGATGATACAAAAAAAATAGCAAAAATTGATTTTTCAGGAGATATGCATGCGGGGTCAAAAGCGTGGAAAACAGTCTGGAGTGCTGGGCAAGGCGTTGGAAACGTAAAAAAACCAGAAACAATTAAAGAAATTATAGATCTTTTGAAAAAAGAGTATGAAACATCAGTTGAGCTTCAATCAAAAGGGAGTCAATATTTATAAGATATTTATTTGATGCTTGAAGCTTATGATTTGTAGTTTCAAATAAAATATAAGTTATGATATTATCTAAGTTGAAGATAAGTCTTAAAGAATAAAAAATGGTAACAAAAGAAGAAAAACAAATTATTGAGCAAATACTTGAGTATTGTGAAACCGGTAAAACTTCTATGACTGATGAAATAATGCATAATCCCGTTTCTAATTACAATGATCCAAAAAAATTGAATGCTGAAATCAATACCCTTTTTCGCGAGTTTCCAATTATTGTTGCGCATGTAAGTGAATTATCGGAACCGGGACAGTTCATCACCCACAATGATACCGGTGTACCAATATTAGTTACAAGAAATAATGACAATGAGTTAAAAGCTTTCATGAATGTTTGCCGACATAGGGGCGCAAAAGTCGAAGGGCGTGAGTGTGGAAAAGCTAAGACTTTTTCATGTCCATATCATAGCTGGACCTATGACCTCAATGGAAAATTAAGAGGAATGCCACAGCCATTTGGGTTTGATAACTTAGATAAAAGCAAGTATGGACTCAAGGAATTACCAGTATACGAGCATTTTGGAATGGTGTGGGTTAGACCATCTGCAGACGCAAAGCGAGTAGATATGGCAAAATGGTTGGCTCCAATGGAGAGTCAATTTAATGCTTTGAACTTAGATAATCATATAATTTACAAAAAATGGACTCTGCCAAGAAACATGAGCTGGAGATTAGCTTTGGAGGGCTTTCAAGAAAATTATCATTTTTGCTCAGCACACGAACATACTGCGTGTTCTGGGTACTTAGATAATCAAAGCGTTTTTACCAATCACTATCCTCACGTGCGTCACTCAGTTCCATTATGGAATATAAGGGAGCTTAAAGGCAAACCACAAGAAGAATGGACTTATAGAAAATATTTTATGACACAAAATTATTTATTTCCCTGTAACTTTGTCCAAATTATGACAGACCATGTCTATGTACATTCAATAATCCCAACGGGTCCAGGCACGTGTGTATTTAAATGTATGATGCTTATATCTGAACCAGCAAATACAGATAAGGCTAAACAATATTGGGAAAAAAATTACAATGTTGTCAAAGAAGTGTTTAATGAGGATTTTGAGATTGGTGAGGCCATTCAGACAGGCTTGTCAACTAATGCAAATGATAACTTTATTTTTGGCAAATATGAGTGTGGATTGCATTGGGGACAGCAAGCTATAGATGATGCTCTCGAGGGACGATTAAAAGCTAGCTAAGAGCTTATTCATTTTTTAAAAAAGTTAATTTTCTTTTGAAAACTCCTTTATGATTTCCAAACATAAATGCGTAGACTTTTCCATATCTTGAGCGGAAATCCACTCTAGAGGGCCATGAATGTTTTGCATACCCGTGAATAAGTTTGGCGTAGGTATACCTAACTCGGTTAACAATGATCCGTCTGTGCCACCTCTTATAGGTTTTGAAAAAGGAACAATGTCTAAGTTTTCCATAGCTTTCTTAGCTATCTCAACAGGCCTCATATTTTTCTCAAGCCAATAACGCATGTTTCTGTATTGTGGTGTAATTTCGCAGGTAATTTCTGCTCTTGGCTCTGACGAGTTTATCACCTCACATACCTGTTTCAAAAGATCACCTTTCTCTTTTAAGCCCGCAAGCTCAAAATCACGTAAAATAAAGCGAAGCGTCATTTCAGAGGACCCTCCAACCATATCTGTCGCATGGATAAAACCTTCGTTATCTTCCGTAGTTTCTGGAGTAAGAGTGGTTTGAGGCAAAGTACTAATAAGCTTTGCTGCAATGTGGATAGCATTTACCAACTTATCTTTAGCTAAACCAGGGTGTATCGATACACCTTTAATTTTGACCTCCGCTTTATCTGCAGAAAAGGTTTCATATTCCAAGTCTCCAATTTTACCCCCATCAAAGGTGTATGCCGTGTCTACGTCAAGATCAGTGGCCAATTGTTTTTTAACACCACGACCTATTTCTTCATCTGGAGTAAATGCCACCCTGATGGGACCATGCTTTAGTTCAGCATTTTGTAACAGGTGATTAATTGCTGTCATTATTATCGAAACACCAGCTTTATCATCAGCTCCAAGTAATGTAGTTCCGGACGCGGTAATGATATCATCACCCTTTTTTTCCTTTAGGTATTCGAACTCATTTGGCGAAAGGGTCAACTCCGGATCATCAGGAAATGTGATATCTCCCCCATTATAGCCTTTAATTAACCTCGGCTTAACACCGGAAGCATTGAATTGTGGCGCTGTATCTACATGCGCTAAAAATCCAACAGCTGGTGCTGTTATATTTCCGGGCACTGTCGCTAATACTACTCCATAGTCTGTGAGCTTAACGTCTTCAACTCCTAAAGCAAGAAGCTCTTCCTTCAATAAGTTCAACATATTAAGCTGTTGATCCGTACTCGGCGATTTATTGGAAAGCTCATCACTCTGGCTGTCTATAGCAGTATACCGCATCAACCTTTCTGTTAGCTCGTCTTTAAATCCATTTTCCATTAGTACTCCTAATCTTTTTTAATATTATCACGATAAATACGCGCAATTACTTCCTTCAATAATTTTGCGGCAACCATTGCCGTCAAATTATGGAAATCTCTTTTTGGATTATACTCCACAATATCGGCACCAATCAGCCGTCCCTTAAAACCATTAAGACAATCTATTAACTGTCGCGTAGATAGGCCACCCGGTTCAAAATGAGAAACTCCTGGAGCATATGCTGGATCTAAAGCATCAATATCAATACTGCAGTAAACAGGTTTTGAAAAGCTTAATGAACTAAGTTTAGCAAGGTCTTTCATTTGATATATCTCGACTCCAAATTTTTCTGCCTGTTCACGCTGATGTTTATTTAACGTTCTAATGCCTACTTGAACCAGTCTACTCGCTCTACCCGCTTCCATTATTCTAGCAAAAGGTGATGCATGACTGAGTTTATTACCCAATAAACTATCATAAAGATCTGGATGTGCATCAATATGGAGAATATCTAGAGTACCCCATATATCCAAATGAGCGTCTAGAATGGGCCACGAAACCGAATGATCTCCTCCTAAGGAAACAAGTTTTTGATCTGAAACCAAAACATCTTTTACAAAAGTTTTTATCTTTTTAAAGTTTTCTACTGCCACCTCACCAGTGAATTCGATATCGCCCAGGTCATCCCAGACACCTTCTTGATCCAAGTTCAAACCTGATTCAGAAAACAAATTAGAAGAGGCAGAATACAGTGCCTCTCTGATTAAAGGTGGAGCAGCACTCGACCCTCTCATAAAAGAGGAGTTTATATCATCAGGAACCCCAAGTACTTTTATGGCTGACTTCATTGAATTGCCGTATCAATCTTTACTATTTAAATATATGTTCCCATCTAAGTAGCGCGCCGTATAGCCTCCAATAAATACCCTTTCCCCTTTAAGCTTACAAATGAGAGAGCCTCCTCTTTCAGAACATTGATAGGCCTTTAAATTATTCTTTTTTAAAATATCTGCCCAATAAGGAATGAGCAGAGTATGAGCCGAGCCAGTTACTGGGTCCTCATCTATTTTGGATTTTGGGTAAAAACATCGTGAAACAAAATCATACTCATCACCCTGAGCACTGACAACCAATCCTCTTGCGTTCAGCTCGGATACCTTGCTCATGTTTATGGATACATTTCTAATACTAGCTTCATTATCTAAAATCGCTAAGTAATCATCACGGCCCTTAAACAATTTCTGGATATTAGCCCCTACACTCTCTCTTATAACATTATTAATGTTCTGTTCGATTGGTTTATCGGCGGGAAAGTCTAAAAAGATTTGTTCGCTTTTTTTAATTGTTTTTAGAAGACCTCTCTGTGCAGAGAAAGTAATCTCTTTTTGATCTCTATCCATATACTCGTCGAACAAAACCCGAGCACTTGCCAATGTTGCATGGCCACATAACCCCATTTCACATTCGGGCGTAAACCACCTAATACCGATGGGTTTTGTGTTCATGTTTATAAATGCAGTCTCAGATAAATTATTTTCAGATGCTATAGCCTGCATTACTCTGTCGGATAACCAATTATCAAGGATACAAACCGCTGCCGGATTACCCGAGAATACTTTCTTTGAGAATGCATCTACTTGGTATATTGGAATAGATTTCACGATAATAGGATCTTTCTCATTGAAAAATTATAAATCCATAAGTTTACTGTTTCAAATAGATTTCTCTATCCAAGAATAGTTAGATTTTATATAACAAGTTGATCATAATTTTAGCTCCAACTAACATGAACTCAATATACAGAAAATCACTATTTAATATCCCATCAGGTATGATCTATCTAGACGGTAACTCCTTAGGCCCTCCACTGAAAGGGATGGAGTCTATATCAGAAAACGTAATTGCTAAAGAATGGGGTGGAAAGCTGATTAAAGGTTGGAATGAATCTAATTGGATGGAACAGCCAATAACTGTTGGCAATAAAATCACCGATATAATTGGTGTGGATAAAGATTCGATAGTAGCCGGGGACACTCTTTCCATTAAGACTTACCAAGCTTTGGCAGCAGCTATAAAACTAAATTCCAAAAGACATATAATACTTACTGATATTGATAATTTTCCTTCGGACATTTATATAGCTGAAGGCCTTGTTGATAGTTTGAACTCAAAATTTGAGCTTAAGAAAGTAAAAAGAAATGAGCTTATATCGTCGCTAAATGAGCAGGTTAACACAGTATTACTTACCCATGTCGATTATCGGACTGGGTCAATGTTTGATTTAGAAAGTATTACTAATAAAGTTCATGAAAATGGCTCAACCATAATTTGGGACTTAGCACATAGCGCGGGAGCTGTTCCTTTAAATCTTAAAGCGATCAATTGCGATTTTGCTGTCGGGTGTACCTACAAGTTTTTAAATGGTGGGCCAGGCGCGCCTGCCTTCATATATGTAAGACCTGACTTGATAGAAAAGTGTTACCCAATAATCAGAGGCTGGCTTGGTCATAAGGCACCATTTGATTTCAATAATACATTTGAGAAATCAGCTTCAATTGAAATGATGCGCGTTGGTACACCTCCTGTTATTCAAATGTCAATCTTAGAAAAATCTTTAGATATTTTTCGGGACCTCGACTTTCATAAACTAAGAAAAGAGAGCATAAAGCTGTCAGATTTATTCATTAATATGGTTGAAAGAACATGTTCAGATCTTCATTTAGAGAGTCCTTTAAAGTCCTCTGAAAGAGGGTCACAGGTGTCATTTTCTCATCCGTCTGGTTATGCAATAATGCAGGCATTAATAGACAGAAATATAGTTGGAGATTTTAGAGCTCCTAATATTATTAGATTTGGCATAACTCCACTCTATATCAATGAAGAAGATATAGTCCGAACGGTTAAGGCCTTAAAGGATATACTGTCCAAGAGACTTTGGGATACGCCAGCATACTTAAATAGAAAAAAAGTAACCTAACTTTGAGAAACACGTACCTAAAATGATAGCCTTTGCTTTTGCCGTTTTTTTTATGATTGCTACCCCAGGACCAGCAGTATTAGCACTGGCGGGAGTAGGCGCAGCATACTCTTTTAAAGTTGGTTTAAAGTTTCTTATCGGATTAACGATAGGTTATCTGTCAGTTTGGGCTCTTGTTATTACTGGGTTTGCTTCAGTGATTTTTTCTATTCCGGTAATGAGAACTATTTTTCTTTTTATAGCATCAGGATACCTAGTCTATCTCGCACTAAAAATTATGTTTAGAGGCTCTGAAATTGCTTTCGTAAGCCCTCAAAAAGAACCTACACTGATCGAAGGCATTTTTCTCCAGTTGGTAAATCCAAAAGCCTATGCTTTTCACTCGATTCTTCTGACTGGTTTTGCGGTCTTTCCCGATAATTTTGTCTTAGAGACAACATGGAAATTTATCGTTATGAACTTAATCTGGATTCCTTTACATGTGGCTTGGTTGGCTTTGGGTTCAATAATAGAAAAAATAAATTTAAACTCTAGCACGCAAAAATATATAAATATAATAATGGGTTCTTCATTATTAGTAGTTGCTGTTCTCAGCTTTCTTTCCATGACAAAAATTTGAGTTTACAAAGCATGAATAATAAATGGTTGTACCAAGTAAGAATAAAGCTTCCACAAGACTTAGCGGATGATTTAAGGAGTGAGAGCAGTTTGGATATATCTAAAAAAATAAATAAAATCGCAAGAAAACATCAGACTAAACCCGTGTGTACACTAGATGGATTTTTAGATTATGTGAAAGAGGCTGAGAAAAATGATATTAAAGATTACCC
This sequence comes from uncultured Alphaproteobacteria bacterium, assembly GCA_902556405.1. Classification (GTDB taxonomy): domain Bacteria; phylum Pseudomonadota; class Alphaproteobacteria; order Rhodobacterales; family Rhodobacteraceae; genus CACIJG01. Next base: position 144,826 of record CACDWF010000001.1, on the reverse strand, counting down.
ATTATACCATTGGACTAAGTCCGTAGTACAAGATCCGGATAAACAGATTAAACACTCAAAATCATTCGCTTTTTACTTTGGGGATGAGCAGATATATGAAAAGGAACGCGCTGTTTCTCTATACGATGATTTAGTAGAATTTAATGATGAAAATAAAATTGAGGAGATTAAGATGATCGACTCAAACCCAAGAAATAATCCCCAGCCCCCTAAGAATAAAAACTAACTTATGAAATATTGGCAGTGAACTTTTTAATTTTAATTATCCTTGGTCTCGGATGGGGCCTAAGCTTTACACTTGGTAAAATTGCTATAACAGCTGGTGGAACTCCCATTGGTTTGACCTTCTGGCAAAGTCTCTTTAGTGGCTTTATTTTATTAGCTTATGTATTTTTTAGGCATGGAAAAATTATTATCCCAAAAATAATGTTTCTTCCTATACTTATAATTACTTTTCTATCTGTAGTTATCCCCAATATTATATTTTACGCTTGTGTTGAACACCTTGACGCTGGTGTATTGTCGATTTCAGTGTCGGTAATTCCCCTCTTTACCTATCTAATTGCCTTGGGGCTAAAAATGGATAAGTTTAAGGTAAGAAGAGTGGTAGGCCTTATCACTGGTTTCTGTGCTCTTCTAATTTTAATACTTCCAGAAAACAGTTTGCCAGATAAAAGAGATATTCCTTGGGTCTTACTGGCTCTTAACTGCGCTCTTTGTTATGCCCTGGAAAATATCTACATTGATAGATTAGCCTTACAAAATTTTGGACCTATCCGCTTAGTTTGTGCAGTTTCCTTTGTCTCCGCAATAATCACTTTTTTGCTTTCTTTAGTAATGGATCAATTTTTTATACTGCAGCCAACAAATTTATATTTGTTTATCTCAACTTTAGGTCTGGGGTTCATCAGCGCCACTGCATACTCAATATTTATTTATCTCATTGGAAGAGCAGGATCGGTTTTTTCATCTCAAGTAGGATATCTTGTGACGTTTTTTGGCGTCGTATGGGGAATAATTATCCTAGGTGAAAGTCACTCCGTTTTTGTGTGGATATCTTTAGCAATGATAATGATGGGAATATTCCTTGTTCAACCTAAACAAACTAGTGAAAGTACCGATTTTGAAAATGTTTAAATGCCTTTATGGAATACTGTAAACAGAACTTGCTGTCTTAAAGAAAAGATTATTCTTATCTGTTTCGCTGAAATCCTTTACCAGATTTTTAAAAGAATTCCATAAAACTTGATACGAGACTGAATACTTGTCTACAGGAAAATTGCTTTCAAACATGCATCTTTCTGCCCCAAAAAAATCTATAGTCGTTAAATAAAATTGTCTCTGAAGTGCCATAAACTGATCAGAAGTAGGAGGATTTGGGTTTGCTTCAAAACCAAAACCATTTATTGGCATAGCTAACCCCCCCAATTTAGCAAAGACATTCTTATACTGGGATAATTCCTTTAGATCTTTTTTCCAATTTTCATACACCTGTTCTTTTTTTGTGGCATAAGAGCCGATCCCCAACGGACCACTAAAATGATCCAAGACAATTATCAGATCGGGATTATTCCTTGCCAAATGGGCTACTTGGAGTAGTTGATGATGATATTGCCATGCCTCAAAAACAAGTCCTTTTCCAGATAAAATTTTTAGCCCTTCCCCAAATTCTTTCATTAGATACATGTCTTTCGGCGGATTGTGATGTGAATTATTTATCGAGCCGTTGGGATCCCAGCTCCCCGCATGCCGGATACCTTTAAAAAGGTTTCCTCCAATATCAAGATGCCTCTCTAAAACCTCATCCACATTTTTTCCTAGTAACATGTTAGCGTGACCAATTATTCCTGAAATTGTTGCCTTTTCACTATTTTCTAGAGAGAGTTGTGCTATGCCTCTTATGTATTCAGTTTCTCCAACTGGATTAAAATGCTCATTATCAGAATTCCAAAAAAACTCTGAACACTCAATGTAAACACTATCTGTCACATTATGTCCTGAGCTTGTATCTTCCCAAAAATCTTCAAGCATATAATTATAAAGACGATGCCGCCTTACATTTGAGGAACCTGCAACGGTCTTTGGCCATAAGTGATGGTGAGGATCAATTATCCTTTGCCCAGGATCGATTATATCTTCCCTTACTCTTTTTAGCCAATCCAAATCTACGGTATAAGCACTCATGAAATCATTCTATTAGTGACAGAAAAATAATAAAGAGTAAAATCAAGGAATGGAGAATTATGAAGAAAATATTGTGGAGCCAAAATATGTTCTTGAAAAGTTAGGTCAGGAAAATTTCAAAGTCATTGATTGCACAGTCTTCATTGAAATAAAAAAGGTAGGCGCCTCAACTATTCACAGTGGATATGGAGATTATTTAAAACGGCATATCCCTGGTTCTGCATATTTACATATGGTTGATGATCTATCAGAAAAGGATAATCCCATACCTTTTTCAATTGTCTCACAAGAAAAATTAAATGAAAAACTATCGAGCGTTGGAATAAATAACGAAGATGAAATTATTCTTTATGGGTCTGGGTTTCACGTGGCTGTCACAAGAGCGTGGTGGGTGTTAACAATGTCTGGGGCTAATAACGTAAAGATCATGAATGGTGGATTGGCCTCATGGCAAAAACAGAATTTTCCCCTATCAACGGGAGAAGAGGTGTTTAAAAAAGGCAATTTTCAAGGAGCTCGCAGTCAAAAAGCAATTTTTAATAAAAATAAAATGAAAGAAGCTCTAAAAGATGATGAATTTATTTTTGTAAATGCCCTAACATATAAACAATTTTGTGGTGGGGGAACACATTACGGCAGACCCGGAAGAATACCGAAGAGCATAAATATTCCTGCTTTAAATTTACTTAACCCTGATACCGGCAAGTTCCTCCCTCTATCGGAAATGCAAGCTATGATAAAACCTTTAATTGATACGGATAAGTCAATAGTAAGCTACTGTGGAGGTGGTTTAGCGGCCACGACTATTTTTTTTGTCGCCAAGATTTTCGATATAGAGAAAATCTTTCTATATGATAACTCTCTTCTCGAGTGGTCCAATGATCATTCCTGTCCTATGGAACTTGATTAAGTTTTAACTTTAACGTATCTATTAAACTCAAATTCATATTTACAAATAAATTAAGTTTAATATCACGGAGGTTCTGAATGTTTATATTAGGTTTTTTAGGTGTTGTCGGATCTATAATGTATGGAATGATTACCGGTGGTGGTATCGGACCTTTTTTGCATGGAGGTGCCGCGTTATTCGTGTTTGCAACCTCTTTTTTTGCTGGCTTGGCTATGAGCAAAGGAGAATTTAATGAAAAGGTTATTTCAAATACTGGAGACGCAGCGGTTCTTATAGGATGGATTGGTTTTATTGTTGGAATTACTTTAATGGCAGGTAATTTAGAGGGTCTTCTAGCTAACAAAACGATCGGCCCAGCATTTAGCATAGCTATTCTGACAGTATTATATGGATATTGCTTTAAACTAGTTTGCTATATGTATATCAATTCAAAATAAAAATCCTTAAAAGCAAAAACATTTGCATACAAACATTAATGAATAAAAAAAGATTGTTGTCTAACTCATTACCTGTACCAGAAGGACGGTTGGTAAGAGCCTCAAGTTTTGGCAAAATAGCAATGAAGTTTGCCAGCTCAGTTGTGTTTGATGGAACAAAAGAGTTAATTAGTGGACAGTCCCCATCATTAAAAAACCTACTTATTCAAGAAAAAAATATACTCACCTTTGTAGAAGAACTCACCAAATTAAGGGGTGCGGCATTAAAAATTGGGCAATTATTATCTCTCGAAGCAAATGACTTTTTGCCAGAAGAATTTAGCACCCTGCTCGCCAACCTAAGAAATAAAAACTTCCATATGCCAAATTATCAGCTTGGTGAAGTCTTAAGAGAAAATTATGGCGATAACTTTTTAGATAACTTCTCAGAGTTTAATGAAACGCCAATCGCCGCTGCTTCAATTGGTCAAGTTCACAAATGTAAATATGGCAATAAGGAGTTAATACTAAAAATTCAATACCCAAAAATTAGAGAGAGTATAGAAAGTGATATTAATAATTTAAGACTAATCACTAAAAACTTTGGAGTCTTACCAAAATCCTTTGATTTCGATAGACTGCTTGAAGCTGGTAAAACACAGTTACTGAATGAAACCGATTACTTGCTCGAAGCAGTGCACCAAAAAAATTTTCATCATCTACTTAAAACGGATAAAAAATTTGTTGTGCCAAAGATTAATGAAAAACTTACTACTAAACAAATTTTGGCAATGGAATATCAAAATGGGGTAACAATAGATCAGGTCGCACATCATGATCAAAAAACAAAAAATTCAATAATAAATAATTTAGTAGAACTTGCCTTCAAAGAAATATTTGAGTTTAATTTAATTCAAACAGACCCTAATTTTGCTAACTTTCTATATGATGATACATCAAAAAAAATTGTTTTACTGGACTTTGGTGCAACAAGTAAAATCTCTAAAAAAAATATCCGAGTCTTTAAAGATATTCTTGTCGGCCTAGCGCTTGATAGAAAAGATATGGTTGAAAAAGCTCTTATAACATTGAAGATCTTTAGTCCTAACGCTAGTAATTCTGTAAAGCATTATCTTCTGGACATGATCTGGAACTTATCCTTGCCTTTACGAAAAAATACGGAATTTGATTTCCTACATTGCATTTCGACAGAGGACTTGAACATGCTTACCTCAACACTGATAAACCAAAAAGATAAATTTCAGCTACCCGATCCTCAAATCCTTTTTATTCAAAGAAAATTAGGGGGTATTTTTCTTTTAGGTCGAAAATTCGGCGCTAGAAAAAACTTTTCCAAATTAGTTACAAAATATATTTGAATTAAATTCGAGACTTAATCATCAAGGTACTTTTAGTGAGAAACACTATTTCGTTGTCTTGATTGAACAACTTCGCCTCATATCTAACAAAACCAAGTCCAAGTTTGCTTTTTGATTTTCTACTCTCCAATATTTCTAATTGACCAGTCACTTCGTCACCAGGTCTTACTGGTTTTGGCCAAGTCATTTCCTCATGCCCTGGTGATCCCATTATCGTATCGTAGGATAAAAAACTTTTATGCATCATTCCAAGCCAAACAAGAGCTGTTAGCCATCCACTGGATATAATACCGCCAAATACAGTTTTTTCGGCTGCATTTTTGCTAATATGAAAAGGAAATGGATCATACTTTTTTGCAAAATCTATTATTTCATCCTCTGCAAAAGCGTGCTTTCCAAGATCAAAAATGTTCCCCTTTATAAAATCCTCTGCATATCGGTTTTCCATCTTTTTTCCTCTCTATTGTTTTTCAAATCGAATAAAGGTATAGCGTGATCTATCCTCGCCTAAATCTACAAACTCACTTGAAACGTAAAAACCAGCGCTTGATAGTTGACTTATTATTTCTCTTTCATTTCTATTGGGGGCAACTTCTATGTCAAAATTCTTTATACTTTCAAATTTACATCCCAAATAACCAATACCTCCCTTTTTTAAAATTCTGTTGAACTCTAAAATATATTCCGTTATTGGCTTTAAAAAGTATATCACGTTTATGGCTAGAAGTTTATCTATTGATTCATTTGGAATTTCATTGCTTAAGTCCTTTGCATCGTTTTCTAAAATAACTATATTTCTAGGCAGTTTCATATTAAGTAATTTTTTTCTGAACTCTGCGCTTATTTCGATCCCAATTATTTTATTACTACTGATTTTTGCAATTTCCTTTATTGCCAATCCGTTACCTACGCCTAACTCTAGCACATGATCTGTTTTATTCAGTTTCATTCTATCTACAATATCAATGCTTATTTGCTGATTTGAATAATTCATTAATGTTCTTGCTACCCAAGACAGCCCTATCGTTTTTGGGGACCTCATGTTTTCTGTCATCAATTCGGAATGAATTAGACATTTGTGGATCCATCGAGCTACAAAAAGCTTAAGGTTCATTAATTATACCCAACATTATTTAAATTTGCGTAGGTTTGATGTACTGTAATCATGTATGATGGTAATACATTTGGGAAATTTTTTAAATAATAACGCGAACGCTTTCAACAATTCAAAATAAAGGCAAAAAATGAACACCTACATAGTTTATGGAAAAACAAATTCAGAATATGCCAGTGGCATGCTTAACAAACCTCAGGATAGACTACCAATAGTAAAAAAATCTGCTGATCAATTTGAGATGAATATAAGAGAGTTTCTCTTTACGCATACCGAAAGCTTTACCTTTTTTATGGTTGTAGATGCCAAGAGCGATGAAGATATGGAGGCTTCAATGAATATTGCGAGAGCCTCTGGAACATGGACTAACTTACATTGGTCAAGAGCGTTTGATTCATTAGAGCATATGGGAATCTATGAAAAAGCCAAGGATGGCATGGCCTCTTATGTCACAACTATGCAAGCCGCAGAGAATTCTTAATGTACGGAAGGGCGATTAATTTCACACTATTGGCACCTTCCCTATGGTCTGTAGTCGAAGCGGTAGCTCAGCCTATTGAAACTGAAGATATAAAGAGAAATCTTTTTAAATCAACTGACAATACGGGTTTTATAATTGAAATATTTCCCTCAAAACAGGTTGCTGGCTCCAATCTTGAGGCGTTAAAAGCTATGCAAAGTTTAAAAGAGCAAGCAATGGCGAAAGTTTCTGTCTTAGAGGGAACTAGGTAAAATAGAAATGAAATTCAAAGTTTTAAAATCCAATAACATAGATATAAGGGCAAAAATAGAAGGATCAGGGCCACTAATCGTTTTAGTCCATGGGTGTCCTGAAAGCTGGTATAGTTGGAGACTCCAAATCCCCTTGTTAGCAAAAAAAGGCTATACCGTTGCTGCTATTGACGTTAGGGGATATGGAGGCTCATCAAAGCCATACGAAATTAAAGCCTATAGTATGAGGGAACTTACTAGAGATGTAATTGGTGTTATTGATGCCCTTGAATTTGATACAGCAATTTTAATTGGTCACGATTGGGGAGGTCCAATTGTATGGAATACCGCTATTTTGAATGAAAAGAGAATATCTGCCGTTTTAGGTCTTTCAGTACCATTTTTCCCTAGAGGAAAAATTTCAACGATTGATCTCTTTAGAAAAATATATGAGGGCAAGTTTTTTTATCAGCTCTATTTTCAGGAAGAGGGAGTTGCTGAACGAGAGTTTGAAGAAAATATACGACGCTATTTGGAGCTAACCTATTTTTCGATCGATGCAAGAGGAATGAAGTTTCAGAAAGAGAATGCACTAAATGCTAGCTCTAAAGGCCCTAATGCGAAATATCTAGATGGTATACCTGAATTCGACACCTATCCCTCTTGGATGACTAATGAAGATATGGACTATCTAGTCAACGAGTTTGAAAATAGTGGAATGCGAGGGCCACTCAATAGATATAGAGCGCAACAAATTGATTTTGAGAACTTACTTGAGCTCACGGATGCAAAGATTAAACAACCTGCTGCTTTCTTAACAGGGGAATATGATCCTGTAAATTTCTTCACGGGATCTAATTATGAAAGTACCGAAGATCTTAGGAATAGAATTGGTAAAAATTATGAAAACCTTTTGTCAGTATGTCTACTAGAGGACGCGGGTCACTGGGTTCAGCAGGAAAAACCTGCAGAAGTAAACCAGTTCATTTTAGACTTTCTCTCGAGACTTTAATAGAAATCGGACGAAGTAAATTTGGATAAAGAAATGAACCTGTTTCAAGACATTGATACCCCATCTATTATTGTGGATTTAAATATTGTTCAAGAAAACATAAACACATATCAAAAATATTGTGATGAGATTGGTATTAAATTACGACCCCATATAAAGACACATAAAATCCCAGCCTTAGCTAAATTACAAATTGGAGCTGGGGCGGTTGGAATTACGGCTCAAAAAATAAGTGAGGCCGAGGCGATAATTTCCGAGGGTGGCATTAATGATGTTCTAATCACCTACAATATAATAGGAGAACAAAAATTAAAGGCTCTTCGAGATTTAGCTACAAAAGTGAAGACTTCCGTCGTAGCTGATAGCTCTTTTTGCATAAAGGGCTTATCAAAGACATTCGAAGGGGCCAAGGAAGCTTTACATGTATTAGTTGAGTGTGATACTGGAGCCAACCGTTGCGGGGTTATAAGTCCTCAAGAAGCATGTGAATTGGCAGAATTGATTAATAGAAGCCCTGGACTAATTTTCGGTGGGTTAATGACCTACCCTCCCACTTCTCAACCTCAAAAAATTAACTGCTTTTTAAATGACGCAAAAAAATTAATTGAAGCAAAAAATATTGCCGTAAATACAGTGTCTATCGGTGGATCTCCTGACATGTGGAAAGTCAAAGATATTTCGGTTGCAACAGAGTATAGAATTGGAACTTATATATTTAATGATCGATCTCTTGTTGAAAACAAGATTTGTTCAGACAAAAAGGTCGCTTTGACCGTTTTAGCAACTGTAGTGTCAACTCCGACAAAAAACAGAGCCATAATCGATGCTGGGTCAAAAGTATTAACGTCTGACCTCTTTGGAATGAATGATCATGGTGCTGTAGTAAACTTCCCTGAACTCAGAATTACACAATTATCAGAAGAGCATGGCACGATTATGAGCGAACAAAACACAAATTTAGAAATTGGACAAAAAATCCAAATTATCCCTAATCATGCATGCGTAGTAACTAACATGCTTGATGAAGTAAATCTTATCACTGAAGAGAAAAAATTAAAAAAAGTTAAAGTTGTTGCAAGAGGTAAAGTCTGGTGACTTTAAAATTTAACAACAAACTTCTTTTCAAATAAGCGATCAAATTCACAACAAAAAACATCAGCCTTATTAATATCGTATGCGTCTGTGATAGTACCAGTTGTTATTGGCCCATTGAGGACTAACCAATCTAGGTTTTTTTCACAAAATTCTATGTAAGATCTCAAGGCAGCTAATGGACTTTCTTCTAATATATTCTTTGATTTTCCGTGCTCCATAATTTTAGAGTTTTTTTTCAAAGTAAGATTAAAGTTTTTCAATTGATTGATAACTACGACCCTATTGTTTTCATCGGATGGGATTGGCATTTCTTCTAAAATTTTATACTGTCCATGCAAACCAAAACCGGCAACTGTATCCGGTAACTTAAAAGTCCATCCCTTATAGATACTCTGCACTAACTCGACGCCAATTCCAAAGCTTTCACAGCAAGCGATTAGGTCTATATCGCTCATTTCACGATGTGGCTTTTTGCTCAGTCTGAAAAATATCTCAGGCTCAAACTTTGGTTCAAGAAATTTTTCTGGTGAAAATGATTGCTTGTTGCTCAATACCGTTGAGGAATACATAAATCCATAGATTGGCGCGTTGACAGAATATTTATCCCAAATTGTTTTGTTAGTAAAACCTACTTTTATACCAGAAGCTTTGTCTTTTCTGTTTTCACGAACTTCTTTAATCTCTAAAGCGGTTGTATACGCATCTGACAAAGAGAAGTTGGGAATAGTTTTACTTGGTAATTGTGCTTGAGACATATTTTCTAAGCATTCAATTAAGTAATTTGAAAGATTTTTTCTGGTGCTCAAGGGAAATATACCGGGTCTGCCGCCGGCCTCCATTTATCAAATTTCTTTTGTGAATTATCAAACATGTTTGATCCAACAAAAGCTTTTAGCCAATTTTGAAGCTTTTGCCACCCAAATTCATTAAACCAATTTGTGTCAATGTTTGCAAATTGTCTGACGAATGGAAATATAGCGACATCAGCTAACTTTGGTTGCTCGCCAAAAAAGAATTCGCCTTTTATTTTTTTGTCTAGATTAATCAAATATTCTATGGCCAAATTCTTGCTGACTTTACTATCATTTTGGGGATACCGAGTAGCGTATTTTGTTTTGTCTAAGTTAGGTTTAAATTTTTTCTCAACCTCATCAATTAACTGGTATCCTTCAGCAGGCATATCTAACCAGCCCTCTGGGTCATTTTTTCTTAGAGCCCAAATCATTATATCAATGCTTTCGTCAATTATTTTATCCTTTAATTGCAGGCATGGAACAGTACCGGAGTTTGAAATCTTCAAGAATTCATGTGGTTTATCCTTCAATACAACCTCTCTTAATTCAACTTCAATATTTGATGAAAGAAGGGCCCACCTAGCTCTTATGGCATATGGACATCTACGAAAACTATATAGTATTGGAACGTCTTTACCCAAAAAAACCTCTCTATAATTTTTATTATATAATCAACACCTAATCCATTTCCATGGGAAGACTTTTATCCATAGCCCATTCACTAAGAGAATTATCATAAACTTTCAATTTCTGAAAACCAAGTTGGTACAAGACAAAAGCATTCAATGTGGCTGCAATACCTCCACCACAGTAGTTAAGTATTTCACTATCTTTTGTGATGTTATATTTTTCAAAAACCGATAATGCTTCTTCAGGTGATTTTAACATATGCGTACTTGTATCCATAAGGTCACTAAATGGAATATTTATACTACCAGGGATCCTACCTGGTCTCCCGTAACGCGTACTTTCCCCATTGTGAATATCTCTCGTTAGTGCATTAATTAAAATACACCTATTATCTTCCATGGCATCTAGTGTTTGTTCCTTGCCCACAAAAAAGCCTTGATTTCTGGACCTTGAGAATTCTATTTTAGCATAAAAATTTTCTCCAGACTCAAGATCATAATTATTTCGTTTCCACTCTCTTAAACCACCGTTTAAAATGCTTACATTTTTATATCCCAACATGTAAATCATCCACCAAACCCTAGTGGACCACTGAAGACCATTTGTTGAATACAAAATAATATGGTATGGATCACCAATTCCCAACTTACCAAAACTATTACTTAAGCGCTCAATGTTAGGCAAGGTAAATTTGTATTGACTTTCTGGATCTGAAATCTGGATTTGAAGATCTAGAAATGACGCCCCAGGAATATGTTCCCTTAAATAATCCTGATGACCGCTCTCAACGTCATAGGGTTTGGAAGGATGATCATCCGTGTAGTGCAAAAATGTTGTACAATCGTAAATACGTAAATTCTTATTTCCTATATTTCTTTGGAGCCATTGACATGATATTATAGCTTCAGGGTACTGCCAGCCTATTTCTGTTTTTTCCATTTTATTGCATCAAGGGACTAAATATATACTTCCCCCGCCCTTTCTAGACTCAAGTGTGTCATGCGCAATGGATGCATCTTTCAAATCAAATGGCAAAAATTCCGCAACCTTAATTATTTCATCTTCAAAAGCTTTAAATACAGCAGCTGCCATATTTTCGTAGTTTTTGCGATTTCCAAAATAATGGAAAAGTATAGGACGAGAAATAGATAGTGATTTCTCAGCTAATGTACTCATTAATACAGGCTGGACGGGACCTGATGATTGACCAAAATTAATCAAATATCCACAATGCGCTAGTGATGATAAAGAAGACTGGAAGGTCTCATTCCCGACAGAATCGAAAACGATATCGACACCTTTTCCATTAGTAACGTCTAATACTTTGTTACTAAAGTTTTTGTCATTTGAAATGAAAGTTTCAATACACCCATTTAATTTCGTTTCCTCAATTTTCTCTTGTGATCCCACGCTGCCTATTACCTTAACGCCCATCGAAGTTGCCCATTGGCAAAGTAGGCGACCAACACCCCCAGATGCAGCTGTTACCAAAATTGTCTTTGATGAATCAACTAATGTTATTCGATTAATAAGCATTTCTACTGTCATCGCTCTCAGGAAATTTGTTGCCACTAATTCATCACTTAAAAAATCAGGAATTTTAATTACTTTATCATGCGATATATTAATGTGGGTTGCGTAAGCCCCATATTCTCTTGTGCAAAACGTTACTCTTTCTCCAACCCCGAAACCTTCGACATTATCGCCAATCTTTTCGACTATACCACTAGCTTCGCACCCTGGAATGCCGGGTAAAGTCAGTGTTTTGTAAAGTCCCGATCGTACATATACATCATGATAGTTTACACCTATAGCCGTATTTCTAATTCTAATTTCATTAGCAGAAGGTTCACTAATGTCCTTATCCTGGTAAGACAAGACTTCAGAGGAACCATATGCACTTACGATGATTGCCTTTGACAATTTTTTCTCCAATTAGCTTGTTAAAATTTATAAATAATTTAAGCTCATATTCTTTGCATGCTAATTATCGCAATTTATTTAAGCAGGGATTAACATATGAATATTTTACCAGAAATAGACAAAATATCCAATGAACTAAAAAAAATCTTTAAAGATCTTCACCAGCATCCCGAATTAGGGTTTGAAGAGGTAAGAACATCTGAAATAGTAAAAAAAAGGCTTCAAGATTTTGGAGTGGATGAGATACATACAAATATTGGTAAAACAGGAGTAGTAGCTGTAATAAATGGCAAGCAAAAAGGTGCTAGTCAAATTGGGTTAAGAGCAGACATGGATGCGCTCCCAATTGAGGAAACTACTAATCTTGATTATGCATCAAAAAACCCAGGCAAAATGCATGCTTGTGGGCACGATGGACATACTACAATGTTGCTGGGGGCAGCAAAGCATCTATGTGAAACCCGCAATTTTAAAGGTAAGGCTATCTTAATTTTTCAACCAGCTGAGGAAGGTCTAGGGGGAGCGCGACTTATGCTACGAGAGGGTTTATTTGAAAAATTTCCATGCTCTGAAATTTATGGAATACATAATTCTCCGAATGGTAGACATAGCGAGATTTCAATATGCAAAGGCAAAGCCATGGCTGGTGCTTCTTTTTTTGATATCACAATAAATGCAAAAGGAAGTCATGCTGCTATGCCTCATCAGTCTATAGATCCGATTATTATTTGCGCAAACATGATTGATCAAATGCAGGCTATAGTTTCAAGAAACACGCCACCTTTAGAAAGCGTTGTCTTATCAATAACTCAGATCCATTCTGGCTCTGCGTACAATGTAATTCCTGAGGTAGCTACCCTCTGTGGAACGATACGATATTTTTCTAACGAAGTTTATGCTGTAGTTGAAGAGCGTGTAAAAGCGATATGCAGAGGGCTTGAAGCAACCTATAATGTTGAAATTATTCCTGATCTTCGAAATACTTTTGATGTTCTACATAATGATAATCAACTTAGTGATTGTTATATGAATGCCGCGGAAGAAATTGTTGGAAAAGAGAATATTATAAGAACTGCACAGCCTGCTACTGGCTCTGAAGACTTTGCGGATATGTTAAAACATGTTAGAGGAGCATACTGTAGGATAGGCCACAGTGGCACTCAACCACTGCATAGCCCTAAGTTTACACTAGATCCAGATATAATTCCGGTGGGTGCGTCAGTTTTAGCTAGGCTAGTAGAAAGGCAATTGCCCACCAATTGATTTACAAAATAAATTATTTAGCTAGGACGCCTGTTTTTACATTATAATCAACAGCTATCTGGTAAGTTGGGTCGTCATCACTGTCAATCATCAGCTGGCCTGTTTTTGTCAAGAGATCGTGGCAATCACGGCTTAAGTGACGCAATTTAACCTCTCTTCCAGAACTTTGATATTTCTCAGCAATATCCTCAATGGCTTTCAACGCCGATTGATCAACTACCTTTGACTTAGCAAAATCTAGAATAACTGTTTTCGGGTCATCATCCGGTTTGAAAATTTCAACAAAACTTTCGACCGATCCAAAAAAAAGAGGTCCCTCAATATCATAAACTTTAGCTCCCTTTGTTCTTATCGAAGGGCGCTCAACAGCTCGTATCCTTATAGCGGAGTTCCATGCAAAAACTAAAGCAGAAACTATAACACCTACTAAAACAGCAACAGCTAAGTCTTCGAGAACTGTGACAACGGTTACCAAGATGATAACAAGCGCATCGGATTTTGGGATTTTTGTGATTAGGCTTATAGAACTCCAAGCAAAAGTACCAATGACCACCATGAACATAACGCCTACTAAAGCGGCTATCGGTATTGCCTCAATCAGAGCGCTTCCATACAAAATAAAAAAAAGTAGAAAAAGGGAGGCTGCCGTTGCAGCAATTCTAGTTCTTCCGCCTGATTTGACATTTATCATAGATTGACCAATCATCGCACATCCGCCCATACCACCAAAAAAGCCCGTAATGGTATTTGCAGCACCTTGAGCCATGCACTCTTGTCTTGTTCCACCTCTTTTATTCGTGATCTCCCCAACAAGGTTGAGTGTCAAAAGACTTTCAATTAATCCGATAGCAGACAAGACTATCGCGTAAGGGAAAATGATATATAAAGTTTCTAAATTGATAGGAACTGTCGGAATAGAAAAAAGTGGTAACCCACCAGCCACTGGAGCGAGATCTCCAACCGAGGGAACAGGAATGTCAAAGTAAATAACAACGAGGCTGACAATAATAATTGCTGCTAAAGGTCCAGGCAAGAGTCGTGTTATTTTTGGTGTGAGCCAAATTAAAACCATTGTAATACAGACGATTAGGACTGACGTGCTTAATAACATACCACTCATCCATTCCAAATTGCCTTCTGCTGTTTCATATTGAAATTGTCTTATCTGGGCAAGACCTATTACTATTGCCAGGCCATTAACAAAACCCAACATTACTGGTTGAGGAACCATCCTAATAAATTTCCCTAACTTAAAAACTCCAGCAAGTATCTGAAGTATACCCATGAGGATAACAGTCGCGAATAGGTATTGAACACCGTGCTCCGATACAAGGGAAATCATAACAACAGCCAATGCACCTGTTGCGCCCGAGATCATCCCTGGCCTTCCACCAAAAAGAGCTGTAACCAAACCAACGATAAAGGCGGCATATAATCCAACAAGAGGCTCTACTCCGGCTACGAAAGCGAAAGCGACCGCTTCAGGGACTAGTGCTATAGCTACCGTTAGCCCTGCTAGGATCTCAACTCGTAAAAGTGATATGGAGAGCTGGTTGTTTAGAGTATTATTTTGATAACTCTCAGCTAATATTGAAATTGCTGTTTTTATCACGACCGCCTCATTAATGGTTTAAAAAAAATTTGTACCACTTAATATGGACTTTAAATTAATATGTAAAGCCTGTTTTCTTGATTTCGATGCAATATAAAATTTTTGTTAGGACTTATTAAATCACTCATTATTTACAAATACCTCATATTAATCAGCTGTTTGAACAAAAATCTCTCTCTTCCAAGCTAGAAAAAGAAGAGCATTTTTTCCATTTCTGGAAGCAACAAAATCTTTCAAAAATAGATTATATTAGGACTCTAATTACAGTGGCATCTGTTTCAAATAATCTTTCGTGGATTTTTTTCTCTGCTTATCAATGCGCAATTAGATATCATTTCAAACAAAAAACAAGAGCAACTATTTCTCTAGCAGTCAGAGAAATCTCCGCTGCTCCGATTAAAACTACTTTTGATAACAAGAAAAATATATTGTTAATAAGTGGCAAGAAGTCTTGGTTGGTGAGCACAAATGTGGACATGATCTTATTGTATGTAAAGCTAGGGGAACCTATTGAGTTTCAACTAAACAACAAGATGAGTTTTCTAAACTCAGTTTTAGTCCCTCTTTATAGAGATAAATCCACAACTCGTGAAACGTTTGAGAAAGTAAAATTTCTTAAAAATTTAAATCAAGGCAATTTAACTTTGAAAGATACAAAAATTATGTCCACTAATTATTTTTCGGGTAAAAATATCCGCGGTTTCGGTTATATGGAGCAATTTTTTGTTATGCTCTCCCTCGGCATATTTTTTGTTACTAAGGTTAATAACATAAAATACAAAAGAATGTTTTTTAAAGCAGTGAAAGTATTAATTAGTGATTTCAACACACGTAATTCTCCTAAAATGACAGTAAAATTTCATAAAAAACACTTTAAAAAAATGATACATATTTTTGATAGTTTACCTGAGAGAAAAGTAATAATTGGCTGGGAATTTGATAAGAATATTTTCTTAAACCTTCTTAAATAAAAAGTTCAATAATAATACCTTTCCAAAGTATAATTTTTTTGGTATGACTAGTTACGATAAGATAAAAGGAGTATAGATATGAAACTAAATCTATTCGTCGCCATAATGCTTTTTTGTTTTAGCACAACATCTTTTGCTGAGGGGCTTTGGACCCATTCGTGTGACCCAAAGTCAGTATGGTTTTCTGAAAAAATAAGCAGTGGAATTCAAACCGCTTCTCTTGATACAGAAACCTTGCTAAAGGTAGATGAGCTTACAGTTCAGTGTCATTATGAGGTCAATTTGGGCCTATCAACTTACGAAACTGCAAAGTGCAAAAAAGCTCTTGACCTCGTAGGTTATAATTAACTGTTATTCTTTTTACTTATGGAGAGACTACCAGTACTCTCCATAGGGGCGTAGTTCGACTCTGAAGGACCATGTAGATTTGTCCTGCTTCACAACATTGAAGATCTCTTTTGCTATATTTTTTGGGAAAGCAAAAAATTTATCTGGCTTATCTGGGGCAAGACGCGGTCGTGTCCTTGGTGTATCAATTAAGGCATCTATTATGATATACGCTACGTGTATTCCCTTTGGTCCAAATTCCCTAGCCATAGACTCTGCTAGTATCTTCTGAGCTGATTTAGAAGCAGCAAAAAATCCCCATCCATCTTTTCCTCTTTCCGCAGCTGTGTTGCCAGTAACAATAATCGTGCCGCTCTTTCGTTTTAACATCTCTGGAAGTGTCGCTTGTGATAAAATAAGTAAAGCGGTTGTGTTAACTCTAAAATTTTTTTCCAAATCTTCATAGCTCAAATCAAGGATGGGTCCTCGCGTTCCCAGAGGGGCATTATGTATAACGACGTCAGCCGGACCAAGGTCAGTTTGTATTTTATTTATTGTTTTTTTAAAATCCTCTATTTTTCCCACATCGCACGGATAGGCAGAGGTATTATCATACTTTCCTTCTAAATATTTGAGATTTTCTTTAGTTCGAGCAATCATGGCAACGTGATAGCCATTCTCCGAAAAGTAGCGCGCAATTTCAGCACCTGTACCGGTTTCCGGTCCAACTCCTGTTATAATACATAATTTTTTATTCATTTGACTCAAACCTTCTATCCAGTTTTTCATGCCATGCTTTGACTTCTTCAAATTCGTCAAAATTCATTTCAATAGCAATCGCTAGCTGTACTACCCCGTAGCCCGTAATGTCAGCGATGCTTAACTCTTCACCAGCTACATATGAAGTTGTATGTAAATGAGCGTTCAGTCTCTTGAACAATATTCTGCACGACTCTATCCCTCTTCTTGCTATTGCAGGGACTTGTGGTAATTTGTTACGCGTTCCGGGTAAAACCTTTCCCTCGTATCTCTCAAATTTATTTCTGATGCCATTGATAAGCGGAATATACCCATCAATTTCTAGTCGTCTATTCCACATTTCAATGATTGCTCTTTCTTTAGAAGCCTTTCCAAATAATTTTTTTGAAGCGTTATTAGTCTCTTCTAAAAATCTACAGATTGCCACACTTTCGGAAATTGCAGTCCCATCGGCTAATTCTAAAAAGGGAATACAATGAAATGGATTAAGTGAATTGAAAGGCTCTTCAAATTGATATCCATCTCTAACATTAAGTTGCACTATTGGCACCTCAATTCCTGTTTCCTTGAGGAAGAAAGTAACTCTCTTAGAGGCTGGAGCCAGATCAAATTGGTAAAGTTTCATTAATTTTTCCTCCTTTTTTTAAGAGCAAGCTTAGTCCATATTATGAATCATAACAAAATATATAAATATAAACTTAGTAATTTTTGTTGTATAAAGTGTTGGGATAATAGGTTTGGTATGTCGTTAACTTAAACTAATGACAGTGGAATTGGATTTGCATTGATTGCTTTGAGCCGTTCATCATGATTGATGAATAAAGCTATGGAACGTTTGTCCACTGGAAAAAGAATTAACAAGGCATCTGATGATCCGGCCGGAATTCACTAATTAGTAAGACTAAATGCAGAAATTCGCGGCATAAATACTGCATCGAAAAATGCCGCTAATGGACAGTCTTTAGTAGATACTTTGGACACAAGTTTATCCGAAGTGCAATCTATATTGTTGAAAATGCTCGAGCTGACTATCCAAGCTCTAAGTGATACGAATTCTGCCGCTAATAGATCGGCGTTAGACTCCGAGTTATCGCAACTCGAACTGGAAATTAGTCACAGCGGTAGCACTACCTTTTTCGGGGGCGTACCACTATTTGACGGAAACACGCGCTTTGTTCAGTTGGGTCCCGATCCGGTAACACGCTGGAAGTTTATTCCTATCCTCTGAGCGCTGTTTCATTGGGATTAATTTAAGATTTAACGTCTAGAAGTAATGCCCATAACTATCTGTGTGTCATTGATGCTGCGATACAAAACATTAACAAAAAACGGGTGTTGCTGGAGCATTGTCAAACAGACTGGATTTCATAATGTCTAACCTAGATAATAGTAAAGTAAACCTGATCAAATCGAGAAGTAATATTGGAGACGCAGATTTTGCCTCGGAGAGTATGAATTTGGCAAAAGCAAAGATATTGGAACAGGTTGCAATAGCAATGATTGCTCTGGCAAATTTAAGAACGCAATAAATACTAAAGCTTTTGGAAAATTAAAAAAAAGTGTTACATAAAGTACATGATTTCAAATGTCGAAAAAATAAGTACCTTTCTCTTTGAGGCGCACAAAGCTGGAGATAGATTTATAAATCTTGAAAAAGATATGAAACCAAAAGATTTCAACGAAGCTTACCAAATTCAGAATCAATTACGGCAGAAGTTACCGCGAGGGCCACTTGGAGGGTACAAAATTGCCCTATCTTCTAAAATACAACAAGACTATCACAAAATTAGTCACCCTGTTTATGGCGGTCTATTTAAGAATGAGATTTTTACAAGTCCTAAGACCATTGTACTAGAAAACTATCATAGAATGAGTGTTGAGTTTGAATTAGCTTTTGAACTATCAGACCGCATAATAGACACTACCATTCATAGAACCTTAGAAAATATTATAAAAGATATTTCAAATGTGATGCCAGCAATCGAGCTTGTAGATGATAGAGGAGCAAATTATGATGGTCTGGATCCACTTTCTCTAGCCTGTGACAACGCGTGGTCTGGTGGCCTAGTTTTAGGAGAGCCAATATACAATTGGCAGGAAAAGGATTTTCAGAACATACAATCGAGCTGTGAGTGGAACCAAGAAACAAGATTAACAACTGGGGTGCTTGACGCAAAGCCTTTTGAAAATCTGTGCTGGCTGATCAATGAGCTGCACTCGCGTAAAAGTGAACTAAAACCGGGAATGATTATAATAACGGGAAGTGTCTTTAAAGTTAGACAAGCAAAAGTGGGGGATAAGATAAACCATATTCTTTCTGATCGTGGAAAAGTGAGCATTACAGTAATTTAGGAAGTAACTGTTTAATTTGGAGATAATAAATGGATAGCAACACAAAGTTAAAAGATGAGCTGACGCAAAAGATTGGAGTTTTAACACGGCGCGAAACAGAAGCTAGGATCATCGCACCTTTTGTAGATGCTCTAATAAAAAACTTTGGCAAAGAAAAAATAATACCGATTTTAGAAAAAACAGTTATGGAGCTAGCTCGTAATCAAGGCTCATCTCTGGCAAAAGAATATGGCAATGATGTTTCTGCTTTTCTTGAAACACTAAAGTTCTGGACTCAAGATGGAGCACTGGAAATCGACTTGCTTGAGAAGAATGACACAAAATTAGATTTCAATGTAACAAGGTGTAGATATGCCGAAATGTATAAGGCTTTAGGAATACAAGACCTTGGCGCTGTTTTGTCTTGCAATAGAGATGCCGCAATGATTGAAGGATTCAACCAAGATGCAAGACTTAATCGAGAAACCACTATTATGAGTGGTGGGAAATGCTGTACTTTTAGATACACATTTGAGAAACCCAGCGTGCAAGGCTAAGTTGTTTTTGTTAAAAAGCCCTAAGAACTCTATCTATAAAGTCTCTTGCCTTTTATTGATTTTAATAGCCCTGTTTGCGTTTTGGAAACTCGATTTTGCTGAAAGAAATTTGACTAGTGTCAGAGAGTTGGTCAACAAAACCCCCGTTACTCTGACTTTTAAGGACAATATAAAAACTAAAGGCATAGTATTTTTAGCACATGGATTTGCTGGATCCACTAGTTTTATGAGACCAATCGCTGTAGCTCTTGCAGAGGCTGGCTATTTAACAGTTCGTTTTGATTTTTTAGGGCATGGACGTCATCCTCAACCATACTCTGGAGATATTACAACTATTGAGGGAGCAACGCAGAAATTCGTTAATCAAACAAATGAGATAATCTCTCATTATTTATCAAAACATAGCCCCAGCTTTTCAATGATAATTGGCCATTCAATGGCATCCGATATAATAATCAGGTCAGCCTCTTTGAATCCTAGTCTTAATAGCGCAGTTGCCATTTCCGCTTATACTGACGCTTTAAAAGCCAAAGAACCTAAAAATGTCCTCATTCTTAATGGGCAGTGGGAACCTCAATTGAGATCGAAATCCTTAGAAATTTTACAAAATATTGGAGTTGATAATCCAAAGGAGGGAAGATTTTATGGAGCCCTTGATGATAATGCTATTAGAAAAGTGGACTTTATAGATAATGCCGACCATGTAGGCGTTTTATATTCTGTTCGCACTCAGAGAGAACTGGTAGATTGGATTAATTTTCTTGAAAAGGATAAGCAAATATTTATTGGAAACAATATTGGAATTTGGACTGGTATTTTATTTTTTAGTATTTTTTTTCTCATTATATTACTGACCAAGTTCCTTCCTAAAAAAACCGTAGGGAAATATCAGTTTGGCTATATGCGGTTCTTTTCCATAAATATCATCGCTTGTGCACTCCCGCCAATTATATTGTATAACTTTACATTTAAAATTGTTAATTTCCCTGCCCACAATCATCTGATTAATCAAATGATCCTAATATCCATAATTCTGTTTTTCAGCCTACCGCCTACCCAGTTTAAAGATTTAACAAAATCATTTAATTTTCCATTATTTGCCTTTTTATTTATTTTGTTTTGTATTGTGTTTGGATCCATTTTGGATAACTACGTTAGCTCGTTTCTTTTGACCGGAACCAGAGTACCTGTGTTTTTCTTTTGCTTAATTGGGTCTATCCCTTTGATGGTACTAATGCAGATGTATTATGATAATTATTCAAATGGTTGGATCATAGGAAATATATTTAAACTGTTTCTAATAATCTCCTTATCGGTCTCAATTTGGTTAAATATTTCCCAACTGTTTATCATGGGATACGCAATACTTCTATTTCTTGCCTTCGCATTGATATTTGGATTCTTAGCAAATATCATAAGTAGAAAATACAATAATACTCTTTCGTCAGGCCTTGCTAATGGAATTGCATTAGCTTGGACATTTTCCACGGCACTACCATTGTATGTTAATTGAGTACAGACTTATTATGCCCTATATATATATCTGCCAACAGAGATTAATTTAAAATGACAGTTCTAATATGTGGAGCAGGAATAGGTGGTTTATGCTTAGGGCTATCCCTACAACAACTAAAAATACCATTTCAAATATTTGAGTCCTCAACATCTATTCAACCCCTAGGAGTAGGAGTCAACCTACAACCTAATGCCGTGAGGGAACTTTTTGCATTAGGATTAAAAGATAATCTAACAAGACTTGGAGTGCAAACAGAGGAATTTGGATTGTTTTCAAAAAAAGGTTTGGAAATTTGGACTGAAGCACGGGGCTTAAAAGCAGGGTATAATGTACCACAATTTTCTGTCCATAGAGGAGAACTCCAAAAGTTACTTTATGATACTCTTATTGAACGCTCGAAAAAAAGCTCTGTTAGTTTGGGTGCTAGAGCTACTGGCTTCAAAAACTTATCCTCTTCAGTACAATTGCAATACTTCAAGAAGAATACAAAAAAAAATGAAATCTTTTACGGCGATATTCTCGTTGCTTGTGATGGGATAAATTCAAATATTCGAAAACAGTTGTTCCCAGATGAAGGGGACCCTCTATGGAACGGAGCAATTTTATGGCGTGGGCTAACAACTGCTTCTCCTTTTAGGACTGGTGCTTCTATGGTGATGATTGGACATGATACGCAAAGATTTGTTTCATACCCAATAAGTCAAAAAGACAGTCATGGAAATGCAAAAATAAACTGGATAGCGGAACTAAAATTTAATCCTGAAAAAATATATATGAAAAGTGACTGGAGTAAAAAGGTAGATAAATCGAAATTTATAGGTAACTTTACAGAGTGGTCCTTTGAATGGATAAATCCTTTAAGCCTTATTTCAGAAACAAGCTCAGTCTATGAGTATCCAATGGTTGACAGAGATCCATTAGAAAAATGGACGTTTGGAAGAACAACACTGTTAGGTGATGCTGCCCACCCAACCTATCCAGTTGGATCAAATGGTGCCAGCCAAGCTATTATTGATGCCAGAAAACTTGCATTTTATTTAAAAGTAAATGGACTTAATGAAACAGCTTTATTACGCTACGAAAATGAGATGCTTCCCCTAACTGCCAAAATAACATTAGCAAATAGAAGTTCTGGTCCCGATGCTCTTTTACAAGTAGTTGAAGACCGTTGTGGAGGAACTTTTAATAATATCCAGGAAATCATTAACCAGAGCGAACTTAAAAATCACTCAGAAAAATATAAATCTGTTGCTGGTCTTAACATTGAGAGACTTAATAATACAGATAGTATTTTGAGTTCATTGATTTAAACTTTGAGAAAGAAATTTTCCATATTCACAATAGTCTGAATGCTGGGGTCTTTTGCTCTCGTTCAAACACTCGCTAATATCTTGCAAGGTCGGCTCTATCCAGCCGTCGTTAGTTTTGTAGTCAATTAAAGTTATCTTAAAATTCATAGATGCGGCAGTACTTGATAAAAAATCATAGTTACTAAACCTATCCCCGTCGCAATATAGAAAGTAACCCACATCATCAACATGAAAGCCTTTTTTTCTTAAAACCCACACATAGAGGTCCATTTGCCTTTTATAAGAAGCTTTCCAGGGGTCATCCAATGTAATAGGCCCTTTGTCTGATTTTTGTGACGTACTTTTATAATCAACTATATGCAAACAATTAGTGTTAATATTTAACCAAACGTCATCGAGACCACCACCAACTTTAAGATTTGTTTTAGGATCCACAAAGTTAAGCCTATCTTTTGCTCCAAAATGCAAGCTTTGCGTCCATAATTCAAAGTGTTCATGAGAGAAGGGAATGAGAAAGTCTAGTCCTTTGGCGACCAAAAATGGATGAGGCTCTCTAATTTCTCTGTATTTATCAAAATCTCTTTTAAGCAATATATCAGTAGCCTCATTTATATTGAACCCCGGAATAGAAGGGAACTTTATTCCCTCCACTTGTTCCATATAAAAACAAGCTTTACATTTGACAAAGTTTTCAATTCTGCTCCTACTTAGTTCATAGGGCTCAATCTTATTTTTATCAAATTTTCCACGATGCCTTGCCATATTAATCCCCTCTTATTAATTCAATACTAGAATTTAATTTAATTTCCTTGCCAACAAGAAAAGGAAATCCATCGGCGCCAAAATCATATCTGTTAATAGAAGACATT
Organism: uncultured Alphaproteobacteria bacterium; assembly: GCA_902556405.1. Taxonomy (GTDB): domain Bacteria; phylum Pseudomonadota; class Alphaproteobacteria; order Rhodobacterales; family Rhodobacteraceae; genus CACIJG01. Next base: position 121,143 of record CACDWF010000001.1, on the reverse strand, counting down.
ATTTCAAACATAAGAGTTTTTGCATTTTTTCTGTATTTGTCTTTGATAAAAACCACAATAACAATATTTTTCTGTACTCCTTTTAGTTTGAGTAGGCCGCTTACTCGATATCCCTTATCTTTTTTAGAAATACTAGTGCTTTTAAACTCCATAAACGGATATTTGTTTGCATTTAAGACACTTTGTCCTAACATCGCGCTGGTAGCCAAAGGAAAGCCTGCAGTACTTTTTCTAATATCTACTTTAATGTAAAACTTAGATTGCTGTTCGTCTGTAAAATCGATAGTGAAATAAGATGTGTCTACATGAAACTCACCATATAAAGGGACACCACTCACAAAATAGGTAAATTTTAGTGCTTTTGAATTTGCAATTGTATATCTTTCACTTGCAAAAAGGTTATTTACAAATAAAGGAAATGAAAAAAAAATTAATATAATTTTAAACCGCAATAAATTTTTTAAATGCATTAATAGACCTTTGATCAGAAGAAAGTATGTTTTAATATATAGCTATGGAGCAATTATTTAAAGAACTCACGTTTTCAAACGGTGTAAAAGCAAAAAATAAGTTTCTGCTTGCGCCACTTACCAATATGCAAAGTCCTGACCAAGGGAGAATTTCTAATGATGAGTTTATTTGGCTTACAAAAAGGGCCGAAGGAGGCTTTGGGATAATAATGACTTGCGCTATGCCTGTGTTAAAATCTGGCATTGGTTGGAAAGGACAACTTGGCATATATGATCCTAAACACAAAGATGGCCACTATCGTTTAAATGAGAGATTACACAATTTAGAGGCACTTTCCATAGCCCAAATTTTCCATGCAGGAATAAGGGCAGACATTAATTATTCAGGGGATAAAATAGGCCCAAGTATGAATTCAGAAAAGTCCGCGAGAGAGATGTCGATAGCAGAAATTGAAGAAATGAAAGTGGCTTTTGTAGAATGTGCCATTAGAGCATATGAATGTAACTATGATGGCATAGAACTGCATGCTGCGCACGGTTATCTAATTGGTCAATTTCTTTCTAAAAAGTTCAATAAAAGAGAAGACGATTATGGAGGTTCTTTCAAAAACAGAGCTAAGTTTCTAATAGATATTATCAAGGAAATTAAAGAAAAGACTCCCTCGAGCTTTCTAATCGGTGTGAGGATTTCTCCAGAGAGGTTTGGCTTAGATACTAACGAAATGATAACACTTTATAAAACGCTTTGTGGAATTAATAATATTCATTTTATCGATATTTCACTCTGGGATTCATTTAAATTGGTAGATGATGGACCTTTAAAAGGTGAGAGCTTATTAAAACTATTTACGACTATCGACAGAGGTTCAAAGTTATTAACCGTAGCAGGAAAGATTTTTTCTTTTGAAGATATAGAAATTTTACAAAATAATAATGTCGACTTTTTCTGTTTAGGAAGAGCTGCAATTTTAGATCATCAATTTCCAAACCGGCTCAAGGCTGAAGGATCAAACTTTCAGCCCTATTCCGCTCCTGTTACAAGGGATCACCTTTTGAAAGAAGGCTTATCAGAAACATTTGTCAACTATATGGCTACCTGGAAAAATTTTGTAAGTGACTCAGTATGAACTACGACCCATCTGATCCAAATACTTTGGCTAACCCATATCCCTATTTCTTGGCACTTAGAAATAAAGATCCTATACACTGGCACACGAAATTGAAATCATGGATAGTTACGAGATACGAAGACGTTAGATCTATACTTTCCAGCGATAATATTACTGTTGATAGGTTAAACAACTTTTATAGTAAACTACCTACCAAGGAAGCAAAGCTATTGGCAGAAATTGTAAAATATTTAAATCTATGGGCTGCATTCAGAAATCCCCCCGATCATACCAGAATGAGAAAGATAATGATGGTTGCGTTCACAAGAAAATCTATTAACGAAATGCAGCCAAAGATAAATGCTATAACGGATGCCACATTATCTAAACTAAAAAATATGAGGGAAATTGACTTAGTTAGTTATTATGCTTCTCCCATTCCTGCACTTACTATAATGCACCTACTAGGCGTTCCTATAGACATGCTAGACGCATTTAAATCATGGTCGGATGATATGTCAAAATTTATTGGCGGCGCCAGGAATGATAAGCATAAGTATGAGAAAGCGTCTCGTGGATGTAGAAAAATGGTTTCTTTCTTTAGGGAAATTATTGAAGAGCGGAGAGCAAATCCTTCTGAAGGTTTTCTCATGGATTTGATAAATGCATCTGTTGAAAACGATAAGTTTTCTGATGATGAGTTGATTGCGACTTGCATGTTAATTTTATTTGCTGGTCATGAAACCACTACCAATCTTATATCTAACGGGATTCTCACTTTGATGAGAAATCCATCAGAACTATCAAAACTTCTTCAGAACCCTGATCTACTTGATCTTACCATTGAAGAAATAATGAGATATGATGGGCCAACAAACTCACTTGTAAGAAATGTCGCAAAAGAACATGAGCTTCATAATAAAATACTCAAAAAAGGTGATAGGGTATTTGCCATGGTTTCAAGTGCAAACAGAGACGAAAATATCTTTGACAAACCAGATGTTTTTAAGATTGATCGTTCACCGAACAGGCATTTAACATTTGGGTATGGTCCTCATCTATGTATTGGGGCAGCTCTTGCAAGAGAGGAAGGACGTATCGCTATATTAAATTTCTTTAAGCAATTTCCAACGACTAGACTGAAAGCGAAGAATTCCTTTGAATGGATTGATGCAATGGTGCCCCGTGGTCTAAAAAAGTTAGACGTTAATTTGACCTAAAAAAGGAGGATAAATTGGAAGCTTATCTCATTGCCACCGCATGTACCAAGTTTGAGAAAAAAGCAGATCAGACATTTAAAAACCTAACAGAGGAGGTTTATTGCGAATTACTTAAATCAGCTAAAGTGGAAAATGGAGATATGATTGGACAAGCATGGTTCGGTAATTGTGGGATGGGTACATTTGGACAAAATAATATTAGAGGTCAAGTCTGCTTTACTCCTCTGGTACAAAAAAAACTATTCCCTGAAAGAGTTGGCATTATCAATGTAGAAGGGGGTTGCGCTACAGGTTCAATGGCATTCCATGGCGCATGGAAAGATATTATTTCTGGAACAGAGGATGTGTCTTTAGCAATAGGTGTTGAGAAAATATACCAGCCCAATCAACCGGAGAAAATTCAAGAAATATATGATGGAGGAATTGATCAATTTGATCGGAGTGAGTGGCTAGATTTTTACAAATCAATTGGTGATGAACTCGGAAAACCCTTCGATCCTAAAAATAAAAAAGGAACAATTTTTATGGACACGTATGGCCTTCAAGCGCTTTGGCATATGAAGACTTATGGCACTACTCAAAACCAAATTGCATTCGCTGCTTCAAAAAATCATTTTCACGGTTCACTAAATGATAAAGCTCAATATCAATTTGAAGTAAGCTTGGAAGAGGTTTTAAGTGATAGAGAAATCTCATACCCATTAACAAGAGCGATGTGTGCGCCTATTGGAGATGGTGCAGCGGCGGCTCTTATTTGTTCTGCTAAAGGCCTAGAATACTTTCCAACAGAAATTCAACAATCAGCTATAAAAATTAAAGCGAGTGTGCTATCTGGAGGTAAATACCGTTCACCTCAGGAATTAGGGTTATCCAGTGTAGCAGCGAAGAAGGCATATAGACAAGCTGAGTTAGAACCAAAAGATGTAGATATTGTCGAGATTCACGATGCTACTTCATTTTGTGAAATATATCAGCTTGAAATGCTGGGTTTTTGTGAGATTGGTTCAGGAGGAAAATTTGTTGAGGAAGGTCATACGCAACTTGGTGGCAAATTACCTGTTAATTTGTCGGGAGGATTAGTGTCAAAGGGCCATCCTGTAGGTGCAACTGGATTATCTATGATTCATGAGCTAGCTGTTCAGCTAAAGGGAAATGCAGGAAAGAGACAAAGCGAGAGAAATAAAATTGGGCTCGCTGAAAATGGAGGAGGCGTTATTGGCTTTGAAGAGGCTGCGTGTTCTGTAATTATTTTGGAGGGATCTCACTAAGACCAGTAAGGCTCTCTTAGAACTCTTTTCAAGACTTTTCCCAAAGCGTTTCTGGGAAACTCATCCCTAATTTCAACTTTATCTAATCTCTGATGTTTTGCCAAATTTTCGTTGGACCAATTCTTAATTTCATTGCAATCTATCTCTACCCCATCTTTAGGAATAATAAGCGCTAAGCACGTTTCTCCCCATTTTTCATGGGGAACTCCTATGACAGTTACATCAATTACATCTGGATGCTTGCCAACAATCTCTTCAATATCAACAGGAAATACATTTAAACCCCCAGATATTATCATATCTTTTTTACGATCAAGAATGGTTAGAAATCCATCTTCATCTAAGCTACCTATATCTCCAGATTTTATAAAACTTCTACCCCTATTATCCTTCCATATCAGGTCCTTTGTTAGTTCAACTTCACCATAGTATTCCTTCATCATACCGGCCCCATAGCCAGCTATCTCTCCAGCTATGTTTGAAGAGCACTCTTTACCTTCTTCATCAATAATTTTAATCTCAAATCCCAAGACTGGGATCCCAACAGAACCAAATTTTTTCTTTTGGTCATAAGGTTTTAACATTGTGGCAAAGCCTTCAGAAAATCCATATAGCTCGAATAGGTTTTCACTAATTCTTCTTAGGATATTTTCCTTTATATCAAGTCTCAACGGAGATCCAGCTGATAAAATAGTCTTTAGAGAACTAAAACTATCTTTTTGTATGTTTTCCAAAGAAAGGATTGCACTAAACTGTGGTGGAACGAGGAAGGTATGCGTAATTCGTTCTTTCTGAACCAAATTTACAAAAGCTTTCGGATCAAAACCATTCATAACATGAAGCGTGCCGCCAACGAACAATGTGGGAAGCATCATTAACCAAGTTCCATTTGAATAAAGTGCCGTTGTCGTAAGCGACTTACATTCTGAATTAAAAGACATTTCGATCGCATTAGATGTTGCCCAATGACTTCTTGCTCTGTGTGTTTGAACTATGCCTTTTGGAACACCCGTAGTTCCTGATGAATAAATGATATTGAAATTGTCTTCTGGCCTACAGTTATATTCGAAACCATAATCTTTCTTCTCAGAGGAAATTTTCTCCCAACAATCCAACTCACCACCTAAGTATAGCAATTTTTCTTTGTCAATAGTTTTAAACTGTGATAGCTCCTCCTCGACTAAATTTATAAACTCATTGTCTACAATAAATAATTTTGCATCACTATTATTCACTAACACAGTTATTTGCTCTTTAGTCAAAAGGCCTGACAGAGGTACAACACACGCCCCCATTTTCACTATTCCGAAAATAAGCTCTAGTATTTCGGGTCGATTACCTACCAAGATTGCGACGTTATCACCTTTATTGATACCCATTTTCTTAAAAAAATTTGCTACTTTATTAATGTTTTGTTTAAGATCACGCCAAAGCCTGGTTATTTCACCACAACATATAGCTGGCTTTTCAGGTTGATAAGTACCGTGAGTCTCAATTACATTTAAAATATCGAAATGGGTATTATCAATCATATTAAAGACTCCGATTTTGATGTTAAAAGCAATATCTATAATTTATTATAAATATTATAATAATATTGACTAAAAAATTTAAGAAACCAATTCATGACAAAAATATTTATTTTTAGCACTTTTTTGCTTTTTATCTGGAGTACAGTAGTTCAAGGTTTTTCAACAACTGCTAGTACGGCTTTAGTTATTGATAACTCAACTGGGGAAGTTTTACTTTCTAAAGATGTTGATCGTCCAATTCCTCCAGCTTCAATGTCAAAATTGATGACATTATGGATGGTGTTTGAAAGTTTGGAGGAAGGAAAGTTAGATTTGGACGATACTTTCAGAGTATCAAGAAAAGCATGGAAAAAGGGTGGGTCTAAAATGTTTCTTCGAGAAGGTGCGTACGTCACAGTTGAGAACTTAATTAAGGGAGTGATTATCCAATCAGGAAATGATGCGTGCATCGTTTTAGCCGAAGGATTAGCTGGAACAGAGGAGAATTTTGCGGAGCTAATGACCATAAGAGCTAAGGAAATTGGATTGAGCAACTCAAACTTTACAAATTCAACTGGCTGGCCGGATCCTAAACATAAGATGTCTTCGAAAGACCTTGTGACACTAGCAAATAAAATTAGAGAAGAATATCCTTCATATTACAAAATATTTGATGACCTAGAATTTACTTGGGATAATATTTCTCAAAAGAATAGAAACCCTTTGCTTTTAATGAACCTAGGCGCTGATGGATTAAAAACGGGATATACTGAGGAAGCTGGTTATGGATTAATTGCTTCAGCAAAACAAAACGAAAGACGGATAACCTTTGTTATTACCGGCCTTAAGTCCGTTGGGCAAAGAGCACGCGAAGCAAAAGGGATAACTACTTGGGCTTTCAGAAAATTTAGTTTGAAAACATTTTTTGAAAAGAGCTCGATTATTTTGAAAGTACCAGTTTGGAGAGGTGAAAAAGAATATGTGAAGATCTCAGCAACAAAGGATGTTCAGATACTTCTTGCCAATGATGCTAGAGAAAAGACTAAAATGCATATTGTCTTAAAACAGCCGCTTATAGCTCCTTTGAAAAAGGGACAAAAAATAAATGGTCATTTAGTAGTTGAACCAGCACCTCTCGTTAAAACAAGAGAAGGTAAAAGGCAGTTATTTTTTCCTATAGAGGTTAGTGAAGATTTAGGTAGAGGAGGCTTGGCAAATAAACTCGTAACTAATCTAGATGTTTTGAAATCTAATTTTTTTTCCCTATTTGGGTCTAACTAATGAAAGGTTCATTTATTAGTTTTGAGGGGATTGATGGATGTGGAAAATCTACTCAAATAGATCTTCTTGCAAAATACTTTACTACACAGAATAAAAATTTTGTTAAGACTGAGGAACCAGGAGGTACCTTAGGGTCAAATGAAATAAGAAAAATCCTTCTCAGAGAGAACAATTTCCAATGGTCTGTGGAAACTGAGACTTTGCTCTTTATGGCTGCCAGAAATGATCATGTCGAAAAAGTTATTAAACCTGCTATTGAAGATAATAAAATTGTTATATGTGATCGATTTATGGATAGCACGATAGTTTATCAAGGAATGCGAAGTCCTCAGGCTAGAAAACTCGGCCTAATGTTATTTGAGCAGATAGGAATTAACCCAGACATTACATTTCTTATTGATATGGATCCAGAAGTTGCTCTAAATCGAGCATTAAATAGGGCAAATAACGAAGATCGATTTGAAAACTATGGCATTAACTTTCAATATCAGCTACGAAAAAACTTTTTAAATATTGCACACCAACATAGTGAAAGAATAAAAATAATTGATGGCAATAGATCTAAAGAGAATGTTGCTGCCCAAATAATTGAGAGCATAAATAACATAGATCTGTAATATGATAGAAAAACAAAATCATACATTAGCAACATCCTCAAATGGGGGAGCTTCCTTTCTTTTCGGACATAAGGAACAGGTAGCTTTTATATTGAATTGTATTAAGACCAATCAAATTCCTAATGCGTGGCTGTTTCATGGACCAGCAGGGATTGGTAAAGCTTCTCTGGCGTTAAATGTAGCAAAGGCATTATCAAGTGGTGGTTTTTTAAAAAATAGGAGCCTGAGTCATATTTCTGAAAAAGATATTAGAGATCCATATGTCTCCACTTGGTCGAACAATATTTTCTTCTGCAAAAGAAAGTGGGATGACAAAAAAAAACTCTTTCAAAAAAATATATCTATTGATGATATACGAGAACTCAGAAGAAAAGTGTCTTTATCTTCGACAGACAACTCTTACAAAGTCTGCATAGTTGATACTACAGAAGATCTAAATCTTTCCGCATCAAATTCGTTATTAAAAATACTAGAAGAACCACCAAAAAAAACTCTTTTTATTTTAGTGTCAAATAACAAGCAGTCCATTTTGCCGACTATTTTTTCCAGATGCCAAAAAATTGCCTTCCAAAGACTAAGTGAAGGCGACCTTAGGAATATATCTATGGGCTTCTTGAAAGAAAATCAATTTGACCAACTCAAAAAGTACGGGGCTCTGACCTCCTGCGAAGGATCTGTAAGAAAGCTTCTTAATTTTCTAGACAAAGACTTTATCGAATTTTTTAATGGAATGAAGGGGTTATTATTGGATCTTCCAAACCTTGATAGAAGAAAAGCCCTTAAATTATTAGCAGTGAATAAAAAATACTTAGCTTACGATGATCCTGATAAATCATCGTTAGGAGTTTTATTAAGATTACTTGCGTCTCTTGCAAAAAATGAGATCGATTTGGTATTTAATAGTAAATTAGTTACAGAGGAAATTCATCTTATTGCAGCTCATCTGTATGCACAAATTTCACTTTTGAGACATCAATCAATGGAGTACAATATTGATGCTAAAAAAGTTCTTTTTCTAGCATTAAATATAATAGATTTGGCCTTTGCAAAATATAGAAAAGAATAAATCAGTTGTAATAGACAGCCATTGTCATTTGGACTTCAAAACCCTGACCGATGATCTATCCGGTGTTCTGAGAAGGGCAAAGTCTGAGGGCGTTGATAAAATGTTGACTATTGGTACAAACTATAGAGAAATAAGTGAGACCATTTCTTTGAGCGAAAGGTTCGAAGAAATATTTTTTGCCGCGGGAGTACACCCTAACCAGCCATCTGAAGAACTCAAATTTAAAAGTGAAGATTTACTATCGATCTGTGAGCATAAAAAAATGATTGGAGTGGGTGAAACTGGTTTGGATTTTCATTATTCCCAAGGTAGTAAAAGCGATCAAATAAAATCATTGATCCAACATATAGAAGTAGCTAAGGAAGCAGATTTACCAGTTATTATTCATGCAAGAAACGCTGATAAAGAGATTGGAAAAATTTTATCTGCGCAATATCTCAAGAGCTCTTTTAAATGTGTTATGCACTGCTTTTCTTCGAGCTCTTATCTTGCAGAGGAGGTAATTGACTTGGGTTTTTATCTTTCAATGTCGGGGATTATTACTTTTAAAAACTCTCAAAATCTTAGGGATATATTTGCAAGAGTACCGATAGAAAAAGTTTTAGTTGAAACTGACAGCCCATATCTAGCCCCCGTGCCACACCGTGGGAAATCTAATGAACCAGCCTTTGTTTCCTTAATCGCTAAGAAGGGTGCAGAAATTCTTAATGTAGATGAAGAATTTTTCCGGACACAAACTACAAAGAATTTCTTTACTCTGTTCAAGAAGGCATATTAGTCATGTCATATAAATTTAGAATCTTGGGTTGTGGGTCATCTGGGGGAGTTCCACGAGTTGGTTTTGGCTGGGGCAATTGTGATCCAATGAATAAAAAAAATAGGCGGTTAAGGTGCTCTTTACTTGTTCAGAGAACTATAAAATCAAGAAAAACAACTGTGCTGATAGATACTGGTCCAGATGTGAGGGAACAACTTCTACAAGCAAAAGTAACTAATTTAGATGCCGTATTATATACTCACTCACATGCCGATCATGTCCATGGCATTGATGATTTAAGAACGTTAGCATATCGAAAAAAAGGGAAAATTCCAGTATGGGCTGATAAAATAACCCAGGAAAGGTTGTTACAAGGCTTCTCATATATTTTTCAAACTCCCGAAAAGAGCAAATATCCAGCAATTTGCGAGCTTAATCTAATAAATTCAAAGGATGTTAGAATCCAAGGTGCGGGGAGCGTAATAAATTTTAAACCACTATTGGTAAATCACGGAGAAATAGATTCATTAGGGTTTAAAATAGATAAACTGGCCTACATTCCAGATGTTCTAAGTATTCCATCTTCGACTTGGAAGGAATTAGAAAACCTTGATTTTCTTATAATTGACGCTCTTCGTCGAGACCCCCATCCATCTCACACACATTTAGAAAAAACACTTCTCTGGCTTAAAAAACTGGCACCAAAACGAGCTATTTTAACCAACTTACATAATGACTTGGATTATTCTGAGCTAAAAAAAGAACTTCCAGAAAACGTTGAGCCTGCATTTGATGGTCTCGAAATTTATATAGCATAATGTTTTTTGAGATTGCTGCTGTAATTCTGCCGGTATTTTTACTCGTAATATTAGGATTTTTTGCTTGTTCTGTTCATTTGTTAGAAAAATGGTTTGTTGATAATCTAGCGAAACTTTGCCAAGATTTTGGCATACCCTTTCTCTTATTTTTCAACTTAGCAATCCTTGATCTAAATAATGCATTTGATTTTCAAATCTTATCTTGTTTTTACATCTCGATGGTAATCTCATTTTTGGTAATAAATTGGATTAGTTACTTTATCTTTAAGCAAACTTATAAAAATTCGATAATTTTAGGGTTTTGTGCAATGTTTTCTAATGGAGTTCTTTTGGGGCTACCCATAAGTGAGCGAGCTTTTGGTTCAGAAAGCCTCTTTATCAATTACACTATAATTGTAGGGCATGCTCCATTCTGCTATTTAGTTGGAATTACGCTCATTGAAGTTATGAAAACCGACAAAACTTCATTTTTTTCTGGACTAGGAAGTTCTCTAAAGGCCATTTTTTATAACAACTTAGCAATTGGTATTTTATTAGGTATAGGCTTTAACATCCTCAAATTTGAGTTTTCAGTGAATACAAAGGAATTACTGAGAATTGGGACGGTCTGGATTATACCAGTGTCGCTTTTCACAATGGGGGGAGTATTATATTTTTACAGGATAACCAATTCGTATAAAATAACTATTACAATAATCTTCACTTCACTATTTTTACAACCTGCGGTTGTTTATTCACTAGGTGTATATATCTGGAACATTGATTTATACTACTTGAGAAACGCAGTTATTATGGCCGCAATGGCTCCCGGTTTAAATGCCTATTTTTTCGCTAATATGTATGATAGCTGTCGAGCTACTGTAGCAACCACTATCTGTGTATCTACAGCCTTAACAATATTTTCTTCGTCTTTCTGGATATATATTTTATCATAAATCATTGCCCATAGTGGGTGTTAAACCCCTCTTGGCAAAGTTTATACTGTACTGTGTCCTTTCTGACACCCTGTCTATATCTACAGTGGGTCTCAACAGCAGCCGCTCTATTCCCACCTACGAAATGTGTTGGGTTGGTAAAATAGCTTGGCTTGGAACAAGACACCAGAGCTCCCAGCGCTATTATAATGTATAGTGTTTTTTTCATACTGCTGCCTCACTCTCTAAAGTGAGTAATACACTCTTTGAACTTTTTTTCAATACATTTTCTAGATAACCGTTCAGCTCTTTTTATTTGATCTGCTGACATTTTTGTTTCTAACTCAGTTCTCAATTGAATACTCCTGCTAATGCTACTGATATCCCTAGAGAGAAAAGTCGCTAAGTTGCAACTTACGTGTGCAAGAGTTAAATTTTTTTCTGCCCCACGCCCTAAAATAAAATTAGTAGCAAGGGCTAAGTGTGCTTCTGGATTCCCTAACTGAGCTGATTTTAAAAACCAGAAATGACTTTCTTTAAACTTTCCAAATTCTTCTTGTAATAAGGAAGCGAGCCTAAATTGTGCAATATCGTTTTGATTAAACGCTGCCTTCGTATACCATTGAAGAGCTTTATTCTTATCAATTTTAGTTCCCTCACCCTTTTCATATTTCAGCCCAACGTTAATTTGTGCCTGAATATGGCCAGATGAGGCGGCTCTAGTAAAAAAGAACAAGGCTTTTTTATCGTTTTGTAAGACTCCGTCGTAAAGGAACCCCAAAAGAAAATCAGCCTCTCTACTACCAACTTCAGACGCTAATTTCCAACTTTTCAACGCATCTGCGTAGTTTCCTCTGTCATAAAAATCTAGCCCTTCCCTAATTAGGCCTCTGTGCGTGTCAGCTGCTGTTAAATAAGTATAGAGACAAACCCAAAAGGATAAAAAGATCATTAATAATTTTAAAAATTTAAATTTTTTATGTCTTTTTGACATCAATTTTTTCTCCTGTAGGGTTCTTTCATTTAAAGCATATTTTATTCATTATGTCTTTTATTGAATGTTTTCCATATATTCTGTGGAAAACCCTGTGAATTAGTGGCAGAAAATTTTACTAAACCTCTGTTCAATAATAACTTCAACCCATATGCCTAAAACTTAGGCAAGTTAAAAATTAATACTTGATTAAGAGAAAAATTTTTTCTAGGTATGCATTCTCATAAATGGAGTAATAATATGGTCAAAGATGTAGAACAAGACGAGATACCCGAAGTAGTAGAAGGTAAGATGCACAATATTACTTCGAAAGCTGGGAGACTAGCTATGGAGTTAGCGGCAGAAAAAAAGCGTCTTGCACAAGAACTTGAGGAATTACAAGGCGAATACGACGATATTAAACCTCTGACTCCAACAGGAACTAGAGATTGGTATGTAAAGTGGGGCTCGATGATATTAGGTGTTATGGGTGTCTTTCTTATATCAGCAGAAGTATACCTCTTCGGGCAGTTAGCATACTTAATAAGTGCAATAGGGTGGATTTATGTCGGCATGCAGTGGGGAGACAGAGCTATAATGATAGGTTCTGCAATAAGTGCCACTGCCGTAGCAATGTTTTTAATAGAAAACCCATTACTCTTTAGCCAATTACTAAAATAAAAGCTTGCCGCATAACTATAAACTTTTAATAGATTTCAGAGAACTGTTAATCTTTTTAAATGATTGACTGGCCAAGTCGAGAGGTCGACCAGCCAATAAGCCGCCATCTATTACAAAGTCTTGGCCTGTTACAAAGGTGCTCTCATCACTAGCGAGGTAAATAGCTAAGCTAGCGATATCCTCTGGCAACCCAGCTCTGGGTATCGGTTGAAAATCAACAAAGGCATCACTCGACTTAAGATGTTCATCACTCAAAGGAAGTTTTTCCGCTGATAATTTCTGACCAACTCCAAATATTTCAGTTATTATTGCTCCAGGAGAAATTGAATTAACCCTTACATTGCATTTTGCCAATTCAAGAGAAGTAACTTTGCTAAAGTGAATTACGCCAGCTTTGGCAGCCGAGTAAACCGATCCACCACAGCCTCCCCAATGGCCAGCAATACTGGCTGTATTGACTATACTACCATATTTTTGCTTACCCATTATTCTTGCAGCCTCTCTAGTTCCAATAATTACACTTGTCAAAAGAAGGTCTAGGCTTTGTCTTATTTTATCATATGAAATATCTTCAATATTTCTTACAAAATCTGGTGCGCCTGCATTATTAAAGATAGCATCTATTTTCCCATAATGGTTAAAGGTCTGTTCAACAAGGGTGCAAATTTGATCTTCGTGTAACACATCACACTGAATAAACTGACACCTCTCTCCCAGCTGATTTACTATTTTTTTCCCTTCATTTTCTCTTCTTCCGGAAATAACTACATTTGCCCCTTGAGAGATTGAAGATCTGGCTATTTCAAGTCCTATACCACTTGTTGCTCCTGTAATTATAACAACTTTATTAAGCAATCTCTTTACCATAACTAATCCTATCCTTTAACGCTGTTTTTCATTATAAATATTTTTTTTCATCCATAAATATTTTCATTCTCTTTATACCCTTTAATATCTCAGGGGTACTTCTAGCATAAGATATCCTAATCTTTGACTTCCCTTTGATTGGATCAAAGTCTATACCTGGCGTTATGGCGACACCCCCGATATTTAGCATTTTTATTGTAAAATCATAGCTGTCAGAAGAAAATTCACTGATATCTATATACAAATAGAATGCACCGTCTGGTGGCGCAATATTATTGAAACCCATTTCAGGCAAAGCGGATAATAATATTTTCCTGTTCTCCCGGTATGTCTCTAGGTTTTTTTCCAGCTCATTTTTACTCTCGAACGATCCTAGTGCCAAAATTTGACTGGCATGCGAAGCGCATATAAACATGTTCTGCTGGATCCTTTCAACTACTCTTACATGTTCTTTGGGAACAATAATCCATCCAATCCTCCAACCTGTCATCGAAAAATATTTTGAAAAAGAGTTTATGATATAACAGCTATCAGTATATTCCAGTACGGTTGAAGGTTTCATATCGTATTGAATGCCGTGGTATATTTCATCACTTATTAGCGATACCTTTCTATCTACGCAATAATTCACTAAAGCCTCTAAAGGCTCTCTTTCAATCATAGAGCCAGTCGGATTACCTGGTGATGCAATCAATAAGCCATTAATATTGTATCGGCTTAGATCATTTGGAGTTGGTTGGAATTTGTTTTTTTTAGTGGTGTTAATAAGTACCGGATCTAAATCAAGTGTTTTGATAATTTGCCGATAACTAGGGTAACCGGGATTAGGTAATCCCACTTTGTCGAGCTTGTCAAAGAGTGCAGTAAACGAAAGGATAAACCCTGCTGATGAACCACCTGTTATAATAATCCTGTTCCAATCAACATCTAGTCCATACCAGTCGCCGTATAATTCAGCAATTTTTTTTCGTAAGTCAGGCAATCCAAGTGCTACTGTGTAACCCATTGGGTTATCTTCCATTGACGCTTTTAGGAAATCTTTTGCTGCTTTTGGAGCTGAAGTGCCTGGTTGTCCAACTTCCATATGCACAACTGTTTGCCCTTTTTTCTCAACTGCATTAGCTCTTTCCATGATATCCATTACAATAAAGGGATCTATTCTACTTCTCAGGGAACTTTTCATACTTCTCAGCTATTAAAATTTTTTTGTCTTTAGGTGCTAGTCTATATCACTGTTTGTTTTCAAGTAGTTTACAATTTTCTAGCCCAACCTCTATACAAGATTTGGCGTTTTCTTTGGATTTATTGACATCTGAGCCTGAAATTTTGAATTCGTCTTCAATTATTAAATGGTATCCAATGTCAATTTTGTTCTCTAGTATAGCGGCCAGATAAAAAAAAGTGTGGGCAACAAACTGGTCATTATTTACCCGTTCATTATAAGCATATAGATTTCCTAGAAACTCGAATGCAGGGGGATAACCAGCTTTTGCTGATGATTTTAAGAAGTCAATACCCAGGAGAATATTTGGCTCAATAGTCTGATCGATAGGTGAAACAAGCATACTACCTATGAAATAGCTAGCAAATTTATTACCCTTTCGTGCTAATGGTCTTAAAATTTCATAAGTCTCAAAATGACTTTTTGCATAAAAAAGAGATATAACGTCCTCTTCGTTCATAATTATTTCAACTTCAACAGTTTTCAAAAGAGTTAGAGGACTTGGTTAAGGTTTTTTCTCGACTTCCTCTAGGATCAATCCAGCCAATATTACCGTCCTTCCTGTAATAAACTAGGTTTAATCCTGAATGTGAAGCATTTCTGAAAAATATACAGCTTTCATTTTCTAGCTCTAGGCGAATAACTGCTTGTTCAACCGTCAATTCCTCTATCTTATATGATAACTCTGCAACCACAGGCATACTATCCCCGTAATTTATATCCAACTCATCTTCACCCAAATTCCCAACACTCTGATAAATTCTTAATGGTTCATTGGTAGATGCAACATTTTTGCTTTCAAAATTTCTATGGTTTTTCATGCGTCGATGATAACGCCTTAGTTTTTTTTCTATATGCTCAAGCGCATCATCGTAACTAGTATTAGCATCCTTACCCCTACCGGTAGCATCTAATTCAATTTTGTTTTTTAGATATACTTTTAATTTGGCTTTGAAATTTCCCAATCTTTTTTCTAGTGTGATTTGAGTACTAACAGCATCATAACCATATTTTTGTAAAACGTCCCCGATTTTATCACTGCTATAGGCTTGGAAAGATTCTCCAAGCTCAATATTTTTTCCTACTATCTTTATATTCAAAATCTATTCGAGCTCCACATTAGACTATTTATAATTTGATAAAAAAAACCAGCTTTTGTAAACAAAATTTTGTATGAATTAAATCATGTTTAGCTTTTAAATATTAAGTGCTTTATGGTTATTTTTCTTTATTTTGTCTGTAAAATGGTAAATAAAGAGTTTTTAAGCTTTAAACCATAAAAATGACAATCCATATCGATTCAATTAAAGAGGCAAACCTCGAACTTCGCAGTAATATTGTTAGAACGCCAACTATTCAATCTCAGTATCTTAGTAATGAAGTAAATGCCAATGTTTTTCTCAAACTTGAAAACCTGCAATACACTTCTTCATTTAAAGTCAGGGGGGCATACGTTTCTATAAAACGTTTGAAGGAAGAACAAAAACAAAAGGGTGTAATTGCTATGTCAGCTGGCAACCATGCACAAGCTGTGGCTTGGTGGGCACAAAAAGAAGGCGTTAAAGCAACTATCGTGATGCCAGAGCAAGCGCCTTTATCAAAGGTGATGAAGACAAAAAGTTTAGGAGCAGAAGTCATACTAAAGGGCCGAACTTTAAATGAGTCTCAAAATTACGTATCTGAATTAATTGATTATAAAAAGTTAACTCTCATACACCCATACGATGATCCTAATGTCGTAATTGGACAGGGGACATTAGGGTTAGAGCTTATGGAAGACACTAAAAATTTAGACCTTCTTGTCATTCCTATCGGAGGGGGTGGATTGATATCGGGTGTATCGATAGTTGCCAAAAGCCTCAACCCCAATATAAAAATTTTTGGCGTGCAAACTGAAAAATTCCCCTCTATGTATAATGTTATTCACAAAAAACAACTTGCGATTTCAGGGGACACCTTAGCTGATGGGATTGCCGTCAAGAGGCCTGGAAATATTACTTCAGAGATAATAAAAAATCATGTTGATGATATTTTGCTCATCAACGAATTTGATCTTGAAATGGCAATTAGCTCTCTTTTTGAAAACGAAAGGATTGTTGCTGAAGGTGCAGGTGCCGCTGGAGTAGCAGCAATAATGAAAAATAAAGACAAATTTTCTGGCAAAAAAGTGGGAACAGTAATCTGTGGGGGCAATATCGATGCTAGACTATTTGCGAGCATACTAAACAGAAAGCTCTTAATGGATGGAAGGATGACCAAAGTAAGGATTGATATAATTGATGAACCTGGAATGTTAGCTAGAATTTCAAATTTAATTGCCAAGTATGGAGGTAATATCATAGAAATCTATCATCAAAGAATGTTTAATGACGTTCCAGTTAAAAATGCAAAAATTGATGCTATTATTGAAGCGTTGAGCGTAGAACATATTGCCTCAATAATTAAGGCTTTAAGAAACGATGGGTTTCAAGTTTTGGAAATAAGGGAAAGATCATAAGTTTCTAAATATTTGACATATAGTCTCTTTTATTTATTTTTAAGAAATGAGGATGAAGGACATAGTGTTTAAATCAAGAAAGGTCAATAGAGCTTTTGCGTGGGCAGCTCACACTTTCACTGCGTCGGGACTTATTTTCGGATTTCTCGGCTTAATAGCGATACTAAATGGTGAACAAGCTCTAGCATTTTTATTTATGGGGTTAGCTTTGATTATTGATGGTGTGGATGGTACCCTGGCTAGATACGTTAATGTAGAAGAAGCTCTTCCTGAAGTAGACGGAAGTTCTCTAGATAACGTTATCGATATGTTTAATTACTCGATACTTCCTGTATTAATGATTTATTGGTTTTCGATGGTTCCATATAATCTCGTTCATCTAACTTGCATTTCTATTTTATTGGCTAGCTGTTATACGTTTTCAGATAAGAACATGAAAACAACAGATTATTATTTTAAAGGCTTTTCTGCACTCTGGAATTTACTAGTGTTCTTTCTTTTTATTTTAGAGCTCGGACTCTGGTTTAATTTCGGTGCTATATGCTTATGTCTAATATTGACGTTTATTCCGATAAAAATAATTCATCCGTTTAGAGTTAAAGAGCTACGCAATTCCTCAATATTGATGGTCGGAATATGGTCCATAAGCGCAATATTTCTAATACTGGATAAAGACACTTTCTCATTACAGCAATATCACGCGATGATTTTTGGACTTTGGCTAATTAGCACGTCTTATTTTGTATGGATCTCCCTGAGGAGATCCTTTAAACAAAAAACTTAACTAAGAACCAACTTGGCCTAAATATTTTTCAAGCCGCTCTTTAGATTTTTTCGGGACTTTTTGTCCTTTTAAAAAGTCAGTCGCATCTGCAGAGTCGCCAACTTGAATAAGCGCTACCATGCCATTTGCATAATGTGGTGTGCAACGAATCCCATAAAGTCCCTCGACTTCGACTGTGTAAGAAAATTTCTTGTTAATTTTGCTCTTGAACTTTTTTGCTCCCTTAGGGATTAATCCTTTTATGGATGCAGCCATGTGTCCCTTATCTGTTGGTAGAAAAATGATGTTGTCACCTACTTGGGCTTTTATGAACGAAGGCTCAAATATCATTTTTCCTTCTTCGCCTTTATTTAGCATTTTTACTTCAATGTCAGCTGCTAAAACAGCTGAGGATACAAAAAAACTAGCTAACAATGTTATCATTAATGAAAAAAGTCTCATATTATCCTCCTATACAATATGTAACCCACAAGCTGTAACATGGAGTAAATTTAAGTGGAGTCAACCAAAAATATAAAAACCTAAAAACATTGTTTTTTAATTAGACACCAGTTTTTTTTGTCGTCTCACGAAGATGAAACTTTGAACGCAAAAATATACATAAGCAAAACCCGTGATCAAAAGCATAAGCTTTGATAATCCAGCGTAGTAATTATTAAACATGCCTCGAAAAAAATCAAGCCCACCCAAAAAAGCAATTATGCCAATAACTACTGCTATATGCATCAAAGCTTTCTTAAATGTCGGTTTTATAATTGAGATAAAGCCAATGATCGCAAGTGGAACCCCAATAAAGGCTGGTATCATAGACGTTATAGAGGAACTTCCGGAAATTAATGATATAGAAAAACCCCAAATGACCATAAACAAGCCATAAAGTGTTGTTAAAAGCTCTATAGATAACGAGAAGACCCTAAAATCCTGGGTTTTATGAATATTTTCAGACATCTAATTTCCTCCAGTGTGTTTTTTTAAGTGTTCCAGATCGCAAATTTCTAGACATTTGATGTTCGTCGCTTCAAGAACAACTTTTGGAGCTTTACCAGCCAATCTAGCTTCTTCCCACCTTGCTGCGCAAAGACACCAACGATCCCCATCCTTCAAACCTTCAAATTGATATTCTGGTCTAGGCGTAGACAGATCATTTCCTCGTTCTTTTGAAAACTCAAGGAACTCCCTTGTCATTATTGCACAAACAGTGTGACTGCCTATATCTCTCGGATCCCAGCTACAACAACCGTCTCTCAAAAACCCGGTTAAGGGGTCACTAGAACAGGGCTCGAGTGTTGTACCATTTACATTTAGTTGTGATTTTCTTGGGTCAAAGTACTCTTTTTCATCAAACATATTTCACGCTCCTTTAAAACCCTTTTCAGGGACTTTTCTGACAATTTAAATAAATAAACCAAAATTAACTTATATCTAGCTGAGCGGAATACTATTGTAATTTTTTTTATTTTGGTACTCGGCGGACAAACTATCATATATTGATGATATCCGATTAGATATTTTCAATAAACTATCTCTGTTTGCGGTTTCTACCATATCGATTTGCTCTTTTATTGCAAAACATTTCCAAAAATAATTTTCTCTACTATACGCTCCGTTTGACCTTCCAAATACTTCCGACAGAATGTCTAAATCATGAGCTATATTAAAAGTCTTCTTTGTATCTTGATAATTAAAAAAATAGTAAATTGTGTTAAAGCCAGCCCAAGTAATAGCTGATAAACACATGGGGCAAGGCTCGTGTGTTGACAGGAATATAAGATCATCCGTAGACCTGTTTTTGTTTTCGGCAAAAAATTGGTTTAATGTAGATATTTCCCCATGAAAGAGTGGGTTTTCAGTTTCTTGATTTACTCCGATTGTCACAGTTGAATAGTCACTTTTGGACAAAATGGCTCCTCCAAAAACTTTATTACCTTTTGCAACACTTTTTTTTGTTTCTGGAATTATTTCTTCTTCGATGACCTTCAAAGCTCTTTCTATGAACTTTTTCATAATGGTATGCCCACATAGTTTTCGGCAAAATGCGCTTGTGCAAAATTTGAGTGAGAAAGATGTTCTAATTCACTTATTTTTATTTTCCTATCGAATTCTTTAGTCTCAGGAAACTCATGCATCAAAGTAGTCATCCACCAACTAAATCGCACTGCTTTCCATATTCTATTCAAAGCCGTTTTAGAATAGTTAGACAATTTCTTATCACCCTCTCCTCTATAGAAAGATATAAGGCCCTCTGATAAATAATGCACATCTGACACCGCTAGGTTCAAACCCTTAGCCCCAGTTGGAGGCACAATGTGAGCAGCGTCTCCAACCAGAAAGAGATGCCCATACTGAAGCGGCTCTACCACGAAACTCCTCAGCGGAGCAATAGATTTCTCAATTGAAGGGCCAGTCCTTAAATTATCCTTGGCATTCTCGGGAAGTCGTTTAATTAATTCCTTCCAAAAGTAATCATCCGAATAGTCCTCTGCTTTAGAATTGACATCACACTGAAGATAGTATCTTGAAAGATTATTATTCCTCATGGAGCATAAGGCAAATCCATCACTGGTGTTGGCATAAATCAACTCATCACTGACGGGAGGGGTTTCAGATAAAATACCTAACCAGCCGAATGGATATATTCTTTCATACTCTTTTCTTTGGTTTGGAGGGATTCGCTGCCTGCTAACGCCATGAAAGCCATCACAGCCGACAACAAAGTCAGATACTATTTTAACTTCTTTCCCAATTTCATCTTCAAATATTACCTCTGGCTTCGAACATTTTGGGTCAATTATATTTACGTTTTTTACCTGGAAAAAGATATTAGCTTCTCTCTCCTCTTGCTTTTGGTATAAATCTTTTGTTACTTCAGTTTGTCCAAAAATTGTAACACTCTTACCCACGGTCTCTGAGAAAGAAACTCTGAAACCTTTATTTTCTGATGAAAGGTAAGTACCTTCGTGAACAAACCCATCAATATCTATTCTTTCACCTACACCTGCTTGCTTCAATATTTCTACGGTCCCACTCTCCAAAACACCAGCTCTTATTCTTGATAATACGTGGCTTTTAGTGTGTTTTTCCAAGATGATGGTGTCTATACCCTCATTCATAAGCAACTGGGATAATAATAGGCCCGATGGACCACCACCTATAATCGTTACTTGTGTTTTAAAATTTACCATTATTATAAAAAAGCGAAGGAGGCTGTTAAGCCTCCTTCGGTGACTGACGATTTAGTGTCAGACCCCTTTTTGCCCCTCGAAAATTTTTGTCGAGAGGGTATCCATGTCTGTCACCATCATCGAAAAATCACTAGACATTGGACCACCTCCTTTCAGTTGTTAAACTCTAATTAATAATGTAGGATAATTTGAGATCTTCTCAAACTATAAAATTTATAATTGACTTAAAGATCAGAAATGACAGCTCAAGGAAATAGCATAGCCCATTGGATAAGTCGAGATGTCTATTGAAAAGGCTCTGATTGACGCAGTTATGAAGGTCTACCAAAGCAAAGGAGTTGGGAAATTTTTCTCAATCGATTTTTTGGAGGAAATGGATGGCGAATTTCTTTTTAAGGTGAACTTTCCTTCTGATTGTTTAAACCCTCAAGGAAATGTACAGGGTGGAATGATTACTAGCGTACTAGATGATTGTACTGCATTATGTGTTTTGTTTTCTACCAAAGGCAAAAGATTTCCCAACACAACGGACTTCCACACAACATTCCATAGGCCATTGTCTTTAGAGCCTGCAATAATAAAAGCATCCATCTTGAAAATAGGAAAAAATATCGTTTCCATAGAGGGCAAGATTTTTAAGGAAAAGAATAAATTGGTGGCTTCCTGTCTTCATACTGGGTTCCTTTTCGATACGCATGGAATGAAGAAATAATTTTTAGTTATCTATTTGGGTAATGTTATATTTATATTTACGAGAACGACACCAATAACTATCAGAGCTAATCCAATCACAGACCAAACATTGAGAGATTGATTGAATGCAAAATAAGATACTAGGGCCAAAGTAAAAATTCCTAATCCACTCCAAGTAGCATACATTATCGCAATAGGAATAAAGTTCACAACGATTGACAAAAAGTAGAAGGAAACACCGTAGAGTAACACTAGAGATATAGTAGCTTTTGCGTTCGTAAAATTTTGAGACGCGGGTAACAAAAGTGTACCACTTACCTCAAAGACTATTGCAGCCAAAAGGCAGAGATATGCCGTTATTGGTTGCATTTTTCATAAACTCTTTCCATATAATTTATTCTCTAGCATAGGCAAAAACCTTTTACTATCCTCGTTATGGGGATCGATCTCATTCAGCCTCTTGTAGGACTTATACGCTTCAAGAAAATTGCTATTGTGAATATGAATAAGCCCAGAACCAGATATTGCTCCGAAGTGACGAGGCTGTCTTTTGAGAACTTCCTCAATATCTGTGAGTGATCCATAGAAATCACCCATTAAAAATTTTACCGTCGCCCTTTTATTCCATCCTTCGACATAATCTGGATCTAATTCAATTATTTCGCTGAACGCGATCTTTGCTTGTTCTAGTTTTCCGGTATTGAATAAGTTTAATGCCTCATCGATCTTGCTCTTATTTGTTCTATCGATATACCCTTCTAACCACAAACTCCAGACTTCTCTTCTTATAAGCCCTGAGTCAGATGCGCTTGGTGAAGACGCTAAGCTATCAAGGAGTAATTCTATCCTGTTTTTCTCTTTTGATGAAATAGAAAGTGATGTAATCGAAAGTGTTAAGCAAATTGCGAGGCAGCATATATATATTAATTTTTTTGCCATTGATGTTTAGGTGCAAGTTAATCTGTCCTTTAAAATTAGCGTAATATTCTTTTTTTCAAGCCAGAATTTAAAAACTATATCAACTGTTTACATTTAACTTTAGCTGAGTTAGTTGTACTCACTTTCGGAAGCTATAATAAAGATTACCAACTTTAAAGAAAATGAAACGATTTATCAAAAATATTGTTCTCATAGCAGGAGGTGTAGGCGGTGCAAAATTAGCAGAAGGACTACATTCCATAGAAAATATAAATCTCGCTATCATTGGTAACGTTGCAGATGATGATGAGTTTCATGGGCTAAGAGTTTCTCCAGATATAGATACCTTAACGTATACACTTTCAGGAATGGTGAACCGAGAGCAAGGATGGGGAGTAAAGAATGATGATTATAAAACGCTCTCAATGTTAAATAAATTAGGCGAGGAAACCTGGATGTCTTTAGGTGATTTCGACTTTGGTATTCATATATACAGACAGCTTAGACTATTACAAGATCACCGTCCGACTGTTATCGCAAATGAGATCGCAAAAAAATTGGGGATAACGGCAGATATAATCTTACCTACTGACGACAAGATTAGAACAGAGGTGCAGACGAAGTCGGGCTGGATATCATTCCAGGAATATTTTGTCAAAAAACGGTGTTCACCGAAAATCATAAAGCTAAAATACAGTGGAATTAAATCAGCAAAAATAACAAAGGAGGCAAAAATAGCACTCTTAAACGCTGAACTTATAATCATTGCTCCTTCGAATCCGTTAGTAAGCATAAAACCGATACTTGAAATACCTGGGTTTAAATCGATCATTCAAAAAAACAATAAAAAGGTGCTGGCGATAAGTCCGCTTATCCAAGGCAAAGCGGTAAAAGGACCTGCAGTCAAAATGCTAAAACAATTAGGTTTCAAGCCAAATTCTTTTTGTTGTATGCAGATATATAAAGATATTTGCAAATCATTCATTCTTGATCGGTCCGACAAAGGACTTGAGAAACAATTTGTCTTGCAAAATCAGAAACCTATATTTACTGATACTCTGATGACATCTCTTTCAGACAAGAAAAGGCTAGCTAAGTTCATCATTGACCAACCTATTGATTGATTTCCAAAAAAACTTTAAAACTTTTTTTTGAAAAAGGTAATTACAGATTTGAATATGTAATTTATATAATTGCAGTTTAAGGTAGATATTAGAGAATATGTCAGATTCAACGATAAATTTAAATATAATCCCAAATATTCCTGACATTTATAAAGGTGACGACATTAGTGGCATTCTTATTTCTGCTTTAAACAAATCATCTATGTGTTTAAAAGAATTTGACGTTATTTGTATAGCACACAAAATATTTTCAAAAGCTGAGGGATGCATAATAAAATTAAAAGAAATTTCTCCCTCCGTAAAGGCAATCGAACTCGGGAAAAGCCTTAACAAGGACCCAAGAAAGGTCGAAGTCGTATTGCAAGAGAGTAACAATATTATTCGCTCTTTTAAGAGAGAGGAACAAAATGAAGGAACTCTTATATGCCAGCATAAACTTGGATTTATCTGCGCTAATGCGGGAGTTGACGAATCCAATATAGAAGGTCACGAAACAGTGATAACCGTCCCAAAAAATCCTGACCTTAGTGTGCAAGTTTTAAGAGATAACCTTAAAAATCATTTTGATGTGGAGAACTTGGGGATAGTTATGAGCGACACCTTTGGAAGACCATGGAGAATTGGACAAGTCAATGTTGCTATAGGTGTCTCAGGACTACCCGCAACCAAAAAAAAACAGGGAACCAGCGATGCTTGGGGACATCAATTATACGTGACAGAACCAGCTTTTTGTGATGAAATAGCAGCATCTTCAGGCCTCCTAATGAGTAAAGCAGGGAAATGCCCTGCCATTTTACTAAGAGGGCTTAGCTGGAGTGGCAAATATGGCTCTGCGAACGATATTTTACGGAAACAAAATGAGGATATGTTTAGATGAAATTATCAATTATTGGAGGAACTGGGCCCCAAGGTAAAGGCCTTGCCCTTAGATTTGCTCAGGCAGGTTTTGAAGTTGCTTTGGGATCACGTGATGAGTGCAGAGCTATCGAAGTTGCAGATAGTTTAACATCAAAAAACCAAAACCTCGAGGGATCGATAACTGGGCTTTCGAATAGCGAAGCAATAGCATTCACGGACAAGTTTGTAATATTTTCAGTACCTTGGAGTGGTCACAACAATACACTTTCTGAAATCAAAGACATGCTAGCGGAAAAGGTACTTGTTGACATAGTGGTTCCATTGGAAGACGGAAACCCCAGAAAAGTAGCTATGCCCCCTGAAGGCTCAGCTACAGAAGCAGCTCAAGCCATATTAGGGCCTGATATACCAGTGGTTGGTACTCTTCATAATGTTTCCGCAAATACACTAAATCACTTAGAGAAAAAAATTAATTGTGATATCTTAGTCTGCGGAAATAATTTGGATGCTCGATTAGAAACTATAGAATTGTTGAAAAATTTAGAAGTCCAAGCTTACAATGCTGGAGATGCAACATCAGCAAGATGTTTAGAGGCTCTAACGCCTATATTGATAAGAATAAATATGTCCAAAGCGGTGCCCTTTTCACATGCCGGAATAAAAATTTGGCCACCAGAGGAATAAAATAAGGAGGAAGAAATGGAATTTGCGATTTGTTTTAAAGGGTTTGTTCAACCAGATCGCGCAAAAGCACTGGTCAGATTGGCAGAAAGCGCCGGCTTCACCTATTGCTGGTTCTATGATAGCCATATACTTTGGAGAGAAAGTTTTGCTCAAATGGCCATGTGTATGGAACACACAAAAAAAATGAGGTTTGGACCGTGTGTAACAAACCCCAACACCAGAGACTGGTCTTTAGCGGCATCAATGTTTGGCTCACTTGCTTTACAATCGAATGGACGTTTTGATATCGGTGTTGGAAGAGGGGATAGCGCTGTTCGCGTGATGGGAAAGAAGCCTTCTAACCTAGCACGAATGGAGGAATTTATTTTAAAAGTTAAGGCAATGGTGAAGGGTGATGAAGTTCAGTATGGTGATGTTCCAAACCCAATCCAATTCCCATGGGCTGAAGGATACGAATTACCAGTCTGGGTAGCTGCATACGGCCCAAAGGCTCTTACGTCTGCGGGAAAAGTTGGAGATGGTTTGGTGCTTCAAATTGCTTCTCCAACCGTTTGCAAGTGGCTCAGAGATCAAGCGGTAAAGGCAGGAGAAGAACACGGACGTGATATGTCAGACTACAAGGTAATGGTGGCCGCACCTGCTTACTTTGGAGACAGAGCGGAAAGTATTGAAAAAGTAAAGTGGTTCCCCGCAATGGTTGGAAATCACGTAGCTGATATAGTTGAGAAGTATGGTGAAGATAACAAAGACATTCCCAACAGCCTTACGGACTACATTAAAGATCGCCGTGGCTATGATTACTCTAAGCATGGCCAGAGCGACAATCCCTATTTAGAGTTTATCACAGATGAAATAGTTGAAGAATTTTGTGTTTTGGGAACCGCTGATCAACATGTAAAAAAACTAAAAACGTTGAAAGATCTCGGAGTAACCCAATTCAATATTTATCTGGATAGTGGAGACGAGGAAAGAATTATCGCAGAATATGGCGAAAATGTAATACCAGCTTTTTCATAAAATGCCTCAGTTATTGTAAAACAGACTTTTTCTATTTCTTAGCTGTAAAAACAGCATCACAAATATAACTTGGGGAATGTTTTAGGTTAATTAGCTCTTGAAAAAAAAAATATCAGTAGAGACATCAGAGGTTTGGGGACACGGGGCAATGCTTCTTTTCTCCCTTTGTGTATCGGTTTCTTACATTTTAGGTGCGATGGTTGCAAATGATATAGAACCAGGAGCCATAACAGCAGCAAGGTTTTTGATAGGGGCAAGTGTAATGGGAACATTATTATACATCTCAAAAAAACTAAAGAAAGAGGACTTTAAAAAACCATGGCGATTTCTCATTCTCGGATTAAGCATAGTTATCTATTTTGTTTTAATGTTCGAAGCGCTAAAAACAGCTTCTTCTCTATCACTGGCTGTAGTTTTTACGCTCACCCCTTTTATTGCACTTTTTTTTGAATATTTTTTAAACAAAAAAGTGACACTCAAGGCGTTTGTCGCGATTTCACTTGGAGCAATTGGAGCAATTTGGGTAATTTTCGAAGGCAATCTAGGAAACCTTATAGCATTTCGAATAGGCTATGGCGAACTACTTTTTTTTTGGGGGTGTGTTGGACACGCTCTATATGCTATTTTAATCCCTGTTCTCAACAAAGGAGAAAATGCAGCGACGCAAACACTAGGAACTTTAAGTGCTGGATTCCTACTACTCATATTAATGTTTACTAGTGACGTTGTAGAAACAAATTGGCTCAGCTTATCTCCATTGATTTGGATAACTATAATTTACTTGGCAACATTTGCGACAGCTTTTACTTTTTTCTTAATTCAGTTTGCAGCAAAAAAAATCAGTGCTTCAAAAGTAATGGCCTACACCTATGCTGTTCCCTTTTGGGTGGCACTAGGAGAGATAATTATTAACTCAAGCTTTCCAAATGCAAACATAATTTTTGGAGGCTTTATAATTGCCTTTGCATTATTAATGCTAATTAGTGATAATACAAAGGCGAAGATATAAAATTTATTAAGAGGATCGAATGTCAACACCAGCAGCTAATTTAAAAATAAATTCATCTCGTCTTTGGGACTCCCTAATGGAGATGGCAAAAATAGGTCCCGGTGTTGCAGGTGGAAACAACAGACAAACACTCACAGACGAAGACGCAGAAGGACGAGTGTTGTTTCAAAAGTGGTGTGATAAAGAAAATTTGGAAATGGGTGTTGACAAAATGGGAACAATGTTCGCTAGACGTGAAGGAACAGACCCAAATGCTTTACCTGTTTACGTTGGAAGCCATCTTGATACCCAGCCAACTGGCGGTAAGTATGATGGAGTTTTAGGAGTTCTGGGTGGGTTGGAAATAATAAGAACACTCAATGAACTTGATATAAAAACAAAGCACCCAATTGTTGTCGTAAATTTTACAAATGAAGAGGGAACTCGCTTTGCTCCTCCAATGATGGCATCGGGAGTTTTTGCAGGAATACATGATCTCCAATGGGCTTATGATAGAAAGGATGCAGCTGGAAAAACGTTTGGAGAAGAAATCAAGCGCATCGGATGGATTGGTGACGAAGAAGTAGGGTCACGAAAAATGCATGCTTTTTTCGAACTCCACATAGAGCAAGGGCCAATATTAGAAGCTGAAAATAAAGATATTGGCGTTGTGACCCATGGACAAGGCCTAAATTGGATACAAGTAACACTTAATGGTCGAGAAAGTCATACGGGATCAACCCCTATGCCGATGCGTAAAAATGCTGGTCTAGGTATGGCTAGGATTACAGAGCTTGTTCAAGAGATCGCTATGAGCCACCAACCATCCGCAGTTGGTGGAATAGGTCAATGCGATGTGTTTCCTAATAGTAGAAACATAATTCCCGGGAGAGTGGTGTTCACTATAGATTTTAGATCTCCATCATTTGACGTCCAGGATGATATGGAAAAACGTCTATATGAAGGAGCTAAGAAAATTGCTTCTGATTTGGAATTGGCTGTGGAATTTGAAAAGGTTGGGCATTTTGACCCCGTGACTTTTGATGAAGGCTGTGTAGACAAAGTTAGAAGAGCCGCTGAGAGATTAGGGTACTCACATAAAAATATTATATCGGGAGCTGGGCACGACGCTTGCTGGATAAATAAGGTAGCACCAACGGCTATGATAATGTGCCCGTGCGTCGACGGTTTGAGCCACAATGAAGCGGAAGAGATATCCGAAAAGTGGGCTTCAGCTGGTGCCGATGTTTTATTGCATGCAGTATTAGAGGCTGCGGAAATAGTTTAATTGGGAGGGTAAAATGACTAAAGTGATAAAGGGTGGAACCATTGTAACAGCTGACAGAGAGTGGAAAGCCGACGTGTTAATAGAAAATGAAAAAATTAAGCAGATTGGGGAAAATCTAAAAGGGGATGAAACCATTGACGCCGAAGGCGCTTACGTGATCCCCGGTGGAATAGACCCACATACACACCTTGAGATGCCATTTATGGGAACCACTGCCGCTGAGACTTTTGAAACAGGCACCTGGGCAGCCGCAGTCGGCGGAACAACGATGTTAGTAGACTTCTGTCTTCCAGGAGAGGATGGCAGCTTGGTTAATGCGGTAAAGGAGTGGCATAGAAAATCAGAGCCTCAAATTTGTTCTGACATTGGTTATCACATGGCTGTTACCGGTTGGTCTGAACAGATTTTTGATGATATGCCAAAGGTAGTTGATATGGGAGTGAATTCCTTCAAGCATTTTATGGCTTATAAAGGAGCCTTAATGATTGAAGATGATGAAATGTTTGCATCTTTTAAAAGATGTGCCGCTATCGGTGCTCTGCCAATGGTTCATGCAGAAAATGGTGATATTGTCGCCGAGCTTCAACAAAAATATCTTCAAGACGGAGTAACTGGTCCTGAGGGGCATGCATACTCAAGACCGCCAGAGGTAGAAGGTGAAGCAGCTAATAGAGCAATAATGATAGCAGATGCCGCAGGAGTACCATTGTATGTTGTTCACGTATCTTGTGAGCAGGCCCATGAAGCAATTAGAAGAGCTAGGCAAAAAGGTATGAGAGTTTTTGGTGAGCCCCTTATTCAATTTCTGACCCTAGATGAGAGCGAGTACTTTAATAAAGATTGGGAACATGCCGCTAGACGGGTGATGTCGCCTCCCTTTAGAGA
This sequence comes from uncultured Alphaproteobacteria bacterium, assembly GCA_902556405.1. Lineage (GTDB taxonomy): Bacteria > Pseudomonadota > Alphaproteobacteria > Rhodobacterales > Rhodobacteraceae > CACIJG01. The sequence goes on along the minus strand of CACDWF010000001.1, from coordinate 91,451 downwards.
CAAATCTCATCAGGACGGATTATGGGCTGGTCTGCAGTCTGGGTCTCTGCAAGTTGTCGCTACAGACCATGCCGCGTTTTCAACGGAACAAAAAAGAATGGGAGTAAATGACTTCACTAAAATTCCGAATGGTAGTAACGGGCTTGAGGAAAGGTTATCAGTTCTTTGGACAGAGGGCGTAGAAACCGGGCGTCTAACCCGACAAGAGTTTGTTGCAATTACTTCAAGTAATATTGCTAAAATTCTTAATATTTATCCAAAAAAAGGAGCTATTTTAGAAGGCGCAGATGCAGATATTGTTGTTTGGGACCCAAAGATTTCTAAAACAATTTCGACAAGTACCCACAAATCAATTTTAGACTACAATGTTTTCGAAGGTTTCAAAGTCACAGCACAACCGAGATACACGTTATCAAGAGGCGATGTCATTTGGGCATGGGGTAAAAACTCTAGTCCTCAACCAGGAAGAGGTAGATTTGTCCCAAGACCTGCGTTCCCAGCGTTACATAGTGCTGTCTCAAAATGGAAGGCGCTTAATACACCTAGGAAAATCGAACGAGACCCTTTAAATATACCATCTGGCATCTAATAAAAAATGACGGATAAAATAATTTCAGCAAAAAATGTTGAATTAAAGTTCGGAAGAGGTTCAGAGGAAGTTGTTGCCCTTAAAAACATTTCGTTAGAAGTGGGCGCAGGTGAATTTGTATCTTTTATTGGACCCTCAGGTTGTGGAAAGACGACATTTTTGAGAACTGTTGCAGCTTTAGAGAAACCTACCTCGGGACACATATTAGTGAATGGAGTTTCGCCAGATGAGGCAAGAACCAATAGAGCATATGGCTATGTCTTTCAATCAGCAGGTCTTTATCCATGGAGGAACATATCTAAAAATGTAAGTTTACCATTGGAAATCATGAATTACAGCAGAGAAGAAATTTCGAAAAGGGTAAGTGAGTCACTGAATTTAGTAGAATTAAATGGCTTCGAAAAGAAATTTCCATGGCAGTTATCTGGTGGAATGCAACAAAGAGCTTCTATTGCTAGAGCCTTATCTTTTGATGCCGATCTGCTTCTTATGGATGAACCGTTTGGCGCATTAGATGAAATAGTAAGAGATCACCTAAATGAACAACTATTGGATCTTTGGCAAAAAACTGGTAAGACAATCTGCTTTGTAACGCATTCAATTCCTGAAGCTGTGTTTCTATCAACAAAAATTGTAGTAATGTCGCCTAGGCCAGGGAGAATTGTGGATGTTATTAAGAGTCCATTTCCTTCTTCTCGTTCGTTAGAAATAAGAGATAGTAAAGAATTTATATCAATTTCGCAGAGAGTAAGAGAGGGGTTACGTTCTGGGTATGACTACAATGAGAATAAGGGCTAACAAGTTTTTGAAGAAAATTGCTGAAAAAATTTTACCAATTTTAACTATTCTATTTTTACTAACTGTAGTTTGGTATTTTTTTACTATTTATTTAAATTCAGCTATGCAAATAGATAAGTATGACAGGCAGGGCATTTCATGGAATATTTCAAAACTTGTGCTAGACACAATGTCTCAAGAGAGACCGAAATTGCCAGCACCACATCAAATAGCAGAAGAAATTTGGAAAACAACAGTTGAAAAAAAGATTACCTCAAAAAGGTCATTGATTTATCACAGTTCGATTACGTTGTCCTCTACCATAGTTGGTTTTATGCTGGGGACTGTATTAGGAGTTGTGCTAGCAGTAAGCATAGTAGAAAACCGAGCAATGGAGAGTTCCTTGATGCCTTGGATAATAGCAAGTCAAACAATTCCCATATTGGCTATTGCTCCAATGATTATCGTAGTATTGAATTCATTGGGTTTTTCTGGCCTTCTTCCGAAAGCACTGATATCCACTTACCTAAGTTTTTTTCCTATTGTTGTTGGTATGGTGAAAGGTCTTAGAAGCCCTGATATTATATTGGTAGATTTAATGAAAACTTATAATAGTTCAAAAGTTGACATATTTTTTAAATTACGACTACCAGCATCGGTACCATTTCTTTTTACATCGATGAAAGTAGCAATAGCAATATCGCTTGTCGGCGCGATCGTCGGAGAACTTCCGACAGGAGCAGTAGCAGGTCTTGGGGCACGCCTTTTAACTGGATCGTATTATGGTCAGACAATCCAAATTTGGTCCGCGTTAATAATGGCATCAATTTTGGCAGCTACTCTCGTTTTTTCCATTCAAGCAATCGGATATTTAGTATCAAAAAAAATGGGCTATACTAATGAGGAAGCTTAGCAATATTTTATTAACTTTTGCTCTATTTTTTTCAGCCATGTGCTTCGTCAGCTCTACTATTTCATTTTCAGAGTCAAACATCATTGTTTTGATACTTTCTATTGTCGGAATTTTATTAGGCCTAAGACTTTTTTTTCCTTTTTTTGCATCTTTTTATTACGATTTATTTATTGGCGTAGCCACAATAATATTTGTTATTCTAAATCTACATGAAGATCTTCCAATTGGAAGTTGGCCTCTTATCTTCTCTTCTTGGTTGTATAGCTGGCTTGCAGTTGAAAAAATAATGCAAAAACAATTTGAGACTGATTATTCAAGTACCATAAGAAACTTTGTAGCCCCCATTTTTTTTGGTGTGTGGATAATTTTTTTCTGGGAGGTGGCTACTGTGGGGCTAAAAATTCCAGTTGTGATATTACCTTCTCCCAGCGTAATTGGTATCAAATTTATTGCTTCTCTAGATATATTGTGGGCAGACTTTATTCAAACTTTTGTAAAATCCGCTTTAATTGGTTATTTGATAGGTTGTAGCAGTGGGCTTCTCATTGCTATTTTGATCGATAGCTCTCCTTTTTTGAAGCGAGGGTTATTACCTATAGGGAATTTTATTTCAGCATTGCCTATTATTGGAGTGGCACCAATTATGGTTATGTGGTTTGGTTTTGATTGGGAGTCTAAGGCAGCGGTAGTTGTGATAATGACTTTTTTCCCGATGCTTGTAAATACAATAACGGGTTTGAGCATTAGCAGTCAAATTGAGAAAGATCTAATGAAGACATATGGGGCGTCATATTCGCAAACTTTATTTTTTTTACGGCTTCATGGAGCTGCTCCCTTTATATTCAATGCGCTTAAAATAAATTCCACACTTGCATTAATAGGAGCAATTGTAGCTGAGTTTTTTGGAACACCTATTGTAGGGGTAGGGTTCAGAATATCAACTGAGGTGGGAAGAATGAACTTAGATATGGTTTGGGCTGAAATAACTGTTGCGGCGCTAGTCGGCACTATTACCTATGGAATAATAACTTTTATTGAAAAAAGGTTAACATTCTGGCATCCTTCAATAAGAGGGAATTAAAACATAAGGAGAAAGTATATGAAAAAAGTTTTAGGAGGCCTTTTAGGTGCATTGCTTTTAGCTTTAAGTAGCATCACTGCAAATGCAGCTGACAAGCTCACGTTACAACTACAGTGGGTAACTCAGGCACAGTTTGCCGGATATTACGTAGCTAAAGACAAAGGTTACTATGCTGACGAAGGTTTAGACGTAACTATTAAGCCTGGTGGTCCCGATATCGCACCTCCACAGGTGCTCGCAGGTGGTGGTGCAGATTTAATGCTTAATTGGATGCCCTCAGCGCTAGCAGCGAGAGAAAAAGGCGTTCCAATTGTAAACATTGCTCAGCCGTTTAAGTCTTCAGGTTTACAGCTTACCTGCAGAAAAGAGACTGGAATTAAATCACCTGCAGATTTCCGAGGAAAAACAATAGGAGTATGGTTTTTTGGTAATGAATATCCATTCCTATCATGGATGAGCCAGCTAGGGATTCCTACAAACGGAGGATCTGACGGCGTTACGATCCTAAAGCAAGGTTTTAACGTTGACCCAATCTTGCAAAAACAAGCCGATTGCATTTCTACGATGACTTACAATGAATATTGGCAGGTCATTGATGCTGGCTTAACACCAGATGATCTCGTTGTTTTTAAGTATCAGGACCAGGGAGTAGCTACTCTAGAAGATGGTATTTACGTTCTTGAAGATCGGTTAAAGGATGCAAGTTTTAAAGATCAAATGGTACGATTTGTAAGAGCTTCTATGAAGGGTTGGAAGTGGGCAGAGAGTAACCCAGACGGGGCTGCTGAAATAGTCTTAGATAATGACGCTACCGGTGCGCAAACTGAGAAACACCAGAAGAGGATGATGGGCGAAATTGCAAAGCTTACAGCTGGGTCAAATGGCGCACTTGAACCTGCCGATTTTGACAGAACAGTGGCAACACTTCTTAAGGGAGGGTCCGATCCTGTTATAACTAAAAAGCCAGTTGGCGCATGGACTCACGAGATTACGGATGCTGCATTAAAATAGATCCAAACTAATATTTAGTAAAAAGGGCAGCAACAATAGTCTGCCCTTTTTTCAAATGAAGAAATAAATGAATAAAAATATATCCCTCAAAGAATGGCAAAGCAGAGCACAGAAGGTTCTTCCAGGTGCAGGTTTTGGCAATTTTGATCCTAGCATCAGTCTAAAAAGAGGTTTGGGTTCACGCGTATGGGATGAAGACAACAAAGAATATATCGATTTTTTAATCGGTTCAGGGCCAATGATACTGGGCCATGGAAATGAAGAAGTATTGGATGCTATACGGGCCCAACTCGGTGAAGGTCTTACTTTTTTTACCAATAATTCAAAAGGAATAGAGTTGGCTGAAGAAATTTGTAACGCAGTGAAATGTGCAGAGCAGATTAGATTTGTAAGCTCTGGTGGTGAAGCTGATATGTATGCGATGCGATTGGCGAGAGCACATACTGGTAGAAATAAAATCCTCAAATTTGAGGGAGGTTATCACGGGATGAGTGGAGACTCCTTGATGAGTCTTGCACCTAACAAAATGGTAAATTTCCCATTGGCAGTGCCTGATTCAGCGGGCATACCTGAAGCCGTTAGAGATGATATTTTGGTTGCACCATTCAACGATCCTCAAGTCGCTACAGAAATAATGAACGAGTATTCAGATCAAATTGCTGGGGTAATTGTAGAACCACTTCAAAGAATAATTCCGCCAATAAAAGGATTTTTAGAGCATCTAAGGGCTGAAACAAAAAGAATTGGTGCGCTTTTGATTTTTGATGAAATAGTAACTGGTTTTAGGTTGGCCTACGGCGGTGCACAAGAGCTGTACGGAGTAGTGCCCGATTTATGCACGCTTGGGAAGATCATTGGAGGTGGCTTACCTCTAGCGGCTATTGCCGGTGAAAAAGAAATTATGGACCATTTTGACAAAAATATTGTTGGCGAAGAAAGGTTTACTTTCCAAATAGGTACCCTTAGTGGAAACCCGTTGGCAGCAGTAGCTGGTTTAAAAACCATGGAGATACTTAGAAGAGATGGTGCTTATGATAGAATAAGAGAAAACGGGCAGTTTTTAATCGATAGCGTATCAAACCATCTTAAAAGTAATAATATAGAGTTTCAAATTGTTGGCGATCCAACACTTTTCGATATTATTTTTTCCGAAACACCTGTTATTAATTACCGTGATACAAAGAAAAATAAGGCTGAATATTCAAAAACTTTCAATCAAATAGTTAGAGAACACGGAATACTCAAAGCCGATGCCAAACTTTATACACACCTTGCGCTTACTGAAGAAGATCTTCAGACAACTGATAGCGCATTTAAAAAAGCGGCTGAGGGCATTGCAGAAATATCCTAGTTTAAATAAGAACACATGATCCCTTGCCAAAGACATCTTTTTGATATTCCTGAAGACGTCGCATATTTAAACACCGCATACATGTCTCCCCTTTTGAACAGCGTCGTTAGTGCCATAGATAGCGGAAGTCGTTTAAAAGCCAATCCATGGAAACTCAAGATAAGCAATTTTTTTGATGATATAGAAGAGGCTCGGGATTTATTTTCAAACCTTATGCATACAGTTGGAACCAATATAGCTATTATTCCCTCCGCTTCTTATGGTGTTCAAACTGCCGCAAAAAATTTACAGATTTCAGCGGGCTCAAAAATACTTGTTCTATCTGACCAGTTTCCATCTAATGTCTATCCGTGGCGGCGTATCGCTAAGCAAAAAGGTGCTGAGATCAAAACTGTAAATGTCCCTGATGGTGAAGCAGCTACAGATCATATAATCGACGCTTTAGATGAACGGGTTAGCGTCTGCGCAACTGCAAATGTATTATGGACAAATGGATCATTAATTGATTTAGAAAAAGTGAAAGCACAATGCTTGGAATGTAAAACCGAACTTGTTATTGACCTTACCCAATCGGCTGGCGCTTTTGAAATAGACCTAAGTAAAATAGATCCTGCTTTCGCAATTGTAGCAAATTATAAGTGGATGCTTGGCCCCTACTCAACCGGGTTTCTTTATGTTTCTCCCAAATTCCATAATGGGGAGCCACTTGAAGAAGGCTGGATAACAAGAAAAAACAGTAAGGATTTTGCAAACCTTGTCGATTACCAGGATTATTATGAACCTGGAGCAATTAGGTATGATATGGGGCAAAGATCAAATTTTTCTCTTATTCCAGGCGTACTAGAGGCTCTCCGTCAAATACAGAAATGGGGTATACCCAACATTCAGAGCACTCTCTATAATTCCAATCTTAATCTCTGTAAAAAGCTTAGCGATTTAGGGTTACAAATTCCAAGGCCTGAAAATCGAGGGCCTCATTTTATAGGTGCAAAACTACCTCCTAAAGCTCCAAAAAATATTCTTGAAACTTTGGCAGAAAACCAAATATTTGTCTCCGAAAGAGGTGGTAATTTAAGGATTACGCCTCACTTATGGAATAATTCAACTGATTTCGAACATTTCACTGAAACGTTAAAGAAAATACTGTAAAAATAATTTTTATCTTCCCATAGGTGTTTCCAAAATGCATCTTTTGTCATTATTTATTGGCGAGTTAACATATTTGCTGACTGGGTGAGACTTAATGTTTTCTAATAAATTAGAGGAAGAAATTCTTTGCCTATTTGCTAGCCAATGGAATATTTCCAGCCGATCTAAGAACATAGGCTGTCTGTGGTGAATATTAGCCAAGCTTGGGTGGGCATCTATCGTGACTATAGCTGCTCCGGAAGCATTTTTAATACCGGCAAAATAAAAAATTTCATTATCAGCATGAATGAATATTGGATGCTTTTCACCCCTAGAGTTCTTTTGCCATTCAAACCAGCCATCCGCGACAAATACGCAAGTTTCATAATCTTTAAAACTCGGTTTAATATCCAAACTTTCATACTTGGCATTTATCAAATTCATGGGCTTTTTTGCCCACACAGGAGAATAACCCCACACTAAAAAATCTGGGCTCATCTCCTGATTTAAAATTAATGTACAATGTGAAGGCGCAATATTGTAAGACGGTTCAATTAAAACATTATGAAAGTCTTTAACATCTCTAAAATTTGAAAGTACAAACCTTCCACACATTGTTACCTCCAACATTAATCTTTGACCAATTATGTAAAAGAGAATAACAACAAAGCAGAAAGGAAATAAATGAAAAATCTACAGGCAATTTTTTGGATGGTGGTTACTACACTGCTTTTTGCGATTGTTACTGGCATAGTAAGATATATTGGTAGTGATATTCCTGCGCCTGTCGCTGCATTTATTCGGTACATAATTAGCACACTATTGTTTATTCCATTAATTGTAAAAATGTTCATTTTAGAGCGAAAAAGGAGTAATAGAAGGGTCTATTGGTCTAGAGGTTTAGCTCACGGTTTTGGAGTTATTCTTTGGTTTTTTGCAATGGCAAGAATCCCAGTCTCTGAAGTTACGGCAATAGGCTATATAACTCCAATTTTTGTTTCAATAGCTGCATTTATTTTTTTAAAGGAAACCTTTTCTATTAGTATAATTGGTGCATTAGCTATTTGTATGATAGGCATGATTATAATTATAAGACCTACAACTAGTGGTATAGCGACAGGTCAGTTGTCGATGATAATAGCTACACTGTTTTTTGCTGCATCATATATATTGGCTAAAAAGTTATCAACAACTGAGAGCACTTTGGAAATTCTTGTTGCACTGAATTTCATTGTGACTCTAACGTTAGCCCCATTTGCAATAGCTTTTTGGGTAACCCCAAGCCTTCAAGAGGTATTATTTTTGGGAATTGTGGCTTTGTTTGCAACTGCCGGACATTTCACAATGACAATGGCCTTTAAGCTGGCCCCCATTACAATTACCCAACCTATTTCCTATGTCCAAATAGTTTGGGCATCTGGTATAGGATTTATTTTCTTTGGAGAAACAATTAGCTTATGGTTCACTTTAGGTGCTGCATTGATCATACTATCATCAATGTATGTAACCTACACCTCCTCTGCCAATCAGAGTAATGATTTAAAGAGTCTGATAACCAAAAACTAATCTTTGTATCAGTTTACATCGCTTTTATCACTAAGAAGAGTTATGATTACTTGATGAAAAATTCTAATAAAGTTCTTTATTCGGTTAGCGATAAGACTGCCATACTTACTGTAAACAGACCAGAAAGACGTAATGCTCTTGATGCAGAAACTTTACAACAGATAAATATTTTACTGGACAGAGCAGAAAGTGATGAAAAAGTCCGGGTTATATTAATTACTGGTCAAGGCGATACCTTTTCTTCCGGATTTGATTTGAAAGATCAAATGGAAAAAGCCCCTGAAGGTAAGCAATGGAAACCAATCCTTGAATTAGACCATCGAACTATCATGCGTTTTTGGAACAGCCCCAAGCCAACAATAGCGGCCGTAAAAGGGGCGTGTTTAGCAGGCGCATTTGAACTATCTCTTGCTTGTGATTTTACAATTTGTTCGAAAAACTCATTTTTCGGTGAGCCTGAACTAAAGTTTGGAGCGGGAATTGTTACAATGCTCTTGCCCTGGGTAATTGGAATGAAAGCAGCAAAAGCAATAATTTTATTAGGGAAAGACGATATATCATCATCGACAGCTTTAGAATTAGGAATTGTTACCGAGATAACCGAAAATGATCAAGTATTGGAAAGGTCGCTGCAAATTGCGAAACACATCTCTGTTATTGATCCTTCTTTAGTCAAAAAAACGAAAAAGGCTATCAACCAAAGTTTTGAGATTGCAGGCATTCATGAGTCTTTGGAAAATAATCTTGAGATAGATTATCAGATAGAATCCAAGGGATCACCAGACAAAAAAAAATTTATGGAAATAGCAAGAAAAGAAGGAATGCGAACCGCTATAAAGTTTAGAGACAAACGTTTTTCGATAAATGAATAATCCTATCTTATTAATAGTACTAGCCCAAATGTTTGGTACTTCGTTATGGTTTAGCACTAATGGTGTATTGAAACAGATTGAACAAATATGGTCGCTTTCAACTAGTGATCTCGGTTTATTAACAAATTCCGTTCAGTTTGGTTTTATTATTGGCACACTACTCTTTTCAGTTACCGGATTTGCAGACAAGTTTAAACCATCACGAATTGTAATGCTTTGCTGTTTCTTAGGGGCAACATCCAATGCTTTAATTGTATTTGAAGAAATTTCTTTTACCTCTGTTATTTTTTCTCGATTAGTTGTTGGTGTAGCGCTAGCAGGAATCTACCCAATTGGCATGAAACTCATAATTAGTTGGAACCCTCAAAAGGCGCCCAATACGTTAGGACTTCTTGTAGGCATGTTAGTCCTAGGTTCATCCTTACCCTATCTTATAAGAGCTTTAGGTATTTCATTTGATTGGCATTATACTGTTATAATTACTTCTGGGCTATGCTACATTGCAGGAGTTACAATATATCTCATGGGAGATGGGCCTCATTTAGTTACATACGAAAAACCTTCCTTTCGACTATTAGACCAAGTCAGCGAACTTTTAGGAAACAGAAAATATATAGCTTCTGCAGTCGGCTATTTTGGACATATGTGGGAATTATATGCTTTCTGGACTTGTGTTCCAATTCTAATCGCAATATCAGTCTCTCAGCATGAAATTGATAAACAAGAGTTTATCATTTCATTATTAAGCTTTTTAATTATTGGCATAGGTTTTATAAGTTGTGTTTTAGGTGGAATTTTAGCAAAACCTTTCGGTAGCAGCAGAGTTGCGTCACTCTCTTTAGCCTTAAGTCTCTCAATCTGCTTAATTTATCCGCTGCTTGGCAATCTTAGCTTTTTTCTTGATCTATTTTTACTGATGCTGTGGGGATTTTTCGTTATTTCTGACTCACCTCAATTTTCGGCAATTTCTGCAAGTGTTTGTCCAAAACACTTAGTTGGGACTGCTTTGACCACTCAGAATTGTGTTGGCTTCTCAATCAGTATGATCACTATTTTTTTAACCACGCACTTTCATGAATCTCTTGGTCTATATTTTGTTTGGATCTTATTGCCTGGACCAATCTTAGGTTTGATATTCTTCTCTAGTCAATTTGGATTTTTTAAACAAACAACGGTCTGAATATTTTCAATTTTGTCATGGCAAGCCAAAATTTTCGTTATCATTGAGTGCTTGTCTAAAAAGCACTCTGAGAAAAGGGTCAAGAGTTGACAATTTTTTATCAAGAGTAGCTTTTGGTATTATTAATGCGGATGACTTTTCCAATGCCTTAGCAGTGAATAGTCTTACATTATTTCCTAATATAGAATTCCAAACCCCAAAAACCTGCATGGAGCTAATTGTTTGCTTTTTTACCAATTTTCCATCGCTAGTATTCTTAAAGAGCTGCACTTTACCTAAGGACAAAATATACCCGTCACCGAGAGGTTCGCCCTCTTCATAGATAATATGGTCTTTTTCCATAGTTATGGAAGAAAGTACGTTTTTTAATTGTTCAACAGCATTTAAATCCATTTTGGCAATCCATCAGAATGCAAACAAAAATATTTTCGTATTTAAATAAAAAGATGTCAAGCAATTTACGTAAGGGAAACTTTTTTATCTATTTTATTTCGTTGATATTCCCCGAAAAATAGAGCCCATCCTCCGAGAATTATTAAAATAATTCCTGCTAGAGATAAGTAATCCGGAATATTACCAAAAAAGAGATAGCCATTTATAATAGCTAAAATTAACAAAACATACTCCGTCGGCCCATTGGTAATTGGAGACCCAACTTGGTAAGCATGTATTAATGAGGTCATACCCAGAGTCCCAAAAATTGATAATATAGCGATTGAAATAAAAGTATAATAGTCATTGATTTTGATTGAACCAAATATAAATCTCCATTCCTCTTTGTCTATCATTTCTGACGGAAACACTAAAATAATAGTATAGGTAATTAGTGACAGAATTAAGCTGACAGAATACTGCTGAAATGCTTGAAGAAAAGCATTTTCATTCTCTTTGGTATATTTAGAAATCACCATTGCTACAGCATAAGAAAACGCAGTAAACAAAGGAGCCAACATATAAAAGCTGAAATCAGATTCCTTGAAAGGCTTCACTATAACAAACACCCCAATAAAACCAAGAACTATGATCAAAAATCTAAGAAGGCCAATTCTCTCTGATAAAACCAATGCAGATAAAATTGTAATGAAAAACGGGGCAGCAAAGAATAGAGCCGTCACCGTGGAAAGTGATAATTTTTCTAAACTTATAAAGAAAATAAAAAACCCAAAATGCATCAACACACATCTGATCAATGTCAACTTTGGATGATTTGGGATAACTCTAATATTATACCCAAGGTATTTTAAGAAAATCATGGTCACAATTACGCCAACAAGTGCTCGTGTTAAAAAGAGCTGGAAGATTGTTGTTTCATTAGCGATCATTTTCACTGCTAAATCATGAAAGCTGTAGATTAGCATTCCAATAACTATAAAAATCATTCCTATTTGATTGTTATTTGCTCGCATCTATATCCACTAGTTTAAAAGCCCTACCATAATAGTAAAGCTGCCACAATCTAATCAAAAAAATTTATTTTAGTTTAACAGTGTAGGAAAAAGAGAAGTTACTTCCAGAAGTAATTGGCAAAGCTGTAGAAGCATTTATTGATGAATTCAATCTGTTTCGTTGGTCTATTTTGTTTAAGTCTCTCTTATTTTCCATGCATAGTCTATGGACGTTCGTCTCTAATTGAAACCCTGCTCTCTCACATTCGGCCGAAAAGGTATTTTCTAACCTTGCATTATATTCTTCGTTGCTCATGCAGCCTGATAGCCCAAAGAAAATTATCGCCGATGATAGCAACAATTTCCCAACGTTCATTATATCATCTTTTTGCAAAAAAACCCCATCCAAAGTTCCTCATCACCAGCTAAGCCCTTGCTTCGGCCTTCGACATAATTAGTAGTTTGAAAGTTTGCTTTTTCAAGAAATTTTTGCACTTCACCCTTTTCATAGTAGCTGTAAAACCTACCCAACTTGTCACGACTTTCGCCTGTACCTCGTTTAAGACTAAAAAAGAAAATGCCCTCTTTCTTGAGCGCAAAAAATAATTGTTTTAATATATCACCAAATTTATTCTTTTTTACATGAAGCAAGCTGAAGTTAGCCCAAATCGCATCGTAAAAATCATGCTCATCTATTTCATCAAAAGATATTTGTCTTGGCTTAATTTCCAACAAGGCTTCTGCGACCTTTGTCATCTCGAGAGAAGCATCAATAGGAAAAGGTGCAAAGCCATTTTTCAAAAGCTCAAGTGATGCAGTCCCGGTACCACAACCAAGGTCAAGTACCTTTCCATCTCTTTTTATCATTTTCATGAAAATATCTAAATTTGTGTCTTTGAGTTCTTTTGATATCAGTTTTTCGTAGTCCGAAATGTACCTATCATATACATCTAAAGTTTTTTGATCAGCGCTCATTCAATTCAAAACTCGATGGGTATGAAGGAGTTAGACCCCTTAGCCTTTTCCCATAACATAACTGATTTAAAATCTAGCCACCATGCATGGATTTCTAAGGAATTTTTATTTACTGCATCATTAAGCCAGGGGTAGGTAAGCAAATTATTATAAGAATATAGTAACACTGCCCTCTCTGAATTAACCTCAATATCTTCGTTTTTGTGATTAAAGTCTATTTTTAATAAAGCCGGTTTCGCAATATCCACCCAATTTTCTATAAAATCGGTCGGATTATCTGTATCCTGCCCTGTTTTATCATTATTTATGCTTTCACATAGGGCTGCAACACCTCCACAATGAGCATGCCCCAGTACGATAATATCCTTTACCCTTAAAATCTTTACAGCATATTCTAAGGCCGAGCCCATGCTTGCATTATTTTCCGATATAAATGGAGGTACCAGATTTGCTACATTTCTTACAACAAATAAGTCACCTGGGCCTGTACCAAAAAGAATAGACGGTTCTACACGGGAGTCAGAACAACAAATGACCATCGTTTGCGGTGACTGGCCTTTTTCAGCAAGCTGTTGAAGAACTTGACTCCTTTTTTCAAAATAGGAGTCCCGAAAATCTTTAAACCCACTCACCAATTCTTTAACCATTATATAAAAATCTCCTTTTCCCACTTTAAATTGTTGAACTCTAATATTGTCTTAACTTTTATTGGTTTTCTTTGTTTCGTGCAATTCTATTTGACATTAATACCTTTTGAGACATACAAATTCCAATATCAAACGCGTCGAGTACAATCTTAAAAAAAGTATTTAATATTTCTACGATCCTAAGTTTCAAGTGACCTAAACTAATTCTGATGAGATTATTACTACTTTACAAAGGACATTAGTAAATGCTATCCCTTAATCATAAATATTTTTATTTATTGTTGCTGTCTGGCATCTTTATAGTATTTTCCTTTTCCTATAATATCTACATGCATATATCAGAATCTGGTACCTGCAATAAATCAACCAATTTTTTTGATGGCTTAGGGGGGCCAATAGAACTAGTTGATCAGAATAACACTGCTTTTTCTTTAGAAAAACAAAATGCTTCCCTTTCATTATTATACTTTGGATATAGCTATTGTCCTGATATCTGTCCCTATGATTTAGAAAGAAATGCTTATGTGAAAGATATAATGGATGAACAGCAATTGGATATTAATTTAGTCTTTATCACCCTTGATCCATCTAGAGATACGACGGAGCGATTGAAAGATTTTTCAGAGTATATTCATAATTCAATGATTGCTTTAACCGGTACTAATGATCAAATAGAGGCTCTAAAGAAGGCATATGGAGTTTTTGGAAAATCAAATAAAGTTGATTACGAAGACCAATCCTATTTAGTTGATCACTCAACTTTCTCTTATCTTGTGAACAAGAATGGAGAAGTCTTATCTTATTTTAATAGAAGAGAGTCTCCTGAAAAAATCTCTGAAGAAATTAAATGTTTTTATTGAATTTTTTTCTTATAATTTGAATAAGCTAGTTCGGTTTTTATTGTCCATATATAGAAAAATATGCTAACAATACCGTTAATACACAGTGAGGTAAGGATTATATATAAATGGCTTTACACTGCCCAGGTTGGATACTCTGTATTTTTTGTGCAAATACCGCACGAGAAACCCTTCTTTACTCAGCACCTATAAACACAATCGTCAAAAAATATTCGGTTGCAATAGATGAACACTATTCCGAAATATCACCTGATTTTATACAAGTATGTGCTGAAAAAATGCTTGCATCACTCGTAGAAGTTGATGCAGGGAGCGCCGCGGAAGAGATCATTCGTGGATATATTCATAAAAAAATAAAGACCAAAGATGATGGTTCGGCTAGAAAGTTATCAGGAATATTTTCGTCCGAATTTAAAGGTGAAAGAACGCCCACGGGGACTGAAAAATATATCGTCACCAACTTTAGAGCTTTTTTATTTTCAATGAGATCAGGAGCAAAAGGACTCCCACCTCCTGGCTGGCAAGTCGATCAGGTTCAAGATATAGATTGGGTTGGTGAGGTCATGATGCAAAAAGTTTCTATAATGGATGTATAGTAGTTGGGTTTATAATTCCCTTCCAACATTTTTTTGCTTCTTGATAAATAAGCTCTTTTGGGAAACCTTATGATGTCAAATCTTCACAATTTTTATTGTCCAAGAGCTTAACTATCTGAGTTGACTAAGCTTTAGATCCATACTTCGTTTTTCCCTGCTCAAATATTTTCACTATTTTTTCTGATAAATCAGTTTTTATACCATAGATATCCACTCATTTTTTTTGAGACAGACCGACATGTTTACAAACCAATTTCATCGTAAAATTCTGATAATAACTTCCACTCAAAATAACCTGGCTTTCAGTTTCATGAACAAACCTATTTCCTGAGCTAATGTTTATAGCGTCATAGGCTTTACCAACATCAATACTGCCTTTTTGGAAACCATAAGAGCTTCACCTATTGCGACCAAATTGGTCAAAGCAAGAAAATTAGTAACAACTTTCAAAATTGAAGCTTTACCTGGCTGAGCTACATGAACAATTTCAAATCCGATTATTTTTAGCATCGGGAAGGCTTTCTCAAATGCTTATCTTTTTCCGTTAACCAAAATAGGATGTTACCAGTTGAGGCTCTATGGCAACCTCCTGATACTGGAGCGTCTAAAACCATTGAACCTTTTCTTCAACCAGTTTGGCCAATCTTAAGAGTTCTTGGCTATTGGTAGTACTTATTTCAACTTATAATTTATTGGGGGCTAAGACCCTCTAAAAGACTGTTTCTAGGTTCAACCACATAGGCTACTAACGCTGGACTGGGTAAACAAATAACAACGATATCTACATTTTTTAGCAATCTCTGCTGAAGATGTAAGCCATGTTACATTTTTGTCTTTTACATTTTCTTTTTAATTATCATCGGTAACATAGATAAACGTATTAATACCCGATTTAATTAAATTCTATTACTAGCCTTAAACCCAAGTTGCAGGGCCCAATGAAGCCCACGCTTTTACCTTCCATAAAATATCTCTCTTAAAAAATTTCTTTAATTGGACAAGAATACCTACTTTCTTCAGTAGAAAAATTTAAAACTACAAACAAACCTTGTTAAGAAAAATATCAATACTGCCCTAAAATTGATTTGATTTTTGGAACTATAATGTTACCTTTTTTATCTTCTAAGGATCGAATGCAAGGTCGTTAAGTCATGTCAAACTATTGTCCAGAGTGGATATTGGGTGTAGCTGTGGGAGTAATTGTCGGAGACGCTCTAACGGGCACTACCTCAATTCTTGCTAACTCTCAAAAATATAGTGAAGGCTTATCGAAACATTATGAAGAGGTTTGTAAAGATTTTTTAAATGATACTGCAAACGAGATAATTGCAGAGTTGAATGATATAGGAATCGATGAATTTACTGCTAGATTTGTTAAATCATTTGTCTTTAATAGAATTAAATTCAAAGAAAACGGGAGTGCGAGGCGATTTAATGTATTTTTCAATCAATTCAAAGGGGAGAAAGCGGCGGTAAGCTCTAAAAAACTCGTTAGCTCCTTTAAAGCATTTGTATTTAGATGTAGGGCCCAAAAAGTATCCTTAGCGCCTAAGAGTTGGAATATACACCAAGAGGAACAAATTGATTGGCTTTTGACTTTAGTACAGCAGGACCCACCCAAGTTATCGGGATAACTTTTAAACTTAATGATGTCCACGCGTTTAATATATTCGCTTAGCTTGATCTTAGGTTAAGGTTAGACATTTAATTAGTAGAATCTGGTCTAAGTGTAGTAACATTTTGACAAATTAAAACAAGTTCAGGAGAGAATCATGCCTAAATTGATTTTAAACAGGCGAGAGTTCGCCGTTGGAAGTGCAGCTTTGGTTACTGCAATGAGCTCTTTGCCGGTAATGGCAAGCGGCAAACTTAAGGTGGCCGGTATATATACGGTTCCTACACAACAGAAATGGGTAGCTCGATTGCACCTTGCACTAGATGCAGCAGCAAAGCGCGGTGAGATTGACTATGTATATTCAGAAAGCACCGCTAATACAGACTATGTAAGGGTTATGCGTGAATATTGTGACAGTGGTGTAAATATGATTGTTGGAGAAGCTTTTGGCATCAGTAAAGAAGCTAGAAAAGTCGCTGATGATTATCCAGAAATTGCTTTTCTAATGGGTGATCCATTTAAGCCACATGGAAATAATTTCTCAGTTTTTGATAATTATATACATGAGCCTTGCTATTTGATGGGAATTGTTGCCGGCCATATGACAAAAGCTAAAAAGATAGGTATGGTTGGCGGATATGCTATCGGTGAGGTTAATAGATTATTTCATGCTTTTATGAATGGAGCAACATCTGTTAAGCCAGACATAAAATTTAAAGTGACCTTTATTGGATCATGGTACGATCCACCAAAAGCGAAAGAAGCAGCATTTGCACAGATTGAGGCTGGGTGCGATATTCTTTATGCAGAAAGAGCTGGTGTAGTTGACGCCTGCAGAGAGAAAGGTATATTGGCGTTCGGAAATGTAAATGATATGAACAAAGAAGAAAATGGTACAGACGTGGTTGTCACCTCAGCCCTTTGGCATATGGAAGGTGCGATAGATCATGCTATTGCAAAGGTGAAATCAGGAAACTTTTCTTCAGAAGAATATCACGATTGGACTATGATGGCCAAAGGAGGTGCATCCCTAGCTCCATATTACGAGTTTGAGAGTAAGATACCTTCTGCTGTAAAAGAACAAGTAGCTACCCTTGCGGATAACATTAAGAAGGGTAAGTTCACGGTAGAAATAAATGATGCCGAACCAAAGTCTACCTTCTAAATAAAACACCACTCCCATTCCATGGAGTGGGAGTGGTATTTTGATAATGACTACACTTCTAAAAGTAGAAAAAATCACAAAAAAATTTGGCGATCTTTATGCCAATGACCAAATAAGCTTTGACGTAAAAAAAAGCGAAGTTTTAGCAATTCTAGGTGAAAATGGAGCGGGCAAAACCACCCTAATGAATATCCTTTTCGGTCACTATACACCGGATTCTGGAAACGTGAGTTTTGAAGGAAATGCAATAGAATTTGGTAACACAAATAATGCTATAAAGCTTGGAATTGGAATGGTTCATCAGCACTTTACCTTAGCTGAAAATTTGACGGTTTTAGAAAATATTATCATAGGTAGACAATCAATTTTCTCCCTGTCTTTACCCAAAAGGCAAGCTAGAGTAAGGATCTTAGAGCTATCAAAGAAATTTGGGTTGCCTATCGATCCTGACGAACTGGTAGCAAACTTATCCGTAAGTGAGAAACAGAGAATAGAAATTTTAAAAACTCTTTTTTTAGACTGCAAACTACTGATTTTAGATGAACCTACTGCAGCTCTAACTCCTCAAGAAACAGATGCTTTATTCTCAACTATTCGTAATATGATTGAAACCGGTCTATCGGTAATTTTAATTTCACATAAACTCAATGAAATACTTGCAGTCAGTGATAGGATAATTGTATTGAGAAATGGCTCCTCGGTTGGTGAAATCGATACCAATTCTGCGGATAGAGAAAAAATTGCTGAAATGATAGTTGGGAAAAAAATAGACTATCCTCAGAAAAAAAAAATACCAAGGAAATCAAAGGTTCTAAGCCTAACAGATGTTTCTTACAAAAAAACAGACGCCCCAAACTTAAGCTCAGTAAATCTGGATTTATATGGTGGTCAAATACTGGGAATTGCGGGTGTTGCAGGAAATGGTCAAACCACATTAGCAAAAATTCTTTCAGGACATTTTAAACCAACTCAGGGAAAGATAGACTTTGAACAGGCTAAAAGTGTCCATACATCGCCAAAATCATTTATGGATTTGGGAGTCGCCTACATACCTGAAGATCGCAATAGTGATGGAATAGTTGGAGATATGGAAATATGGGAAAATGCCATAATGACCGAATTGGATGATCCATTCTTTAGGAATAGCCTTGGAATAATAGACAAAAAAACATCGTTTGATAGAAGTGAAAATCTCTGTGAAAGATATGATGTACGAAAGCAGTCAATAAGACAACGAAGTAGATTGCTCTCTGGTGGAAATGTACAAAAGCTTCTTTTAGGGCGTTGGCTCATGCGGAACCCTAAAATAATAGTCGCTTGTCAACCTACTCGTGGACTTGATGAAGGTGCGATAGCTTCTATCCAGAAACTACTTCTTGAAGCCCAACAGAAAGGTTCAGCAATCATTTTAATATCAGAGGATCTTGATGAATTACTGACTATGTCTGATGACATTTCGGTTATGTATAAAGGTATGTTATCTAATCCGACCCAAACTAGTTCTACAAATAAACTATCTATTGGACTTCAAATGGCGGGTGACGGTTTCTAATGATAAAATTTAGACTTGAAGAAAGAGCTAAAAGCCCCTATTGGCTAATTATATTATCTCCCTTCATTGCCATATTAGTTGCAATAATCTTAGCTGGCTTTTTGATTGTTCTTGCAGGAGCAAATCCATTTCAATCTTATAATCAATTGGTCATTGGAGCCTTTGGATCAAAAAACTCAGTCGCTGAGACACTTGCTCGAGCAACTCCAATAATTTTGACAGGCCTTGCTGCGTCAATAGCATTTAGAGCAAAATTTTGGAATATAGGAGCAGAAGGCCAATTATATTTTGGGGCGTTGGCAACAACATTGTTTGGTACTGGATTAGTTGTTTTACCAAGCATCCTGATGATCCCCTTCTTGTTTATTATGGGAGCTCTTGCTGGTGGTTTACTCCTTTTACCTCTAGTACTGTTGAAACTTTATTATAAAGTTGACGAGGTCGTCACGACTTTACTGTTAAACTTTGTTGTAGTTTTGCTTGTAAGCTATTTATTAGAGGGTCCCTGGAAGGACCCCATGTCATTGGGTTGGCCTCAAGGAAAATCAGTAATCGGAGAAGGTGTATTACCCCAAATTCTTTCTAAAACCAGACTTCACCTCGGTTTCATTATTTCTATCTTTTTTGCTTTTTCTGTTTGGTTTATTTTGAGTAAAACTGTGATCGGGTATCGAATCAAGTCGGTCGGTTTAAATGCTGCAGCTGCTTCGCATGCGGGGGTGCCAATTTTTAAAACAGTATTGATTGTAGCACTTCTGAGCGGTGGGATGGCTGGAATGGCAGGGGTGACTGAAACCGCAGGTTTGAAAGGTTATCTTACTTTAGATCTATCCCCTGGCTTTGGGTACGCGGGGATAGCTGTTGCAATGCTCGCAAATCTCAATCCAATCGGGGTGATATTTTCTGGTGTCTTTTTAGCTTCAATTTATGTCGGAGCGGACGCAATGAGTAGAGCGATGAACGTACCTACTTATTTGGCAGACGTCATAGTTGCATTAACTGTGCTGTGCATACTATTAAGTCTTGTATTTGTGCACTACAAAATATTATTTTTCGGGGCAAAAAAGAATGATTGAATTTATTGAGATTATTTTTACTGCCGGCTTTTGGGCGGCAACCATAAGAATCGCCTGCCCTTTGATATTAGCTACAATTGGCGAGGTATTATGTGAACGTGCAGGAGTTCTGAATCTGGGCATAGAGGGAATTATGTCAATAGGAGCAATGGTTGGATGGATGACAGTGTTTCTAGGAGCAGACCTATATACCGGAATATTAGCTGCTCTTGCTATTGGAGGTATTTTCGGCCTCCTCCATGCTATATTTACTGTCTATTTGGGTGCTTCCCAGCATGTTACAGGTATTGGAATAACAATGTTGGCATCTTCACTAGGATTTTTTTGCTTTAAGCTCATTTTACCTTCGTCTACCACGCCGCCGAAAATCAAACCATTTCAACCCATTGATATTCCTTTTTTGTCAGAACTACCATTTTTAGGTCCGGCATTTTTTCAACATACACCATTTACTTATTTAGCAATTTTAGCAGTAATTTTTGCCTTTTGGTTAATGAACTCCACACCGCTAGGCCTGTCAATAAAAATGGCTGGGGAAAATCCTATGGCACTTGAAGCTCAGGGAATTGATGTGTTTTTAGTGAGAACGATTGCCGTAGTACTAGGCAGCGCTTTGATGGCAGTTGGTGGTGCTTACTTAACATTGTCTGCATTTGATGCTTTTTATTTTGGAATGATAAATGGAAGAGGATGGATCGCTATTGCTTTAGTAATATTTGCATCTTGGAAACCTGAACGAGCTCTTTTGGGGGCACTTCTTTTTGCCGGACTTGATGCTTATCAAGTTAGAGCTCAACAATTGGCCGGGGCAGTTATTCCTTATCAATTTTTTCTAATGCTTCCCTTTTTGTTGAGTATTGTTGCAATGGTAATTGCAGCCAAAAGAACAAGGTATCCAAAGGCACTCTTGGTCCCATTCCGACGTGGTGAAAGACATTAAAAACGGGAGGAATTACATGACAGATCTATTAGTAAAAAACTGCTTATTGTCAAACAACAAAGACCCTCAAGACATTTTAATTAAGGGAGGGGTTATTAAAGACATAGCATCAAAAATTAAAGCAGATAATCTTCCCATAATAGACGCCGATTTTCACTTTGTTACTCCCCCATTTGTTGACAGTCACTTTCACATGGATGCAACACTAAGCTATGGCCTTCCCCGCGTGAATAAAAGTGGCACCTTACTTGAAGGCATTAAATTGTGGGGAGAATTGAAACCAAATCTCACTGCTGATGCTATTAAGGAACGAGCCTTGAAGTTCTGCAAGTGGGCAATAGCTAGGGGAACCTTGGCAATTCGAAGTCATGTCGATGTCTCTGGACAAAACCTAGTGGGCGTTGAAGCACTTCTAGATGTCAGAGAAAAAATGAAAGATTTTATTGACATACAATTGGTCGCTTTTCCACAAGACGGATTACTCAGAGCCAATTGTTTGGACAATCTGAATGCAGCGCTGGACATGGGAGTTGATGTCGTTGGTGGCATCCCTCATTTTGAAAGATCCATGGAAGAGGGTAATGAGTCCATTCGTATACTATGTGAGATTGCCGAAAAGCGTGGACTTCTTACAGACCTACATTGCGATGAAACAGATGACCCAATGTCAAGGCATGTTGAGAAACTTGCATTTGAGACCACTAGACTTGGTCTACAGGGACGTGTGGCAGGTTCTCACCTAACCTCCATGCATTCAATAGATAATTACTATTTCACAAAACTTATCTCGCTGCTCGTCGAGGCTGATTTAAATATTATAGCTAATCCCCTTATTAATATAACAATACAAGGAAGGCAAGATAATTACCCTAAGAGAAGAGGATTAACTAGAATACCAGAACAACTCAATGCAGGTCTTAAAGTCGCATTTGGACATGATTGCGTTATGGATCCATGGTATCCACTAGGCTCCCATGATATGCTAGAAGTAGCACACATGGCCTTACACTGCTGTCATATGACTGGCGTTGATGAGATGAAATCATGCTTTAATGCAGTGACGGATAATGCAGCCTCGATTCTTCATTTAGATAATTATGGTATAAATAATGGATCAAATGGAGATTTGGTAGTTTTGCAATGTAAAAACGCCATAGAAGCCATAAGACTTAAGCCAGCCAGGCTCTTTGTTGTTAGACGCGGAAAAGTTATAAGCTCTACCAGCCCAATAAATTATGAACTCAACTTAGGTTCAAACACAGAGAGCGAAGATTTGCTTTTTGAAGGCTAATCTCTTTTTGTTCAATGAATATCGGTATTCTATTTAAGATTTGGCAAACTAAGGCCTTTACAATTTTGTTTTTCGCAGGTTTCTTTACAAGCGTTGCCCGATGGTTCGAAGTATTTTTGTTTTCAGTGATTGCGTGGAAACTCACCGGGAACGCTTCAATGGCAGCACTTTTAATAATGCTAAGGTTGCTAGGAGTTGCAGCAACCGGGGTAACTTTTAGCTTGGCTGGTGCATTTGTAGTCAGAAAAAAAGTTGTTTTATGTGCAAGTTTAATCTGTTCTTTATGCTCATTGTTAGTTTTTGTCTACTCACAAACAGGCTTAAACATAAATGTTTTTTTATTGGGGCTATTATCGACAGTGAGTGGTGCCCTATGGAGCATCGATTTTTCATTTCGAAGGCCTATGCTTGCTGATGCCCTTCCCGAAGATTTAATTTCAGCCGGGGTTTCTTTAGATGTTTTATCTAGTCACGCGACAAGAATATTGGGACCTTTATTTGGTGGTATTTTTTTGACTTATTTTGATTTGAATGCAGGTGTTTTTTTCCTGTTTCTTCTCTATGCCCTATCGGTTTTTTTAGTCTCTACCCAAAAAGGAGATGCTTTAACAACTAGTACAAATAGCTATACTCAGTCTCTTCTAAAAGTTATCGGACAGACAAGAGATGATGTTAATTTGTTATCGGTAATATCTCTAACTTTCGTTTTCAATATTTTTGCCCTCCCATTTATCGCATTAATAAGTCTCTTGCTTATTGAAAAATTTAACCCAAACGAGCTATATATAGGCATGTTCACATCCTTGGAAGGGATTGGAGCTCTATTGGGAGGAACCGCTATAACAGTTATTGCGATCAATAAAAAGTTGATTAGCTTTATATCCTTCCTTGCAATTATTTTGCTGTGTATATCTCTATCTGCGTCAAGTAACTCGATTTTCATGTATCTTTTGTCCATATTTATTTTTGGAATTGCTACGGCTTGTTATTCAGCATTACAAAGTACAATAGTCTACATTAATTCCACTCCAGAGCTTCGTTCCTCAACTTTCAGTTTGCTTACAATTGCTATTGGCTGTGGCGCACTCGGTTCCTTAAACATTTATTTAATGTCAGATTTCCTCACAACTGAAGAGATTTCTAATATTATGGCAGTCGAAGGATTTCTGGTAGGTTTGTTTTTTATAATTATAGCCTTATTACGGTTCCCAATATCCAATTTTTTTGAAAAGTGAAAATAGAAGAACTTAATTTTATTCTATAATGAGTTGAAAAATGCTGTATTGCATTCTTTTTTGCTGTAACTTTAAGTTATGAACGATAAGGATAAGCACACAAAATATAAACCATCAGACCAAGTATCTTTGGATAAAAGAACTTGGCCAAGTAGAGTTATCAATAAACCTCCGATTTGGTGTAGTGTTGACCTAAGAGATGGGAATCAAGCCTTGGTAGAACCAATGGATACAACCCGCAAGCTTAGGATGTTCAAAACATTAGTCTCTATGGGCTTTAAGGAGATTGAGATCGGTTTCCCATCTGCTTCTGACACTGACTTTCAATTTTGTCGATACCTGGTAGATAATAAACTTATACCAGATGATGTGACAGTACAGGTGCTCACACAAGCTAGAGAACACCTAATTGATAAGACCTTTGAAGCGTTAATGGGGTGCAAGTCGGCAATTTTACATCTTTATAACTCAGTATCGACTTTGCAGCGTAAGGTTGTTTTCAAACAAGGTAAAGAGGGAGTTAAGAAAATTGCAGAAGATGGAGCGGCAATGGTGTTGGAGAGATTGAAGTATCTGCCTGATACTTCGCTGACCCTTCAATATTCTCCAGAAAGTTTCACGGGAACTGAACTAGATTATGCACTAGATGTTTGTGAAACTGTATTAGATTGCTGGAAGGCATCAAAACAAAACAAAGTAATTATTAATTTGCCGGCAACTGTAGAGATGTCTACTCCTAACATTTATGCAGACCAGATTGAATGGATGAGCAATAATTTCACTGATAGAGATAGAGTCATATTATCTTTACATCCTCATAACGATAGAGGAACGGGAGTTGCTGCAACTGAGCTAGGCTTGATGGCAGGAGCCGATAGAGTTGAAGGAACCTTGTTTGGAAATGGTGAGCGAACAGGCAATGTAGATATAGTAACTTTGGGACTAAACATGTTTACCCAAGGTATTGATCCAGAGCTGGATTTTTCTGATATCAACAAACTTATTGAAACTACGGAGTTTTGCAACCAACTACCTGTACACCAACGTCATCCCTATGCAGGCCTTTTAGTCCATACTGCATTTTCGGGAAGCCATCAGGACGCTATTAGAAAGGGGATGGAAGCAATTGCAAAATCTAATGACCCTTATTGGGAAGTTCCGTATTTACCTATTGATCCAAGCGATATTGGCAGAACATATGAGGCAATTATTAGAGTGAATTCTCAGTCAGGAAAAGCTGGCTCTGCTTGGTTATTAGAGCAAGAACACAACATCAATATACCGAGAGGAGCTCAAATTCAATTTAGTGAGGCAGTTCAGAGTATAGCTGACAAAACAGGCAAAGAAATAACTTCAGATATGATTTGGGGTATCTTTGAACAAGAATTTTTAAAAAAAGGTAAGTTTTCTCTACTGAAATTTAAAAGCAAGAAAATTTCCAAAGACGATAACACTGAATTTGTTGAAGCGACCATAGATCACAACGGGGATAAAATAAAGATTTCTTCCACAGGTAACGGTCCAATAAGCGCTTTTGTAAATGCGATGAGAGATACTTTCAAACTAACTTTTATGCTTAATGATTTTGGCCAAAATACAAGAAGCTCAGGGTCTTCTGCTGAAGCAGCAGCTTACATAGAAATTAAAGTTCCGGATGAGAATGGAAAAAGTGTGTTCGGTGTAGGCATAGACACTTCCATTACTCTCGCCCCGATCAAGGCTGTAATTAGCGCTATAAACAGAATATAATTCTCTAAGCGAAGCATCTAACTAACATAGTATTGATTGCAATTTAATAATGTTTCTCCCATTATCTTGAAATGAAAAAATATAGCCTAGTGTGTTTTATAGTCTTTTTTTGTTTTTTTAACCCCAGAATTTGTGCGGCCGAACCTAGCTTTTTTCTTCAAACACTCACCAACAGCTTTGTCGATTGGGTTTTCGGTCGATTAGACACATATATAGAAGACAAACCAGATGAAAGTGATGAAAGTTTAGACAAAAAAAGTATACAGAGCGTCAAAAAACCTTCTGAGAAAACAGATTCAATTCAGATGAGTGAGGTTGTCAAAAGAGACGAAACATATTACAGAAAATTTTCAAATATCCCATTTTCTGGGCACATTGAGTCTTATCACCCCAATGGTCAACTAAAAACCATTGGAGATATGTCTGTTGGTAAAAAAGTAGGAAACTGGGTTGAATATTATATGAATGGAATTAAAAAATCTGAAGGTCAGTTTGCAAAAGGCGAAAAGGATGGTACTTGGGTGTATTACTTTTTAAATGCAAATATTAAAGAGAAACAATTTTATATTGAAGGGAATAAAGACGGCTTATGGGAAAAATTTGGAGTGGATGGTACTGTAGTCCAAACTGAGTCCTATCAAAATGGAAATTGGATTATTACTACAATTAACTGAAATCATCTTATAAACTTTGGTTTATGAACACCGAATCTTTTGACCTATATAATCCTCCAAAGGACTTTATTGAAAATGTATATGCCTATTATAATTTACTCAGAAAAAAATCACCTATTCATAAAAACTCCGATGGCTCATATGTATTAACTACATATAAAGATATAATTAGTGTTTATAGAAATTATAAAATTTGGAGCTCTGATAAGAAAACAGAATTTGGCACAAAATTTGGTTCATCACCTCTTTTTGAGCACCATACAACTTCCGTTGTTTTTGTTGATCCACCAGATCATACACGAATAAGAAAAATCTTTCAGCAGGCTTTTACACCTAAGGCTATTCATGGATTAGAGAAAGATATCGCCAAGTTAGTGGATAGTTATTTAGTCATGATGCAAGAGAAAAAAACTTTTGATTTTGTTTCAGATTTTTCTTTCCGACTTCCAGTGGATGTGGTTTGCAGTGTTCTTGGTATACCAAGCGAGGATCGTTATTTAATTAGAGATTGGGCACATAAAATTCTCGGAGCGTTAGAACCTAAACTTACACCCAAACAGTTAGATGAGGGTTCGGCTGCTGTTGTGAACTTCAAGCAATACCTAAAAGATCAGATCAATTTTAGAAAAACTAACAAAGATACTTATAAATCTAATGAAATTCTTTCTCTTTTGATTGAAGCTGAGGGCCTGGAATTATCTGAGACAGAGCTACTTCATCAATGCATTTTTATGTTGAATGCAGGCCATGAAACTTCAACAAATATGTTGTCGCATGGGCTTAATGAACTTATTAACCACAGAGATCAATATAGATTATTACAAAAGGAGCCCGAAAGAATAGATACAGCTATCGATGAAATCCTCAGGTTTCAACCACCAATTCAAATTAATAATAGGTGTTGTTTGGAGACAACGATGCTAGGAGATGTAACAATTCAAAAGGGAACTCCAGTGCATATGATTATTGCCGGAGCTAACAGAGATCCCTTACAATTTTGTGAGCCTGAAAACTTTGATATTTCAAGATCACCAAACAGACATTTATCTTTTGGACTAGGTATCCATATATGTGCTGGTATTAATCTGGCGCGTCTAGAAGCGAAAGTGGCCTTTTTACAGCTAATGTCATCATTTAAAGAAATAAACTTATTAAAAAGACCAAAAATTGCTAACCGAATTCGATTTCGAGAAATAAAAGAGATGCAGGTTGAAGTTTCTTCGTTTTGATGCTTTTTGCCCAAATCTTTCTCTAAAAAAGCTGCGTCCCCCTGCGGCGAAGTTAGGGAGGAAAGCACAAAGATTGCTGCTCATTCTTTATAAACCGTAAGGCTTATTTGCTAAACCTTTGAAAATTTCATATAGCAAAGAAAACTAATTTGTTCACTTAGTTGTTAGCTGACCCTTATGGTCTTCGATTTTGAAATTAGAAAAATGAAAGAAGGGAAATTAACATCAGAATAGTAACAACGGTATAGCCAATAAATTGAACTGCACCTTTGCTTCTCACAGTGAGCTTATGATTAAGAACATTCAAAAAGAAATAAGCAAATAAATGAAAAATTAAATACATTACTAAGCTAAGGGGAATAAGTATCCACCAATCTAGAAAGCCTATCTGTTTAATATCTTTTACTTTCATTTAATCACTCAACCCTGTCTTTATTTTTTAATAAAAATTACTCTAATAACAATGTATGGCAAACGCGTTAGGTTTTTGATCATTATATATTATCTCATTTGCGATTTTGAATATAATATCAGGAGTGGCCTTTCTCCATTCATTATGGAAAGTTTCTTCACCCTTAATCTGACCCCAATGGTTTCTAGCGTACTCCATGTTGTAAAGTTTAAAAAGTTCATCTATTAGTTTATTAAATGCCGTTGGATTCCTTTTGTTAATAAACTTTGGGTGAATTTCCAAAAAAATTTGCGGTCTAAGATTTCTTATTATTTCCCACCCTCCTTCAAATGCTTCTACTTCAAAACCTTCAATATCCATCTTTATTACGGAAGGCTCCAAATTTAGCATAGATGATAGATCATTTAAAGTAGTCGTATTGTATCCTGACTTACTTCCGATGAACTTATTAACTACAATACCTCTTTCGTTTGTATTTCTTTTAATAAGATTACTCGAATAAAAATCAGGTTCGAGTGATACAACTTCTTTACTCTTAATCACCTTATTAAAAATACTGCTGTAATAACCTATATGTGCTCCGATATCATATACAATATCCGTTTCTTGAACATTTTTTAAAATTTTTTTTACCATTAAAGGCTCATAGCAACCATAATTATTGATGGATTTCTGCATCGTAGATCGAGGATCTATTCCTATCAAAGAGAAGCTAATATTAGATTCAATCGATACATTCACCGAGTCCGCAAGCTTCAAATTAAAATTTTCATTTTCTTTAAGTTGCACACCATTTTTATTCAAAAAGACATTTATTTCTTCTCCGTTTAACCCTTGTTCAATAAAAAAATGTATGCAGCCATTTATACTTGTTTGAGACCGCGGACTCGATTTCAATGAACTTAAATAATGATCTTTAGCAGTTGATAATTGTCCCTTCTTAAAATTAATATATGCAATCCAATGAAGGCTATCAGAGTGATTGGGCAGATATTTTAATGTTTTCAAAAAATAATCTTGAGCAGGCACCAGATCTTCCAAGAAAATTAAGCTTAACCCCATATTGTATAAAGAAAAATGCTTATCAGTTGGTATATTTTCTCTATAGGACTTTTCAAAAAAGGTGAAGGCTTGCTCATATTTACCTTCAGAAAAAGCTAGCAATCCCTTGCCAAAATTTGTTTTCATTTATTAAGTCTCGCTGGTTACAGTAATATTATCCATAAACACAAAGTAGTAAAGGCTCATCGATTTTTTTAAGTCACTTTATAGCCGAACTTTTTTTTGGTACTCTATTTTTTTAATAAAAATTTCTTAGGAGTTTTAGTATGCGTTTAAGGCAATTGGTTATTGCTACAAGTGAAATGGACCTTCTAGCAGATAGTATTTGTGATCTTTTCGAGCTGAAAAGAACGTTCAGTGATCCAGAGCTAATTGTTTTTGGCTTACAAAATGTTCTTATCCCTTTGGGCGACACCTTTTTAGAGCTAGTAACACCTGTTAAAGAAAATACATCAGCAGAGCGTTTTCTTAAAAAAAGAGGTGGTGACGGAGGCTATATGGTCATTGTTGACTCAGTCGATCTCGAGAAAGAACGAAAAAGGCTAGAAAATGTTGGAATGGAAATTGTGTGGTACGAAAATCGTAAGTTTGACGATAGTCATGGTCAATCGCTTCATCTTCATCCAAAACAAGTTGGTGGTGCTATTTTGTCGATAGATAATATGAAGCCTGCATCTTCTTGGCTCTGGGCAGGAACAGACTGGGAGAAAGATATAAATAAATCGATGGTAAGTCACCTTTCTGGCGTTAACATCTGCACTCCAAATCCAAATAATTTATTATCTAATTGGGAAAGAGCGCTAGGTAGGAAAAGATCAGAAGATGGTACTTCGATTGATTTATCAGGATCAAGTATAAACTTTGTTATGAATACTCAGTCACAATCTGAGTATTTATCAGGCTTTCAAATTCATACTTCAAATAGGTTAGATTTAGAAAATAGAGCGGCGAGCAGAGGATTTTTGATAAACAATAATATTCATTTGGGCGGAGTAGATTTTCTACTAGTTGAATGAAAGGATATCGTTAGGTTTGCTTTGCAAGAATAAATGATAAAGGATCTATTGACGTTCGTACATCTTACTCTATTTCCATCTTGAGGAGAAATCAATGATAACAGTATTTTACGATGGAAAATGTGGGCTTTGTAGCAGGGAAATTGCTCACTATATGAAGATCAGCCCTCCAAAGACTTTTGTTTGGCGCGACATCGCAAATGAGCCTCAGCATCTAAAGAAGATCAATGTTTCTCAAAGTGATGCACTAAGAAGATTACACGTATCTGATCAAGCAGGAACTATCTATATTGGAATTGATGCGTTCATAGCTATTTGGAAAAGACTTCCAAGGTGGCGTTTGTTAGCGTTAATATGTGCTATCCCGGGGGTGCGATCCATCCTTAGTTTGCTTTATAATAAATTTGCTGATTGGAAATTTTCTCGATCTGCACATTGCCAAATTTCAACCTAAAACAAACCAATGAAAAATGATTTTAAAAAAGTGGTGTTTGTGAAATCGTTCCTCTTCCTGCTAATAGTTTTTTGGGGTGGCTATAATTCTACTGTAATGGATACGAGCGTAAGCAGACAGTACTATACTGATGTTGGAAATTTACTATTTTTCTTTTTTTCTATTATATATATGTTAAACGCATTTTTTCTTATAAAGCTAAAAAATTTGGGTAGATTGACCTATTTACCGTTGGTCTTACTCTTTGTTTTTCTGGGATTTTTAAGCGAGCTCCTTAATCCAATGCAAATAAAACAAGATTATTTTTATCTATTTATTTTTTATATTATTTCCCCTCTATTTTTTATAATGCAGGGGGTAGTACTCACTATGCTAATGTCAAAAAGTGTTCAGGAAAACTTCCACTAGGCTTAAACCGTTAATCATATGTTTTAATCACTCTACAAAGTGGGGTAATTAGGTCGTTACTAATATATGATTAGATGGAGCTTATAAATGGGAAAATGGGAATACTTAGTATTGGTTGAGAACGTAAGAAGCTTAAAAAGCTTACAGGATCTGGCAAAAGACGATGAATTATATGCCGATCAATTGCGACAAGGAAATTATGCGCCCTCCTTGAATAAATACGGCGACCAAGGTTGGGAATTAGTTAGTGCTAGTCGCGTTGGTGGAGGGAGAGCTTTAACCGAATATGTCTTCAAGCGTCCAAAAGAATAATAAGATAAAAAAAAGTTGATTTAGTCTTTGTATAGGCTGATAATTTTTGCATGAACCTCTTTCAAGGGCATAAGGCAATCTCGGTTCCTCAAAACGTTACGGCATGGGATATTGATCCGTATTCAAAGGAGGTCTTATTAAATCCAGAAACATTTTTTAGCGCGCTACGTGAAAGAGGGCCGTTTGTTTACCTTAATAAATATAAAATGCTAGCATGTGGGCGGTATAAGGAAACAAAGGAAGTCTTCTCGGACCACAAAAGGTTTGTTTCTTCAAGAGGAGTAGGAATTCAAGATTTCAAACTGGAGAAGCCATGGAGACCACCATCTCTGGTATTAGAAGTTGACCCCCCTGAGCACACAAAAAATAGGCGTTTTCTTACTCGAGCGCTATCACCAAATAAAATATCTCAACTTAAAGATTTTTTTAAAGATTGTGCTGACAAATTGATACGTGAACTATTACAAAAAAAAGAGATAGATGGCATTTCTGATTTAGCAGAAATATTTCCAACTATGGTATTTCCAGAAGCCGTAGGCTTAAAAAAAATCGATAAGGAAACCTTGTTGGGGTATGGGGCTATGGTTTTCAATGCTCTTGGCCCTGATAACGAGTTTCGTAAAGATGCAATGTCTAAAGGACTTTCCGTCCTTGAAAAAATAAATAAGCAATGCCTAGAAGAAAATATTGAAGCAGATGGTCTTGCAAAAGAGATTTATCGTAGTACAGCAGAAAACTCAGAAGAGGACCAGTTAGCGGGAATGTTAGTGAGATCATTATTATCAGCTGGCATTGACACCACTGTGAGTGCAATAGGAAATTTATTATGGTGCTTAGCGGAAAATCCGGAGCAGTTTCAATTGGTAAAAAAAGATAAATCACTAGTAGGTAATGCAGTAGAAGAATCCTTACGATTAACAAGCCCTGTTAAGGCTTTTTGCCGTACATCTGCTACAGACACCGAAGTATCTGGTGTAGTTATTGAAGAGGGAACAAAAATACTTTGCGTATTAGGATCAGCGAATACTGATCCTGAAGTGTGGGAAAACTCATATAAATACGATGTTACCCGAAGAACTATAGGCCACTTGGCTCTTGGTGTAGGTGTTCACAATTGTGTGGGTCAAACCTTGGCAAGAGCTGAGATAACAGCCCTTGCCAGCTCCTTAACCGAACTGGTACAAGTGATAAAACCTGCCGGTAAAGCTACATGGAAACCAAATAATGCAATGAGATCGCTTGAAAGCCTTCCAATTATTCTGGAGACGTAACGTCTAAATCACTCCAAACTTCGTACCCCCTATACCCAGAAGCTTTTGCAATAAACTGACCCCCTACTTTTCCCCATCGACCGTGAAATTTTTGGCATTTTTCATAAGCATCATAATCTCTGTACGTCCATATGATTGTTATTCTAATTACATCATCACCCTGGACCCTAGACGCACGTTGTGAAATTTGTCCATTGTCACGAAGAAACTCCATGGCTTTCTTGTTGTAAAAAGTTCTAAATTTCATTAACCAATTGTCATACTGGACCTCCGAGGGAAAGGTAACCAAAACTACACTAGTGAAAACATCTGACATGACAAGATTATCTTAGGAATAATGGAAAAAGACAATAGCAAGACTGAAAAATTTACCCTAATTTTATTAGGTAGATGTTAGACTTAATTTCAATTGATAATGTACGCGAGCACACTATCTTTGGTAACAGCAGTGATTTAATGGAAAAATGTAAGGGCTTTGAATGGACGAAGGATGCCTCAAACCAACAGAAAAATAGATATTAAACTAATCGCACCTACTGCAGTTTTTTTGGGTATGTTAATGATTTTACCCACAAACATATCCCTTTCTGAGCCAAAAACGTGGGAGAATTTAGTCGAGAGAAAAAACCAATTTTTCGAGAAATTCACCAATACCCCCTTCAATGGACAAATTGAGGTTTATTGGCCAAATGGTCATCTCAAAGAATCTGGAACGATTAAAAATGGAAAGAAGGATAATCTTTGGGAGTATTTTCATGAGAATGGAAAAACAAAAGAGATTGAGTTTTTTACTCTTGGAAAATTAAATGGCTTAAGAGAGCAGTATGGTAGTGGTGGTCAGCTATACATAAAAGCAACTTATAAGGATGGTAAGTTGGACGGGCCATGGATCTATATAGATCCATATGACGGTTGGCTCTATAAAAAAGGTCAATATAAACGCGGTAAGAAAAATGGCACTTGGACATATTATACAATTCTTGGAGATATTGAAAAAATAGAAATATGGAAAAATGGATTGAAAATTTTTGACTCGACCGATGCAGAGAGTTCTTAAGGTTAGATCTTTTTAAAAATGAAAATTCCTAGCGACTTTCCAGACTTGAAAGAAGAGCATTCAGCCTCTCAGGTATTCCGTTACCCTCAAAGGATTCTAAAATGCATTCATATTTTGATAAAAAAGTAAGCTTTTCCTCACTCCAAATTTCGACTTTTGGTGCTAATTCACTTGTATTATTAAAGCACCCTAAAGGAATGCTTACCATGCCTTCCATTACTTCAGGAGCTGGTTTATTATAAACGCGTACGTTGCATTTTGAGCAAAAATAGGCTTTGTTGATAAATCCACTGCCGCCGGCAAATTCATAGACATTTGTCTCACCTTCGAAATCGATTTCTGTATCTGCATAAAGACATCCAATGTTTACTGAGCCTGTAAGCCGTCTACAACTCTTGCAGTTACACTGAACGACTAACATAGGGTCAACATCAGTTTTAAAACTAAATTGTTTGCAGTGGCAACCTCCCTGATGTTTCATTTATAATAGCACCCTCGATGTTTAAACAAAATACAACGTGACATTCTACAGTTACATGTTAGTAGTCAGATAGTCTATCTCCAAGCAAAACTTGATTTTTAGCCAAATTAAATTACTTTTCAAGTAGGAACAGGCAATGCAAGCATTATTACAATCCCAAGGAATCCACCACATTACTCTGAATGGCGCTGATAGAAAAACTTCTGTTGGTTTTTGGCAAGACATTTTGGGGATGAAGCTTATTTTTGAGCAGCCAAACCTAGATGATGAAACTGAAAACCACTTATATTTTGATTGTGGTGACGGGCGTACAATGACCGTTTTTACTAACGAGTCGCGAGCAGGAAAAGTAGAACCATTAGACACCTCCGTAGGGTCTGTACACCATTTAGCATTCTGGGTCAGTCAAAGCACCATAAGGGTTGCAGAGAAAAAATTGAAGGAAAGGGGTATTGGTAGTTCTGGCATTAAGGATAGAGGGTTTATGGACTCAATATATTTCCGAGACCCGCTAGGTTTATTGATTGAACTAGCAAGCTATAAATTTGAACCCCCTCTCGGCTATACTTATGGACAGGTTTTGGAAAACGCTCATAAACTGCGTCTCTCAAGGGGAGCCAATAATATAGAGGATGAAGATATATCAAATGCCCTGATAAGTCTTAGTAAAAGAGATAATTTATGAAACGCTCTCATTTTAGTAAAAATTCAAAGATATTAGGGCTCAGGATATGAAGCCTGCGAACTGGATCAATCATAAACAAAAAGCTGAGGGACCTCCTCCTTCTAATACTATAAGTTTTTTCCACTGGGCGCTAAGAGGAAGTTTTCCCGTATTATTTTTATCCGGTATAGTTTCTATTTTGACTGGTTTTATTGAGGTATCTGCTGTGGTCCTATTGGGACTCCTTATAGATGCAGCGCTAGCCTCTTCATCCGACAACCCAATAAGTAGCCAGATCTTACTTTTAGCAACAGGCTTGCTATTTTTTTTAGTAATTAGACCAATAATATTCGGAGCTTTTTCATACACGCAAACCGTCATTGTGTCACCAAACATCTTTAATTTAATTTTATCAAGACTTCATCGATGGACACTCGGTCAATCCGTTACCTTTTTTGAAAATGACTTCGCTGGAAGGATTGCACAAAAAGAAATGCAAACTGCTCGAGCGGCAACAGACGTAGTGATAGAAATCATTCATACTATACTGTTAGCTTTGGCTTCGGTAATAGGGGCGGCTCTTATGCTTACAACTGTTAATACAACACTTTCAATAGCTCTATTCGCTTGGTTGTTTGGATATATATTTCTCATTCGATATTTCATGCCTAAGATTAGAAAAAGATCACGTGAGAAAGCTGGTGCAAGAGCATTGGTAACTGGGCAAATTGTCGATACGATTACCAATATAAAAACGGTAAAGTTATTTGCTCATGACAAGAAAGAAGACGATGCAGCTATTGATGCAATGGATAATTTTAGAAACTTTTCTATTCATTATGGTGTGATTGCCGCCTGGTTCAGGTTCTGTTTAAATGGTCTCTCAGGAGTCTTACCTGTAATGTTAGTTGGTGGGAGCCTTTATTATTGGAGTATAGGCAATGTTTCAGCAGGCGATATTGCTGCTGCAGGAGCAATATCATTAAGACTATCACAGATGACTGGATGGGTAAGTTTTACTCTTATGACTTTATACGCAAACCTGGGAGAAGTTGAAGACGGAGTAAAAACTTTGTCTACATCATATAAATTAGGTGATAAAGATAATGCACCAGACCTTTTGGTATCAAAAGGATCCATAGATTTTAAAAATGTTAGCTTTACCTATGGCCAGAATTTAGCTGCCGTGAAAAATATTTCTTTGTCCATCCAAGCAGGAGAAAAAATTGGACTTGTGGGAGCTTCTGGAGCCGGTAAATCTACTTTAGTATCACTCTTACTAAGGCTCTATGAACCGCAAAAGGGAGCCATATTGATTGATTCCATCAATATAAACGATATAACGCAATCAAGTTTGAGAAAGCAAATAGCAATGGTGACTCAGGAAACTGCCCTTTTTAATAGGTCTGCACGCGACAACATCATTTACGGAAATCCCAGTGCAACAGAAAAAGATCTAATTCGATCCAGTAGGCAAGCAGAGGCGCATGAGTTCATTCAAGATTTAGAGGATCATAGGGGGAGAAAAGGTTATGACGCACATTTAGGCGAACAAGGTGTAAAACTATCTGGAGGCCAAAGACAAAGAATTGCTCTTGCTCGAGCAATATTAAAAGACTCACCTGTTCTTGTTTTAGATGAGGCTACTAGTGCCTTGGATAGCGAAGTTGAGAACTCAATACAAAATGCGCTTGAATTAGTCATGGAGAATAAAACTGTTTTAGCTATTGCACACCGCTTATCTACTTTGGCGAAAATGGATAGAATAATTGTTCTTTCGGATGGACAGATAGTTGAAGAAGGTACACATAGACAACTTCTGAAGATTAATGGCTTATATAGACAATACTGGGATAAACAGTCAGGGGGTTTTATCACGACTGAACAGGCTGCTGAGTGATCAGCAAACTATGTGAGTAATTTCGCACTATTAGTTTGTTGCCGATTTAAAGTCTAGTGAGACAGTGATGCTATAAAAATTAAATTAAAAATGGTGAAAGCAATGGATGAGAAAAGATTGAGAGAGATTTACGGCCCTGCTAAAGAAAAAGCTGCAGCAAAAATCTTAGAAAAACTAGATAAACACTGTGTAAGTTTTATCGAAAACTCATCCTTCGTTATTATTGGAACACAAAATAATCAAAGCATTGACTTGTCACCAAAAGGAGACCCCTATGGTTTTGTAAAGGTAATAAGTGATGACCTATTGGAAATTCCAGATAGGCCAGGTAACAACCGCATAGATGGATTATTAAATATTGTGAAAAATAATTTCATTGCTCTTCTGTTTTTAATTCCCAGTGTAAACGAGACATTGAGGGTGCAAGGCGAAGCTGTAATAAGTGAAGATATCGATACGAGAGAAAGACATAGATTAAAAACCAATGTTCCACAAACAGTTCTACAAGTGAAAGTTACACAAGCCCACTTACACTGTGGAAAATCAATGTTAAGAGGAGGCTTATGGGATCCGGGAAAGTGGCCTGGAAAACGCCCAATACCAACCCTTTTTGAAATGATAGAAGATCAGACAGGTATTGAATGCGAGATCAAGGAAGATAAAGATATTATTACTCAATACCATAAGGATCTTTACTGATTAATCCTAATCATAAAATTAGTTTTCAATGGATTCAATTTGAATTAGCCTATAAATTTAATGATTTTTAGAGGAGTTATGGTGCCTTTGCCTTCAGGGGGAGATTTTAAACCAATATTAGAATACTACAGACGCTATTTGAAAGACCCAAATAGCGTACCAGTTGACTGGGCTATATACTTTGAAGAAACCCAGCATAGTAATAAGATAAACAAGAAGTTTGGGTACTCAGATACAAAAGCTCAAAGTATTTTGGACACAATAAAAACTAAGTATAGGCAGTATGGCCACTTAAGCGCAAAAACCGATCCATTAGATAGAAAAAATATTTCAGACCACATAGAAATCAAAAAGGTATTATCCGAGGTTTTAAATGAAATTGAAATTCAAAAAGAGAGGGATAATGCTCAAAAATGTGAAGTCGAAAAAACTATTAAGAAATTTAAATATTTATATTCTGGCTCTATAGGACCTGAGTTTCATCATATCAATAACACAGAAATAAGGGACTGGCTTTATACCACTTATGAACGTATAAGAGATGAACCCTCTGATTTAAGGGATAAAAAGTACGCATTTTTAAATTTAATTAAGGCTAATGAGTTTGAAAAATTTTTACGAGTAAAATACCCCACCAAAAAAAAGTTTGGGTGTGAGGGAGCGGAAACTATTGTGCCATTAATACAGATGCTGTTGAGGAAAGCATCAAATAAAAACTTCAAGAAAATAATTATTGGAGGTATGCACAGGGGTCGGTTGAATATAATTTCAAATGTTGCAAGAAAGCCTAATGCACATATTTTTGCTGAGCTTAAGGAAAAAAACTTTTTTACTGAAAATAAATATTTAACTGGTGATGTTCCTTATCATTTAGGTCACTCAAACATACTAGAATTTAATAAAAATAAAATTAGTGTTTCAATATCACCACATCCCTCTCATCTATTAACCGTTTCTGCTTACACAATGGGAAAAGCAAGAGCCAAAATTGATCGAAATAACAAGATGGATAACATTTTATGTATCCAAATGCATACAGACGCAGCATTCTCTGGACAAGGATTAGCGTCAGAATTACTCCAACTAAGTAAGCTTTCCGGCTATTCAGTAAATGGCAGCATTCATGTGGTAGTTAATAATAAAATTGGATTTACTACTACCGAAGAGGAAGGACGATCATCTCATTATTGTACCGATATTGCTAAAATGATAGAGGCTCCGGTTTTGCATGTAAATGGAGATGATCTCGACGCAATTATACAAAGTGCTTCTTTAGCAATAATGTATCGGAAAAAATTTAAGTCTGATATTTTCATTGATCTTGTATGTTATAGAAAATATGGTCATAACGAACTGGATGAACCCAGATTTACTGATCCTTTACTTTATAAAAAAATTGATAATAAAGTTGCATCGATAGATCAGTGTCAGGGAAAGTTGCAAGACGACTTTAATGCAAAAAAATTTAGAAAAATCATTTCTAGACTTTATAACAGATATTTAAATAGGTCGTTTGCCAAGTCTCACAATTACAATACAAATAAAGGAAATTGGTTATTGAAAGATTGGAAAAAAATATCTTTTGCTACCGAATTTGATATAAATAAAAGGATTATTACTGGGATTAAGAAGACAAAATTAAAGGAACTCTCAAAACTCCTTACTAAATCCCCAGATAAATTTCATCTCAATCCAAAAGTTTCAAAATTTCTTATGGAACGAGCACAATCAATCGCAAGTGAAAATAATATAAACTGGTCTACTGCCGAAACATTAGCGCTCGCTGTATTACTAGATAAGGGCATGTCCGTAAGATTTTCGGGACAAGATGTTACACGAGGTACATTCACGCAGCGGCATTGGGCTATTCATGATATTAAAAATGGAGAGAAATATATTGCTTTAAAAAATCTCTCAAGGGACCAAGGTAGGTTTTCCCTTATAAATTCTCCTCTATCCGAGTACTCTACACTCTCATTCGAATACGGTTATAGTCTGGTAGATCCATATTCACTCACTATTTGGGAAGCACAATTTGGAGATTTTGCTAATGGTGCTCAAACGACCATAGACCAAGTAATCTCTTGTTCCGAATACCGATGGCGAAGAATGACTTCTCTAGTATTACTTCTTCCCCATGGACTTGAAGGCCAAGGACCTGACCACTCTTCATGTAGAGTAGAACGATTTCTTTCGCTTTGTGCAAATGGGAATATGCTTGTTGTAAACTGTTCCACGCCAGCGAACTATTTTCACCTTCTTCTAAAACAATTGGCTGCACCCTATAGGAAGCCATTAATCGTTTGCTCACCGAAATCGTTACTTAGAAACAAACAGTGTGTTTCCTCACTAAAAGAATTTTCAGAAGATACCTTTTTTAGAAAAATACTAGTAAGCGATGCTAATGCTGATAGTAAAACGATCTACAGTAAGATTGTATTTTGCTCAGGAAAGATAAGGTATGACTTAGAAAAAAGACTTCGATCAAAAAATCTTAAATTGAAAATCCTCATAGTTTCGATTGAACAATTATATCCATTCCCTCATGCCGAAATAAAAGACATTCTTTCTCAGAAAATTGCTAGAGAGTATATATGGTGTCAAGAAGAGCCAAAAAACCAGGGTCCTTGGAAATATGTTAAGGAAATGTTCGAATATTACTTAGCCTCTGAAATCATAAATAAAAGCAACGGTTCATTAACAACAAAAATTCATCTCAATTGTATTTCTAGGCCCCAAAGGGCCGCTCCAGACGGGGGTAACTATGCAATATTCGAAAAGGAACAGATGGAAATAATTGATGCAGCGTTAGGTTAGCAATTTTGGTTTAACCATGTTTATGATGCGACGAGGTAGAGTAATGTGATTTCAAAACATCTCCACCGAAGTCATTTTCTAAATCTCTCCAAACGGTGTGAATATGGTTAGCTCCTCTTTGTGTGTTATCGTACTCAACAAATATTCGGCGTCCTTGAATTCTATAATAGTGAGGTTGATGTTTTTCTTTTTTTCCTGCCCAACAAAAAAATAAATTGTCAAAATCATCTCTTATGTTTTTAAGTTGTTGATCAGCCATATTATCTGGTAATCGATCTAAATAAGCTTTCAATAAAGCCTCTAAAATTTCTTTTTGACTGTCTTTCAAATATACTGATTGTACACCTTTAGGTTCAAGCGAGAATTTTATTGCTTCAATATGGCTTTCATCCAGAGTCAATAATTTTTCGGCATTTTTTTGAAGGTCTAGTAAAAGCTTTTTCATGTCTCCCTCGAATTCTCCTCTCCATAAATCGATGAGGTCCATAGGTTTATCCCCATCAGTCACAAATGACCTATTACCCGTTGTTAAATCTACTGGTGGTATTGCAGATATAAGAGCAGATTGCAAATTAGTGCCCGATAAGGAAGTGAATAACTCTCGCCCAAGGTCTTCCAATGAAGCTAAAGGTCTATGTAAATGCGGACCCAATAATGGACTATCTGCCGGGTCAGCTCCAAAAAAACTCGGTGTAAAAGATAAGACTTCTAGCCCTTTTATGGAGTAATGCAAAGAAATATGATGGCCTCCCAGTCGCCATCCCCATTCCTTCTCAGATCCAGGATCTCCAAAAATAGTTATGTAATAAAGAAGAGGGTCTCTACCCCGCTCTCTTTTAAAATTTACTTTAAAATCCTCGAGATTATCCAGTATATTGTCTAGTCCCATAATTGCAGCAACTGTATTAAAGCCTGAAGTGGAGAGCCCTGAGGAGACAAGGCTTAGAACCAATCTATGTTGGGTAGAGCTCATATCAGCGAAAGACAGTCCACCATGGTTAGTGGGCGTATAAAACCAAATAGTTCTATCTTGATCAGAATAACTTTTTAATGCCAATCTTTTCTGAGATTTACTAAATGATTTAACCAAAGCTAAGGCTCTTATGGTCATTGTCTTTACAAAATCACTCATTTTATTCACCTGCTTTGTGAAGACCGAATAGGAACCTCTTCTCCTCTGGATTCCAGTTGTTGTACACTTGTGATCTATCGCCAATCAACCTTGTTCTTTTTATTAAATCTTTCCCTAATCTAAGCTGCATGGACTCCCACATTTTTAACGATTTATCGATATCTTTTTGCTTCTCGAGCAAATTGGCCAATTGCCAACCATCTTCAGCAGCTTTAGCAGAGCCTGCTGCAGCATGGGGCCTAGCAACGAATGCGGCATCACCTAAAAGACAAATTCTCTGAAAAACCATTTTATCTACTGAAACATCGTATACTACTTGAATAAAAGGATTTTGGGTGGCGTCTACTAAATTAGCTATGTCCCTAGGCATTCTAGCTTTCGCTACGGCTTTTGCTTCAAGCACATGGTGCTCTTTTAACAATCCTGGTGGAACAGATATAGATCGATATTTGCCATCCTCCCCTGTAAGTAAATCACTTAATTCACTTCCCTCCGCATAGTTCCTGTACCAAACAAAATTTATCAACCTCTCTCCTTTTTTAACAGAGCCATCTAGAGAGGGAATCGGATAAACGAGAATGTGACTATTAGCGAAAACGTAATAGGTAATAGCCTCTGAAAGTCTTTCTCTTAATTTTTGATCAAGATCACTTTCGGAGACTATTCCTCTCCATGCAACATAACCAGAATAATTACTCAGTACATTAGGTAGAAGTTTTTTTCTACTATCTGAACCAACTCCATCCGCACAAATCATTAAATCAAAAGTTGCAGACTCTCCATTTTTAAACTTAGCAGTTACGGCTTTGGAGCCATTTTCCCAATCAACAAGTTCCTGGCCGAGTTTGTAAGAATTAGAGTCAAAACTTCTAAGCAAAAGTTTATATACCGTTGTCCAGGAACTAAATCGATAAGTATGGCCTTTTTCGAAAGTTATATCATTTTGTCTATCAAGATAACGAATTTTCTGTGTCTTTACACTTATGTCATCTAGATCAATTTTCGCGAAAGCTTTTAGGTATCGCGATGCTGGCTCTAGAAAACCTATCCCAGCACCGCGTT
This sequence comes from uncultured Alphaproteobacteria bacterium, assembly GCA_902556405.1. Taxonomy (GTDB): domain Bacteria; phylum Pseudomonadota; class Alphaproteobacteria; order Rhodobacterales; family Rhodobacteraceae; genus CACIJG01. The sequence goes on along the minus strand of CACDWF010000001.1, from coordinate 49,247 downwards.
GTTCAAGCTCACTATGTGACCTTTCGAAAACTTCGACTTCTGCTATACCGCGGTCTCTTAAAAGACAAGCAGCAGTCAGTCCTCCTATGGATCCACCGATTATTCCGACTTTTACCAATTATTCCAATCAAATGTTCCAAATGTTGCAACATTATCTACTTTACATTCAAATAATATTCTTTTCTCTGGAAAGGAAGGATCTCTGAGAGGATATTCTTCCACACCAAGATATTTCTTTGCAATTTTATTTAGTTGGTTGATTACTTTTTCTCCACCTTCATCGTCTTCGTGGGTTGCCGTCTCGACAGTTACTTTCAAGCTCAGCCAATGATACATCTCTTTTGGATTTACTATCATTATTGAAATTTGTGGATTATCTTTTATCCACTTTGTTTTCTTTCTATGCTCGGCCACATTTACTAGAACTTTGTCTCCTTCATAATCGAACCACATTGGAGTCAAGTTTGGTCTTCCAATTCCACCCATAACAGCCATAACGCACGCTATCGGTTCGTCCATTAGTCTTTTATACATTGGGTCGAGATCAGATATGCTATCAATTTTTTCTCTATCACCGATAGTAAATTGGTTTGCTGTAACACCTTCTCTTAGATCTATAAACTTCGCTACTTGTACCCCCATATTATTCTCCTTCCCTTTTAAATTAAACTTGTCCTTTAAGAATATCACTTTGTTGAATTGCTTCAAATAAAATTTACCTCAGGGAATAACTCAAGGTAAGCAATTCTTTGAAACAAAGATTGCCTATCTTTTTTTTTCATGTCATATTGGAGGCTACGGGGGGAAATTGCTATGACGCGATTGTTGTTTAATACCGAGAGTATTAAGAACTTTGTAATTCACGAAAATGAAATATCTTTCTATCGAAATTTGGTTAAAAGATTTCCTTTAGACATTTTAATGGCAAAAGCTGCTACCAAGAGAGATGACTATTGGGGTAAAGTGATTACCTACTCAAAAAAGGTTTTTGTTCCACTCACAAACATGTGCAGGGATACATGCAGTTATTGTACTTTTGTAAAGCATCCAGATGATCCTGAAGCTAAAATTATGTCTCCTGATGAGGTATTAATTGCTGCAAGAAAGGGAGAAAATAGCGGTTGTAAAGAATTGCTGTTCAGTTTGGGAGAAAAACCTGAAAAAAGATATGCAAAGCCCAAAAAAGCTCTAGCTGCTCTTGGCTATAACTCTATGACTGATTATCTCTATGATATGTGTAAAATGGTTATTGAGAAGACATCTCTCTTACCTCATGTAAATGCTGGCACTCTAAGTAAATATGAACTCAAAAAACTCAAAAATGTTTCTGCATCGATGGGTATGATGCTTGAGACGACTAGCAAGAGATTAAACAAGAAAGGTGAGGCCCACTATGGGTGTCCGGATAAGGTCCCTATTCAACGAATAAGGACTTTAGTTGCCGCAGGATCTTCGAAAGTTCCCTTTACTACAGGAATTCTTATCGGTATAGGCGAAACCTTTGATGAGCGTATTGAGGCTCTTCTATTATTAGAAAAAATAAATAATCAATACGGCCATATTCAGGAAGTAATAATTCAAAATTTTCAGAGAAAGCCTAACATAGCAATGGCGGAGCACCCCGAGCCTTCATTAAACGATATGTTGCAAACGATAGCCCTTGCTAGAATTATTTTAAGCCCATCAATCAGTATTCAAGCCCCTCCCAATCTTGAGCGAGAGCATATTGAGTACATCAATGCAGGGATTAATGATTGGGGTGGAATATCTCCAGTGACAAAAGACTTTATCAATCCTCAACATCCTTGGCCAAATATTGATGCACTCGATACCATGGTGAGAAACGTCGGTTTTGAACTAGGTGAAAGGTTAACGGTTTATCCAAAATTTAATACGCAACAGTTTTTATCTCCAACAATTAGCGCTCATATTTCGAAGAGTGCAAATAAGTTTCATCCAACTGAAAAACCTAAAAAATTGGTATCAGCATGAAAGACCTGCATACAGTTTGTACATTCTCTGATCAGGCCGAAATTTTTATGGGTGTATCAAAAGACATTCGTTTAATTCTGGAAAAAGCCCTCAGCGACAGGCGTCCGAGCTCAGATGATATTGAACGATTATTTCTTACAACTGGTAAAGAAAAAAAAGCTGTTTTACAAGTTGCAGATTGGCTAAGAGAAAGGATACATGGCGATAACGTCAGCTTTGTAATCAACAGGAATATCAATTTTACTAATGTCTGTTATATGGGTTGTAAATTCTGCGGCTTTGCCAAGCGTCTAGACGAAGCAGGTGCTGAATGGATAAGTGTAGAGCAAGTAGTACAGCGGGCAGAGGAGGCGTGGAATAGAGGTGCTTCAGAAGTATGTATTCAGGGCGGGCTTCATCCGAAACTTCCCGGTACATATTATCGAGATTTATTGATTGCATTAAAAAAAGCGCTACCCAAAATACACATACACGCTTATTCTCCTTTTGAAATTTGGTATGGTGCGAAGAAAATGAAACTAAGCTATTCAGATTTTCTCGAAGATTTAAAGGAATGTGGTTTAGGTTCTATGCCAGGGACAGCTGCAGAGATTTTAGATAAACAAATCAGGGAAAAACTCACAAAAAACAAGCTAAGCACCGCTCGTTGGGTTGAAATCATCAAGACTGCACACAGTTTGGGCATTCCTTCAACAGCAACAATTATGTATGGCCATATAGACGCTCCAATGCACTGGGCTATTCACCTTGATACTATCCGTCGGATACAGATAGAGACTGGTGGTTTTACAGAATTTGTTCCATTGTCATTTGTTCATTACGATTCCCCACTATTTCTTGAGAATCCCAATCTTGTGAGACCAGGTGCATCCGATAATGAGATAGACCTTATGCATGCTGTCTCACGAATTGCCTTAAATGGATTAATCGATAACGTCCAGGTTTCTTGGACAAAATTGGGGGCTGAAAGAGCAAGAAATCTTTTGTCGATGGGCGTGAATGATATGGGGGGGACTCTTATGAATGAAAGTATTTCTCGCTCAGCTGGATCAAAGAATGGCCAAGAAATTACAGAAAGAGAAATGGTAGATATAATTAGGTCAGCGTCTAAAGTACCTGTTAGAAGAAATACTTTATATAAAACTATAAAAACCTATAGGACTGATGAAGCTGTGACTACTTCTGAGCCTCTAGTTTCAAGAGATGGACAGAATCCACTAAGTTTTTTAAAGTAAAAAATAATTAAATGAAATTCAGAAATTATCAAAATAGAACTACAATCTTAATTCCTATGAGAGCCTTAAATGAAGGGAAAAGCCGGTTATCAAACGTTCTCTCTCCTAGTAGTAGGTCAAGGCTAGTAGAGCTTTTGTTTTCTCAGCTTCTTAAGAAATTAAATATATTAAGATGCCAATTTCCCCCGATCTTCTCGGACGTAGTTGTAATAACACCATGCAAAAAAGTAAAAGATTTATCGAAGGAATTTAATGCTATTGTGCTTGAAGAACCAATGCCAAACAATCTCAACTCGGCTTTAACCTTAGGTTTATCCTGGTCGCATGAGAACGATTATAATTCTAGTCTTATAATTCCTGGAGATATCATTGATCCACTTACTGAAGATATAAGAAAAATTATTACTTTGGGAAAAAAAGCCTCGGAATGTATGATTATTTCTCCCTCAATTGACTGCGGTACAAATGCACTATTTCTAAGTCTTCCCACAAGAATGAACCTTAAGTTTGGACCAAACTCATTTTTCGAGCATCAAAAGGAAGCTGCGAAACAATCAATTAAAACAGTAATAGCCCCTTTAGATAGCCTTAAAGATGACTTAGATACGGGTAAAGACCTAAAGTTGCTGAAAACTAAAAAACCATCTTTATTCAAAAAAATTTAATTTATCCTTAGCCACACTCAAAACGCTCACCTTATGTTTACGTTAACGTCACGTTATGCTTGAAGTATTTGCAATTTAATGTAGGTTGAATTCATTCACAACGTGAATTTATCCTCCCCTAATTGGGCTAACGTTCTAAAGTTGGCCCAATTTTCTCAAAGAAAACCATCCCATATATTATTCTTGTTTCTTAATGATAAAGACACAAGAGCCCTCCCCCAACTGGCAAACATTATAGGGATGGCCTTCTTGAGTTCTGAGAGTATGGCACGTAAAAAAAAGTTGTCAAATAGTGTTTGCAGTACTGTGACAAAATTACTTTTTTATATTTCTTGATGACCAATACAAATAAGTCACAAAGCCAAAAATCAAAAATACCTTGATCAACATAAAGATATCCATTATTTCCATTTGTAAAGACGGCTCCTCTCTATGCCTACGCCCAAATATAATGCGCAGCTTTGACTACATTTGCGTGACGATAGGCAAGCTCACGATTGTCATCGGAGTATCCACCTCCCATCACTGTTGCGATAGGAATATCCCTTTTCTTAAAAAAGTTCAATACTGTCATTTCTCTCTCAAAAAGACCTTCATCATCGATACTCAACCTACCCAGCTTATCGTTAGCATGTATGTCCACCCCTGCTACATACAGAACCAAATCTGGAGAAAATCTTTCTATGCATTTATTTAATCCCTCCACCAAGTACTTTTTATATTCGAACCAAGACATGTTATCCTCCAAACCGATATCAAGATCACTATTAGCCTTTCTATATGGAAAGTTTTTTGAAGAATGTATTGAACACGTGAATGTTCTATTATTAGTCTCTAATATTCTCGCTGTTCCATCTCCTTGATGTACATCACAATCGAATATTAGAACATTTTTTACCTCTTTTGTTTTAGTCAAAGTTAATGCGGTAAATGCTAGATCATTAAACACACAAAACCCTGACCCAAAATCAAAGTGAGAGTGATGAGTCCCCCCGGCCAAATGACATGAAACGCCGTATTGCAAAGCAGATCTCGCAGCTAATAAGGATCCATTTACAGCGATAAAGGATCGCTTTGCCAATACTGGGCTCCAGCGTAACCCTAACCTTCTTTGTTCTTTTTCATCTAAGGAACCATTCGCTATCTTCTCAACATATTCGCTACAATGAGCTATACCAACTTGTTCCGCATTCGCCTTTTCGGGTACCAGAACGGTCGCAGATTCCATATATTCAGACTTTTTTAATAATTCGAAGAGATCTGAAAACTTTGTTGAGGTAAATCTATGGCCCGGAGGCAATGGAATATCATATTCAGGATGTGTAATCCAAGTTATCATTCAGAAACCCTAAAAACATTTAGCAGCGTTGAGATCACTGTTGTTAAAAAAATATATAATATTTTGAACCCTCTTACTAAACTTTTTAATTCTGAAATTAGAAAGCTATCATTTATGAATATCTTCTTAATTACCATATTCTTTTTATTAACTATTTCTACTAAGCTAAAAAGAAAAAATTAAATAAGGAGCTTATCATGACCGATCAAGTTTGTGTTGTTGTTGGTGGAGGCAAGGGAATGGGCGCAGCGATTGCGCGTGAAATGAAAAAAAGAAATTATAGGCTTTCATTGATGTCTCCATCAGACAATTGTGAAAACCTTGCTGATGAGCTTGACGGCATAGCATATCGTGGTAGGGCCGAAAACTCTAGGGATACCGATAACCTTATAAAATTTACAATGGAGAAATTTGGTAGAATAGATAGCCTTTTAATTCATGTAGGTGGCCCACCTAAGGGCGATCTTCTTGACATATCAGAGGATGATTGGAAAAAAGCTAATGAAATGGTGCTAATGCCTGTAATCCGGTTATCCAAGCTAATAACCCCCATTATGCAATCTCAAGGAGGTGGCTCAATTGTAAACATTACAACATTTTCAGTCTTTGAACCTAGCTTAATGTTTCCGACATCAAGCGTTTATAGGGTGGGAGTATCGTCCTACACCAAACTTTACTCTGATCGGTATGGGCCAGAAAATATTAGAATGAATTGCTTATTACCCGGATTTACAGACAGTCTGGATTTGCCAGAAAAACTATCTCAAATGTCTGTATTAAAAAGGTTCGCTAGAGCAGAGGAGCAGGCAAAAACGGCAGCTTTCTTACTTTCAGATGACAGCAGCTATATAACAGGACAAAGTATAAGGGTTGATGGAGGTGTCACGAGACACATCTAATAAACTATTAAGAAAATGTTCTTTTAATTGCCGGAATGATGGCACTGATATTGTGAACCTTTTCGGTAATCATTCCCTCTACAAATAAATTTCTAAATCTTCTCTCCGAAGCATCAATGCCAATAATCGGTTTTCCCTGTGCAAAGGTATACCCTATTTCGGCTGAAGTCCCTGAGTCTATGTCCCAACCCGTTATTAATGCAACGGTCAGATCCGACTTTCTTAGAGCGTTTAAATCTGCAACAAATATTTTGTCCTTAGTCTCTTGGGTCATAGATGTTGTCTTTAATTCAGACTCTTCAACACCCGTTAAGTCTCGATGTGGGAGAAAACATTCGAAGCCTTCTTTTTCAAGACAGAGTGCTATGGATTCTAAAAAATCTCTCTCATGATCATTGAATAAAGGTCCTGCGATATATACCTTCTTTTTCATTATATTATCTACAAAGTGTTGTTCAGTATTTTACATGTAATGCATATTTATTACTCCTACAAGTTTTCCTTTGTTGAGAAATTGTTACCCTGAAAATCTTTGGCTAATTCAGTTGTTTTCATTTTTGTGTGAAATTACTCACGGATTTTTTTAAATTGAGTTGGACCTTTTTTCTACTTTTTAATAAAAAATAAACCTTTTACAAAATTACTAAAGAGCACTATCTCTATAGCGTATAACATTTTTGAAAGAACCCATTGAAGACGAAGACGCTTACGCTTTATGAGGAAGAGCCCTATTTTAGTAACGCTCTAAACTCAATGGCAAAAAAAAACTGGATTTTAGTTTCTACAAAACGGTTCCAAGAGGAATTCTCCTTTAAAACGATAGTGGAATGCACTTTTAGCAAAAAAAGTGTCTCTCATTGGAAATCAGAGTATGAAATTGATTATTGGGTCAACTCGGTATGTAACGGAAAAATTGTTAATGAGAATAGTATATGGATAGTAGAAGCGTGTTCCTTTGATGAGGCTAGGTCAATAGCAACTAAACATTTTGCTAACGTGTCTGGATTTAATATTAGAAATATTAAGAAAGTTTGGTCATATTAGCCCTATACAGCGTGACATATCGAGAGTTTTATAGAGGAATTCTAATTCCATCTCTACCAAGGATAACCTTTCCAGACCAATGCCTTCTAATAGCTTGCAACCAATCTTCGTCATTAAACTCTGTAAATCCATCGGGAACAAAGTGATTTAAAGCTAAGCATTTTACTTTGGCACACTTGGCAATTAATCCTACATTCTCAGCTAGAGTATGGCTTTGTAGAAGGTGTTTCTTAAGCTTATGATCTTTATGCCCTAAGCGATTCATTATTAAGTCAATTCCTTCCGATAACATGACCTCGTGTATTAGGAGATCGGCTTGATCGGCAAAATCTATCATCTCTGGCATGTAAGCTGTGTCGCCAGACAACACAATTGAATCATGTCCCGACTCAAGCCGAAGTGCAAAACTATCCAGTATCGGGGGATGTAGATTGCGCATTACTCGGATATTGATATTGGATAATGATAAAGACTGTCTATCTTCAAAACCATAAAACGCCGGTAGTTTCTCTAAATCAATTCGTCCCTCATCCTCTATTCTAAGCGCAATATCATCAACCATTGACTCAAGAAAAGCTCTCCAATAATGCTTTAGCCGTTTAGGACCATAAATAGGTATAGGTTTTACACGGCCTGATACCCATGCTGTGTGAATCAAAGGTCCAAGCTCGAGGTAATGATCTGAATGCATATGCGTAATGAAAATAGCGTCTATGTCATGAAGTTCAACGCCCTGCTCACAGATAGATCGTGAGACCCCTAAACCTGCATCTACCAACAAATTTTTTCCGTTGATGTGAATTAAAGTTGAAGTAGGCATATTCGACCCCGGTCTTATAGCCGGGCCACCTTTTACTCCTAAAAGGGAAACAAAATCCACCATATCATTCCACTCAATTCTTCTTTTAACCAAAATTGTTTTTTAGTTTAATGGAAGAACATTATTCAGCAAAATCTATATTTATTAAGCCCTGTGGTTTAGGCTTACTATGGACAATCCCACAAGTGCTAATTGTTTTACTGTAAATCAAAGAGCATAAAAGAAATCAATTATTAATTTGGCGCTTGCTACTAAGATCAAAGTGTAAATTGCATTGTAGAAAACATTTTCTTTTATCACCTTCAAAAGCTTATACCCAACAAATATACCGAATACAGATAAAGGTAAGAGCGCTAGCGAATGGACTAAAGAACTAGAATTGACCATTGATAGATGAATATAAAAAGGTAGCTTTACCAAATTTATACAAGTAAAAAACATTATTCTGGTTCCAACATAAATCTCTTTTCGTAATCTTAATGGAAGCAAATATATACTAGTAGGTGTACCTCCGGAGTGAGCACAAAAAGAAGTGAACCCAGCAATGGAGGAGCAAATAGCGCCTTTTAAAAAATTTTCTTTTGCTGGTTTATGAGCATCTTTTTTTAAAAAAAAATAATGAAATGAGAATAAAAAGCCCATTATACCTAAGATAAATTTGAGATAATCCTCAGAAAAAAATGAGAACGTAGATGCCCCTATAATTGCTCCGATCGCGGCAAAGGGAACCATCAACTTTAGTGTATTGAGATCAAATTCCTTACGAAATCTAAAGGCTGAAATGAAGTCGGAAAAAATCAATATAGGTAAAAGAATTGCCAGAGCCTGATTTAATGGCATCATAAAAGTCATCAGAGGAATGGATATCAAGGAGACAGACCCGCCGAGTCCAGATTTTGCAACGCCAAATAAAATAATTGCAGGCACTACAGTAAATATGAATAGTAGATCTATCTCCAAAAGTTAACTCGTTCTTGAAAATAAATGAACATAGCTATTCAGTTATTATGCTTATGATTATGAACATTTCCAGGTTTGTGTTTGTGCGCTTTTTGGCTTTTGTTTACACTTTTAAGTTCAAGATCAATATCTAATGACCCCTGCTCCTCAAAAACCAAGGTTACAGCATATTTACTACTCTCATCGAACTTAATCGAAATATTCATAAACATAATGTGGGTTCCCCCAGGCTCAAGTTTTAATAAACCATTATCTGGAACTGCTATACTTTCTAAGTGCTTCATTTTAGCGACACCTTTTTTATCGACATCGGTCTTATGCAGAATAGCTTTTCCAAATTCAGCTATAACTTTTTTTAAAATTACAGGATCAGAATTTTTGTTTGAAATAACAAAATAGCCTGCTCCTGATTTAGCATTTTTCCCAAAAACAACTAAGTGTGGATTGCTAACTGTTATTCCCTTTAATTCAAACTCAGCAGCATTTGCTGGTATAAGGCATACTGGAAAGGCAGCTAGAAAAAACCAAAAAATGTATTTCTTCAATAGAAAGTAAATAATTGCATAGCCCTCCAAAAAAGTATTGAATGTAAATGACTTATCTATTTATTTATTGGGCTTGGCAAGAATTTTCTATTTTTTAACACAATTGTAAAACAACGCAATTTAATTACTATCGAATGTGCTTGTTGTTAGAAAAATAGCGTTATGATACAGAATGAAATTTACACGTTAAGGCGAGCAATTATTAATGACGCATCAGCATGTGCATTAATAGTTGATGACTGGATTGAAAAAACGGTAGAGATGCCACGTCTTTTTGACAAACACAAGCTTACTAAAATGATTAGAAATGCTTTCCCACTAAGAGAAGTATGGGTAATTGGTCAGCCAATTAATGCGTATATATCTTATAATCCTGACTTATTACAAATGTCTGCATTGTATGTTATCAGCAGAGGCGAAGGTATTGGGAAGATACTTCTCGACCAAGTAAAATCCGACCGCAAATATTTACGATTGTGGAAACATGAATTTAATAATGCGCCACATAAGTTTTATAAAAGAGAAGGATTTCAGTTGAAAAATAGAAAAGACCGCGGTTCGGATGGCATACCGGAATTACAATTCGACTGGATTGAAAAGTAAGTAATGAGCAATAAACAAATAATAGGTTTCGACGCCGATGATACCCTTTGGGAAAATGAAGTATTTTTTCACCAAGCACAGCTGAAGTTTATCGAACTACATCCCCATATCAAAGATCCTGAAGAAGTTATATTTCAAATTGAAAAGAAAAATATCGAGTTTTATGGCTATGGAATAAAAGGGTTTATACTTTCATTATTAGAAACATCTGTACGATCCTACAATAACCAATCCGATTTCCAGAATATAGCTAAAATAATAAAAATCGGAAAAGATATGCTTGCTCAGCCCATACAACTCTTACCCGATGTAAAAAATACACTTCACCATCTTTCAGAGCACCATACGCTTATAATGATAACAAAAGGAGATTTACTTGATCAGCAGAGAAAAGTAAAGGAATCCGGGCTTTTAAAATACTTTAGCTTAATAGAAATCGTTTCAGAGAAAGACGAGCAAACATATTTGGAAATTTTGGAAAAGAATAATATTTCACCGAAGGACTTTTTAATGGTTGGAAATTCATTAAAAAGTGACGTTCTACCTGTTAGAAAAATTGGGGGAACAGGAGTTTATATTCCCCATAAATTGACATGGAAACATGAGGAAGTTGACAGTACTTTTGATTTAGAGAGAGTTGTCGAACTGAAAACTATATCGGCTTTAAAGGTATGGTTAAAAAGCCAAATTTAAAGTAATCTCTTTGCCTTTAGCTAATGCTTTTCAAAGCAAATAATATAACGGAGATTTCTATGTCTGTTTGGTATTCACTTATATTGATTATAAACCTTACCCCCAACGTTGGGATTACGCCAAATGCGAATTTTCAGTCTCATATCATACAAAATAACTCATCTAAAAATGAATGTATGAGACAAGCATATGAACTCAAAAAGACCCGCGGTTCTATATAAAAAACAATGGGGAGGTCTTGGAGAATTTTCAGAATTCGGATGAAGTGCTTGGCGACCACCGATACTATTGCTATCCAACTCGCACCAATTGATACACATAATTTTTTTCAAATTAAATCTTTGAGTATTAATTGCGCTATTTTTTTAAAAATTTCCACAGTTGAAAGTCATATCATATAATAGTTAAATAAAGTATGTTTAAAACAACTATCATAAATACTTTTTCTTCCTAAGATGAATGTGAAATGTTCATTATGGTATTAAAACAGCAGTGGCCAAAATATAAAGACTCAGTTCCCGAGAGCACTCTGGAAATAGTTAAAGATATAGATATGCCAAATAGAATGTTGGCGCTCTGGAGCTTTAAACAAAAGGCAGACCAAAAAGTTATTAGGAAAATAGGAGAGCAAATAATCGTACCTTTTAGAGATCGACTATCACCAAAAACAATTACGTATAATTGGGAGGTTGACCAAGTTCTCTCACTAGGAAGGTAAAAGCTACTGCGGAAATATGTATTGCTAAATATGTAATAAACAAAAATAAAGATTTAAATTAAATACCTTTTGAAGAGCTAATCAATAAAATCTTTTGTGAGTGTGAAATAGGAATTTAGAGGTGTTAATGAACAAATGGAACACAATTAAAAGCCTGCTTGAGAATAAAGACTTTGAGGGACTTCAGGATATTTTACATGATGAATATTTATATCTAAGAGAAACTACATTGAGTTACAAAGATGAGATGGTCTCGTCTATAAAAAAGATTTGAGGACGGTTTAACTTTTGAAAAGCTTGAGCTTTAAATTGAAAACAAAGATCTATTGGCATGGAGGGACGTGTTGATAGAGCACGGAGGTAAAAAATGGGAGACTACCAATGTGCAATTATGGAAAGATAATAAAGTTTGGAGAGATGTTGTCAGCGTTCATGATTTGGAGAAGGAAGATCACATCTAGGAATTAAATGAAACAAATTTCCTACATAAATAGTAAAAATGGCTGTAGCTAGGACTAAAATTATAAACTTTTTTTCGGAAGAAGATTTCGATAAATATTTTGGACTTCATAAAGGGTTTGCAAGTTCTTTGGATGAGTGTGCTCTTCTTGAAGCGACGTATGTTAAGGCAAGTGCAACCTCACTACTAATTTTTCTGTTGTTGAAACCGAAGAAGGAGCTCAAGAGATATTAAGAGGAGCAAATTAATAGCGTAAAAAGTACGATTTTAAAGTTGATGTGATTACCTTTGAAGGAGAAATTCTTTATGAATATGGTAAGATAAAAAATTAGTATTGTTATCTAATTAAATCGAAGGGAGTACGTGTGCATTATGAGTGTTGGTAGGGTTGGTATGTTTAACTTTTTCACAGAGGCAGACTGTGAAAAATTCATTGCTATGCACACTACTAAAGTGCCAGAACTCTTAGAACGTGGTCTATTAGAAATCACTTGGGTTCGAGCTAGTCCAGAGTCCGTTTTGATGTTTGTTATTTTTGAAACTAAGGAAAAAGGTGATTTACTTTTTAGCGAAATGTCAAAATGGAGGGAACAATACGATTTTAAAATCACAGATACCATTGTATTTGATGGTGATGTTATTCAACAACTAAGGAAACAATAATTATTTAATTATTAACTTATGAAATAATAAAATGACTGAAACCAATCTCATGTCGTATAATAGTTTTACATTTAAAACTGAAGCTCAAATACTTCTTCACATAAGGTTATGGGAAGAAAAAGGAAAGCTCTTTTTTGCCAAGCTCAAACAAAGAGGATGTACAAGATTCTCTAATAATCAAATTTGGAATAAAAAGGGTACTTATAAGACATCAACACTTTTAGAATATAATAGTCCACAAGCATATAAGGATTGTCAAAAAGCCATAGATAATTTCCGGCAAACCATAATCAAAGAACTTGAAGCTATTAGTCCCGTTATCGAGCCAAGTAGAAATGTTATTCTTCAAAATCTCTACTGAGTAGAAATTGTTTTTTTCCGCATAAATCCAGAAATAGTTCTTATGCATCTAGGATCAAAAACTTTTGACTGTGCTGAGTTTTTTCCATTCTATGGTTGGCCAGTATTGTTTTCAAAAAAATGGCACTGAAAGAAACAGACCTAACAAAATGATTAATATCGATTGATAGAACACTTTTAATTATTCACTATTGAAAATTGGTTAAAAACAAATATCCAATATTTTTAAATTTGTCTTTTTTCTATTCGCGGGCAAGATGAATCGAAAATTACTGGGCCATCAATCATAGCGTGTAACCAAAGACGATAATAGCTGATCAGTCCTTCTTTCAATGTAAAGAAGCTAAATACATCCGCTGAAACTTCTTTCCCTGTTGCTTCTCGCGTTAACCAGGGGCCCCTATGAATGCCAGTAAAAAACCAATGTGCCATGACTTCATTTTCATTTCCTACTATCTGCTTTATCTCAAGTTTTAACTCTCCTATCTGACGACGAAATTCTTTGACATGAGCTATAAGTCCATCTCTTCCTGCTGGCCCACCATAAGCTCTATTGGCTTCATCAACCATATCTGGTTGTGCAATAGTCTCAATTAACTCCAACCGACCATTCAGACCAACATCAATTAAATAAGTTTCCATTAATTTTTTTGAATTAATCAATTTTTTATAATTCCTAATAACGAGTTTTGGTCAAACAAGCGAACCCATGTGCTTCAAATGTCATAGAAATACTAGTAACTGATAATCGCCCTTTTCTTCCTAAATTTATTTTTGCCTTCAATTCTCTATAAATTTTCTAGGATACTTGTTAGCCTCTCAGCAACTGCAGCTTCTTCAAAGCTTTCCTTTATACACCCATTATCTTTTAGCCAATTAAGTTTATAATTAGTAAACACTTCCATCTGTGGGGGAAAATCTAGCGCATCGTCCAATACACCGAGTTTAACACTAACAAGGCCTTCAAATAGTTCAGCCTTTGAATAAATTTTACAGCCACAAATGCCACAGAACTTACTATTTACCTTATTTCCACTTCCACCGACATACTCATATGAAGACAACTCTCCATCTACTGAGAAATTTTCCTCACTAAAAATCACACCAAGATGAAGGCTACCACTTAACTTACGGCACCTTTGACAATTGCAAGCCACACTAATTATTGGATCCTTCGCTGTGAATTTTACTTTTCCACAGTGGCATCCACCATTATGTTCAGACATCTTGAAACCTCACTAATCTTCTACGTATCATCTTAATTGCAAAAATTTTTTTATGGAAGCCAAATAATATGTCTCATAAATGTTTTCTATTTTAGACCTAATTGTATAAAACTTTTTTAATGCTTATAAATCAGTGTTTTAGGTAAACTAAGATCCAGATTATGGTGCGGCTGAGAAGAGTTAATTGCTCTGTACATGCACCAATGACTAAATAAAAGTAAGCAGTATCAATATGTTAGGTAAAGTGTAGTTCATGTCAAGACGCACATATTTGTCTACCATTTTGTCTACCCCTATGCCAGACCACTATAGGCGTACTCACGTAGTGTGTGCTTGGAGTGTGCAGCAAATGGTCAGTTTACAACGCTACCTACTAAGTTCATTATACATACTATTCAATGGTATCGTTGTAAAAAGTTGTGCTATATCTATCGAACAAAACAAATATTTTGCTGGTTAAAGATTAATGATGAATAACGATCAATTAATTTTAAGATATGTATCTGGATTGAAGATGGTAAGCTGGGTCTATGCTATTATCCAGATGATGGTAGTATTTTCACAACTCCTAATACCTACTGCAAGTACTGACTTAGGTAAGTTTGGGTTTCCTACTTTGTTTCTTACTAGTTCACTGCTGAATGCAGCAATAGCGTTGAACACTAGAATCGAAAATTATCGTCCTCTACTTTTCTTTAGCCTTTTATTGATAATTTTAACAAATATTGGTGTCGCTATACTCACAAATCTTGATAATGATCCATTACTCGTTGTGTCTAATGTTGGAAGGATTGTTGATTATCAATTTGCGCCTGGCATTATGTTTATTGTGGTATCTGTTCTATATCTAAGATTGACTATAACTGCATTCCTGTCAGCATTATTTGTAACTAGCATTATTATCCAGCAATACATGGCTTTAAGCATTGATGGTGTATTTTTTTCTAGCAACCTTCCAGTTGTTTTCACAGACGGACTTGCTATAAATTTGGACTGGTTTGTATTGAACTGTTTATTTGTTGTAGTCACGGTTATAGTGGTCACGGTAACTAGCTGGCAGTTCGATAAAGTAACAAATCAAGCTTCGAATTTTGAGAGGGCAAATCAGGTATTAGGTAGATATTTTTCTCCTGAGGTGAAAGATGAAATAGAGAATAGCCGTTTTTCTGACATCACTGACGTAGAAAAATCTTCTTTAGTAGCAGTTTTGTTTACAGATATAAATGGCTTTACGAAGATGACCGAGACTATGGATCCCAAAGATGTAGTTCGATTGGTTTCTGAGTACCAATCCAAAATGGTTGCTGCTATTTTTAGTTCAGGTGGTACTGTTGATAAATTTATAGGCGATGCAGTTATGGCTACGTTTGGGACACCTACTAGTAGAGGCAATGACGCTCAAAATGCATTTGAATGCGCAAGAAAAATGCAAATTGCTATGAACCAATGGTCAAAAGAACGCGCAGAAAAGAAACTACCTCAAATAACGCACAGAATTGGCATTCATTTTGGCCCATGTATAATTGGGAACATTGGCGGAGATCAAAGAGTTGAATTCACCGTTTTAGGAGATACAGTGAATGTAGCTAATCGTTTGTGTGATGCGTGTAAAAAATTTGATAGTCAAGTAATTATAAGCGACGCCGTGGCTAAACGATTATCTGAAGAAATAAAGTCTGACTTTGAGGCAAATTTTAGTATTCCAGGTAGAACAGAAAAGATTGGTATTCACAAATTACAGCTTTAGGTTAAATGAGGTCCAGATTATGGTGCGGCTGAGAAGACTTGAACTTCCACGGGTTTTACCCCACAGCGACCTCAACGCTGCGCGTCTACCGATTCCGCCACAGCCGCGTTACTAATACCATTTTCAATCTGAAGTTAGATATGATATTTTCTCAAAAAAAGCAACACGATTATATCAAAGGCACAAATGATAGAATGGAAACATGAGAAGAATGTTATAAACTACAAAATTGCTGAGGAGGCAATGTCTAAACGTGTTGAAGATATAATTTCAAACCGCAGGACCGAACTTATCTGGTTTTTAGAGCATGACAACGTTTTTACCCTTGGTACATCGGCAAAAACCAACGACTTTAAGAACCATGTTGATATTCCTATTTATCGAACAAAAAGAGGTGGGCAGACAACCTATCACGGCCCTGGTCAACGAATTGTCTACATGATGCTCGATTTGAGACATAGAAAAAAAGATATAAAGCAATTAGTGTGGAACATAGAGGAATGGCTGATCTTGGTCCTTAGAGACTTAGGCATTTTAGGGTATAGAATTCCTGGGCTGGTTGGAGTTTGGGTTGAGGATCCTAGGAGCGTTAATATAGATGGAACTCATGATAAAAAAATAGCGGCGCTCGGATTGAGGGTAAAGAAGTGGGTGACATTCCATGGCCTAGCATTAAACGTAAATCCTAACCTTAAATTTTTTACTAGCATTAATCCTTGCGGTATACCTGGGAAAGGCGTGACATCTTTACACGAGCTAGGAGTTGAAATAAAAATGGCTGATGTTGATAAAATATTTGAGCAAAATTTTTCAACAATTTTTTTAAACTGAGCAATCCCTCATGTGCGTCGAACGGTCTCTAAATTTTGGGTGGAAAAGTTACTTAGGATGTACTATATATATAATCGTTAGTCAATTTAATGTCAGTGCTAAAGGGGGTGTCTTTTAAATGGTTGATGTTACAGATCAAATTTCACACGAACACGAAAAGAAAAATTTCTTCACTCGCTGGTTTATGTCAACAAATCATAAGGACATAGGCATTTTATATATATTTACCGCGGCTCTTCTAGGTTTTGTCGCAGTGGCATTCACCGTTTACATGAGATTAGAGCTTATGGAACCAGGGGTTCAGTATATGACCAATGCCGATGGTGAACCAAATGGGCATATGTGGAATGTTTTAATCACTGGCCATGGTGTATTGATGATGTTTTTTGTTGTCATTCCAGCTCTCTTTGGTGGTTTTGGTAACTATTTCATGCCCTTGATGATTGGTGCACCTGACATGGCATTCCCGAGAATGAATAATTTATCATATTGGTTATACGTTGCAGGTTCATCGCTCGCGGTATGCAGTTTATTGGCGCCAGGAGGAAATGGTCAATTAGGATCAGGTGTAGGATGGGTGTTATACGCACCTTTATCAACTTCTGAACAAGGGATGTCAATGGACCTAGCTATTTTTGCTATACATTTATCTGGAGCCTCGTCAATACTAAGCGCGATAAATATGATCACAACGTTTTTAAACATGCGTGCCCCAGGAATGACCTTACACAAAACACCTCTTTTCCCTTGGTCAATTGTCGTCACAGCCTTTCTGATACTTCTATCTTTGCCTGTGTTAGCTGGAGCTATTACAATGCTCTTGACCGATAGGAATTTTGGAACTACATTTTTCGATCCCGCTGGGGGTGGAGATCCTGTACTGTACCAGCACTTGCTTTGGTTTTTTGGCCACCCGGAGGTTTATATGATTGTTATTCCTGGCTTTGGGATAGTTAGTCATGTCATATCAACATTTTCAAAAAAGCCAGTATTTGGGTATTTGCCAATGGTATATGCAATGATAGCAATTGGTGCCTTAGGCTTCGTTGTATGGGCACATCATATGTATACCGTAGGTATGTCAGTTACGCAGCAAGCATATTTTATGTTGGCCACAATGGTTATTGCTGTGCCAACCGGAATAAAAATATTTTCATGGATTGCTACAATGTGGGGTGGTTCAGTTGAATTTAAAACACCAATGTTATGGTCAATAGGCTTTTTATTCCTTTTCACCGTGGGTGGGGTGACTGGTATAGTTTTAAGCCAAGCGGGGATCGATAGAGCCTACCATGACACTTACTATGTTGTAGCTCACTTTCACTACGTTATGTCTTTGGGTGCAGTATTCTGTATCTTTGCAGGCATATATTACTGGATAGGTAAAATGTCTGGTCGTCAGTATCCAGAATGGGCAGGAAAATTGCACTTTTGGGCGATGTTTATTGGATCAAATATAACTTTTTTCCCACAGCATTTTCTTGGAAGGCAAGGCATGCCAAGACGATATATCGATTATCCTGAGCAATTTGCACTATGGAACTATGTATCATCTATTGGGGCCTTCATATCATTTGCATCTTTTATATTTTTCTTTGGGATCATCTTCTATACGTTGATGTGGGGGAGACGTGTCACAGAAGAAGCGTATTGGGGGAAACATGCAGATACATTAGAATGGACTTTGCCGAACCCACCACCCGAGCATACCTTCGAAATATTACCTACAAAAGATATGTGGGAGTCTAAGTCAACTAGCCACTAGCTCACTTTGTTTTAATGCTGAGAACGATCAATAATTCAGGGGATAAAAATAACCCCACCTTTCTGAGAATGAGATTGGTTCCAAATAGATCTTTAGATTCATATGGAACCAAATTGGTTTTTTGCGTTGCAGCATTTGGGTTTTTGCTTCCGATAATACCTTTCATTGGTAGCCCAATAGGAATAACACTTACAATTTTTTCAGGATTGACATTCTATCTTTTTCTAACCCTGCTTCAAAGGAGCTTCCAACAAGGCAATACTTTTGAAGAGATCTTGATTTCTAAAAATAAGATAATAGTAATACACCAAGAAAAAAATAAAGAGCAAAAAGCTTGGGAAGGGAACCCATATTGGACCAGAGTGAACTTGGACCTTAATAATCCAAAATTAAAAAATTATCTAACCTTAGCAGGTAAGGGAAGACACATCGAATTAGGAGCTTTTTTAAGTCCAGGTGAACGAATTGAGCTACGAGACAAAATACAAAATGCACTAGCGAAAGCTAACAGTGCATGATATATCAACTTTGATTGATATTCTTGAAGTCATATGAAAATAATTGCTAATGAAACCTCTGGATTCCAGTTTAAGCGTTTTGCCTTGCTTGGCATGTCTGGGCTCGGGAAAACCTTTATCTCTCGATCCTTAGTAAAACGAGATAATTGGATGCACTATTCAGTTGATTATGAAATAGGTAAAATTCTGTTTAAAAATAAGCATAGAAATTTACTTAATGGTTTTGAAGTTGGTAATTTAACGAATTTATCTGATTTTCTTGGTAAACCTGGATCGCCTTCGATGGGAGGAATACCATTTTCGGAATATTTAACCCGCCAAAAACTACATCGCGATGCAGAAATTA
This sequence comes from uncultured Alphaproteobacteria bacterium, assembly GCA_902556405.1. Taxonomy (GTDB): domain Bacteria; phylum Pseudomonadota; class Alphaproteobacteria; order Rhodobacterales; family Rhodobacteraceae; genus CACIJG01. Next base: position 29,818 of record CACDWF010000001.1, on the reverse strand, counting down.
AAGCTACCCTCCACGCAAGCTCATTGGTAGAGAATTCACCGGAGTTATCTCACTTTGTGTGTGATACATCTGGTTCAATTTGTGAATTGGTCAACCCTTCGGACGAAGATGATGCAATACTAAAATCACTATCCAAGAACTTTCTCATAATTTGTCTTGAAGCACCCGACTCCATGTATCAAGTATTAATAAACAGATTTCTAGCCAAACCTAAACCAATGTATTATGAGGAAAATTTCTTACATTCTTTATGGCAAAGTTTTAAAAATGAAACTCCAAATATAAATGATCATATAAATCCAGATGATTTCATGATCTATGGATTTAAGGCTCTTATTAAAAGAAGAAAAGCAATTTTTGACTCCATCTCCAAAAATTGGGGTATATCATTAAATTTCGAGAACTTGCGTGTGGTTAAATCTGCAGCCGATTTAGTGAAGGCAATACAGTTTGAGATCGCAAGTAAAATAAAGAGCTAATAATGCCAATTAAAATTCCAAAAAATTTACCAGCCTTCGATATTCTTCAAGACGAAGGTGTTATGGTAATGTCTAGTCAATTAGCTGAGAAGCAAGATATCCGTCCTCTTCAGATCATATTACTTAACTTAATGCCAGAAAAAATAAAAACGGAGACTCAATTCGCGCGGCTCATCGGAGCTACTCCTCTGCAAATTGAGTTCACATTATTACGAGTATCATCACACGTTTCAAAAAATACCTCTAAAGAGCATCTAGAAAATTTTTACAAGACTTTTGATCGTGTGCGTGATCAAAAATTTGATGGGCTCATAATCACTGGAGCGCCTATAGAGCATTTGCCGTTTGAAAAAGTTGATTATTGGGGAGAACTAGAAAATATTTTAGAGTGGACAAAAAAGTCTGTGCACTCTGTTTTTGGAGTTTGTTGGGGCGCTATGGCTATGCTGTACTACTTTCACAAAATAGATAAGCTAAAGCTTGAAAAAAAGGCACTAGGGCTATTTAGACACAAAAATAGGAGGGTAACCTCGCATTTTTTAAGAGGTTTTTCGGATGACCTGATTGTACCAGTAAGTCGCTGGACAGAGATATCACGAAAGGATATTAAAGATAATTCAAACTTAGAAATACTTTTAGAGTCAGATGAAGTTGGCCCTTGCCTTATTGAGGATAAAGTGAACAACTTTTTATTTCTTCTTAATCATTTGGAATATGACAGTAATACGTTAAACGAAGAGTATGTGAGAGATCTAACAAAAGAAAAAAATCTACAAGTTCCACAGAACTATTTCCCTAATGACGATCCTCAACTCAATCCTATAAACAGGTGGCGTAGTCATGCACATCTCTTATATGGGAATTGGATCAACGAAATTTATCAGACAACACCATTTGACGTACAAAAGATAGGCTTGAAACAAGCATAAATTTAGGGTTATTCTACAGCATGCGGCATTCACCTCCACAACACCCTCAGTTTTATGTTACAGCACCTCAGGATTGTCCTTATTTAGAAAATAAAGTAGAAAGAAAACTATTTACAGCTTTATACGGCAGTAATTCTAGTCGCCTTAACAACTCTTTATCAAAACAGGGATTTAGAAGATCACAAAATGTCTTATACAGGCCTTCCTGTTCGAATTGTACTGCTTGCATGTCTGCAAGAATACCAAGTAAAGACTTTAGTCCCTCTAAATCGCAAAAAAGAATTTTAAGTAAAAATGAAGATATCGTAAGAGTTATTAATCCTCCACTCGCGACAGATCCACAATACGAGCTTTTTAAAAATTATATAAGTAAACGACACTCGGACGGAGGCATGTCTGATATGGACAGCGACGACTTTACCTCTATGATTGAGGAAACTAATGTCGAATCAAAGTTAATCGAATATTATATAAAAAAAGATGCAACCCTAGAACTCGTAAGCTTTTCATTAGTTGACATCTTAGACGATGGAATCTCCATGGTATATTCTGTTTTTGACCCTGAATTAAGAAATCGGAGTCTTGGAACATATATGATTTTAGATCATAGTAACTTAGCTTTAGAGATGAATCTCAATTTTGTTTACTTAGGTTATTGGGTGAAAGATAGTTCAAAGATGGATTACAAAAGACGTTTCAGTCCCCTAGAAGTCTTTACTAATGACAAATGGACAAATGCGAGCAAATATAATGTATCTAAAATAGACTCTGACAAGCACGATCAAGAAAAACACGGTGTCCCTATCTATCTACCATCAGAGGAATAGTGATTTTAAAAATTTAGTGATAAGTCTCTATGATCAGCATTGCAGCTTGCTAAGTACAAGGCAAGGTCTCTGCTAAAGCCTTTTTGAGATCTCAGGCCGATGGAGGTTTTGGTTTTTTCCAAGTAACGGTTAAGAGTTTTTTCCACTGTACCCTTTGCTTCCAGCACCCAATTATCTAACTCACTTATTTCGTTCAAAGCAGCATTTAGATTTTTTTCAACTTTTTCCTCTTTAACATTTTTTTTCTTTAACTCTCTAATCGCTTTGGAGAGCATGCTCTTGAAAGAACTGGTACCAGTTACTTTACTTACATTTTTAGAAAAGGCTCTCACCGCTTCTAATTTTTCATTTTTTTCCAAGTTGCCAAAAGAAGCTAATAGTGCCATATAGTCAATTTTAAGCTTACTGATCCGCTCACTAGAAGCCAAAATTAAGGATAATTCCTCAATAGATTGATACGAACTATCTCCTGATCGCCTATAAATATTTCTGAGCTTCTGCTCATCTTTCATCAGCACGGTAAAGCTTTCATACGTACTCGTCCAATTAGACGGGATTTTGTCTCTTAGATTATCAATCTCTAGTTGAATTTTATTTATGTCTTTCTCAATCATCATCACAGAATCTTCGTCTTTAAGAGTTTTTTGGAGAACTTGCTCTTTTTTTAATTCTTTTATATCTCTTAGTTTTCGGTTTATTTTACTTTCAATTCTTCTTACAGTATTCAAAATCGGCCGATATTCGGTTGATGCTATTTTTATTGTCTCCGCTTGAGCTAATGCCTTCTGTAAACTTTCTATTGCTTTTTCGGCATCAGTGGAAGCTCCCTCAATCGTAGCTTTAACTTTCTTAGGAAGATTTCCTAAATCAAGTTCCTTTAATTCCCGAACAGCCTCTTGCAAATAATTGTCGCCAGAAAATATGACATCTGCACTGTAATTCTCCAAACAATATTGTAATCTCGGGTTCTTTGGAGGAGGAGCGTTTTCTGACAAGTAGCTCGTTCTATTAGGTAGATAGTTAACTAGTGCTGGATAGGAACCCACTATAAAAAGAGCGAGAATTTGTAGCATTATAAAGGGCACAACCCCCTTGTACATTTGAACAGTTTTCACAATAGCAGGTGCCACTCCCCTTAAATAAAACAATGCAAAGCCAAAAGGCGGTGTAAGAAAAGATGTTTGGATATTAAGACCAATCATGACACCCAACCACACTGCGGTAATATTAGCTGATGGATCAGCTAACAAAATAGGCGCTACTATAGGAACCACTACAACTGCAATTTCAATAAAGTCTAGAAAAAATCCAAGAACAAATATTACTGCCATAACGATAATAAATTTCGCCCAGAAGCCACCAGGCAAAGAATTGAGGAATTCTCTTACCAATTCTTCACCACCGAATGCTCTAAACGCGGCCGTTAAAACGGCCGCTCCCAATAAAATGATAAAAACTAACGAAGTAGTCTTTGCTGTTTCCAGCATGACATCATTTAACGTTCCCTCTATCTTGTAAAGTCTAATAGAGCTCCAGATTAACGAAATAACAAACAAAGTAGCTCCTACAAGACCCAACAATATTCCCACTAAATCCGTTGAGTCTCTAATGAGTAAAATGTTCATTTCGAAGTTTGAGAGAGCCAATGCCATTATAAGAATAGAAATCAACAAGAGTATTGCCGGAAGATATGCTGTATAATCCTGCTTCGGGTTGAGCCTGTAGCTTGCCATCACAAGTGCTCCTGCAGCGCCAATAGCACCAGCCTGATTTACCGTTGCTATTCCTGTAATAATGGACCCCAGCACCAAAACGATCAGCGTAAGGGGAGGTATCAAGATAAAGCCTACCCTGATCCAGAATGCGGCATTCATCTTACCCTGATAAGGAACAGAAGGGGCCAAACGCGGAAAAAACAAAGCAAGCACCAAAATAAAGATCATATAGAGTAAAACAAGTACTATACCTGGTACAAAAGCTCCCAGGAACATTTCACCTGCACTAGTTGAAGTTACATCCATGACAGAGGGCATCGTTAAGTCTCCTGTAGCTTCTTTATGGAAAGCTTTACGAAGAGAACTGGCCTGATCTGCAGCTGATCCGAGCTGGTCAGCTAATATGATAAGTACAATCGATGGAGGTATAATTTGTCCCAACGTTCCAGACGCTGCGATTGTGCCTGTAGCAAGAGCTGGAGAGTATTTATTGCGTAACATGACCGGCAAGGATATCAATCCCATAGCGACCACGGTTGCACCTACTATGCCCGTCGTAGCTGCTAGGAGGGCACCAACAAAAACGACCGATATACCTAGCCCTCCTGGAACCGGACCGAAAAGGTTGGCCATCGTTACTAATAAATCTTCTGCAATCTTTGACTTTTGGAGCATTATGCCCATAAAGATAAATAACGGTATTGCGATAAGTGTATCTCTTTCTACATCCCAGTAAACAAATCTCAGGTTAGTTACTCCAGCGGATAACCACTCATACGGACCACCGCTGTGAAAGTATGCTGCTGCTTCTCCTTCAATCAGATAACCAACTAACCCCGCTGCTATAATTGATATAATCGCGGCGCCGGGAAGAGAAAAGGCAACAGGATAACCAGAGCCCAAAGCAAAGGCCATAGTCAAAAATAAAAAAGCTAAGAAAAATAATTCCACTTAATGCCCAATTTTTATTGATGTATCTCGTTTCCCAGGCTCTTCGTTTATATCGGCAAGACTATCGAAAAACTGAACAATAAATTGTACTAGCATTGTCGCACCAAAAATCCCTAAAAACATAGCCATCTGATACTTTATAAACATTCCATTGATACCTTGGTTAGTAATTTCGAATACCAATAAAGGAGAGTTTATAATAGATGTTTTACCGTTAAAGCCAATAGTCACAATGACCATGCAGGTTAATACTCCAAGTAGATATGATCCCCAAGCATTAATATATGCTTTTACCTTATCACTAAATCCCGCATAAATCACATCTACCCTAACATGGCCTTCGTCGTAAAGAGTATAGGCAGAGGCAAAGAGAAAAAGAGCTGCATACCAATACCTTACCAAATCGGCCATAAAAGATTGCTCGTATGAAAATAAATACCTAGATATAACTATGATGAGTTCGGCAAAAACTATCAATAATGCTAACCACGTCCATCCTAAAGTTTTAGTAAAATATGCGACAATGAACCCGAGTATTATTAATGGTACGTGTAAAAATGGACCAACTATATTTCCTAACCCAAGTGCCCTATTAGCACTTTCTCCGACCAAATAGACTAAAATATCCAAAGATCTGACCAAAGCTAGTGAAAAATCGATGCATCCAACGAATAATACGGCAAAGAAGCACCCTCTCAAAAAATAGACATTAAAATCGTGAAGCTTTTTTGCCTGCATTCGATAATTTTCATGCATAGTGCGATTGACCTGCCAAATGCCTAATGAAATGCAAAATATATAAATCAGTGTAGAAATTATACCCGAGAAGGAAAGCTTCGATAGCAAAGATGTGACGCCATTGAATGCCACATAGATGTTAAGAAAATTGTTAATCAGAAAAGCCGCCAATAAAGAAATAGTTATCCAACCGAGGTATCTCTTCCAAGCCCCGCTAACTGTCTCTTCGTTTACGGCTGTATCACTCATTAAAGTTCCGTTCCGCAATTGGCGGACAAAAGAATAGCCCACCAACTACGTTATATTTAATAGTTCAATTAAGCTTCAAGACCTAAAAATCTATTTCTCTGGTTCACAAACGTACCCTCGAACTGAGCAATTGTTCCCCCTATTTCTCTGAGTGCCTTTTGGAAGGCATCATCGATCTTTTTGGCCAATGGGCTATGGTCTCTTATTTCTTCAAAAAGTTCTGCTGAAGCTTCACCAAATGAATCCCAAACCTCGTCGTTAAAGGCTCTTACCTCGATTCCCTGCTCATCTACAAGTTTCTTAAGGTACTGACCATTATTTGCCAAAGCCTCTTCATATTGTGCAGCCTGCTCTTCATAGGCCGCAGCTGTTAAAAGAGCTTTTTCCCACTCACTAAAGCTACCCCAAGTACTCGCATTAAAGGCAAAAGAGAGGCCTCCACCAGGCTCATGCATACCAGCTGTGTAATAGTATTTAGCTGCTTCATAAAACTTCATGAAGTAGTCATTGTAAGGTCCTACCCATTCAGTTGCGTCGATAGCGCCAGAAACGAGGTTTTCATATATTTGACCTCCAGGAAGTGTAACAGTTGTACCACCAAGCTTCGAAATCACCTGCCCACCAAGTCCTGGTATACGCATTTTAAGGCCTTTAAGATCATCGGCACTGTTTATCTCTTTGTTGAACCAACCTCCTGCCTGAGTTCCGGTTGCTCCACATGTTATCGCTTTCAGACCAAATTCGCCTGAAACTTCGTCCCATAGAGCTTGACCGCCACCAAATTTTACCCACGCACACCACTCAGGCGTCGTCATGCCAAAGGGAACAGAGGTCCAATAGGCCAAACCTGGGTGTTTACCAGTGAAATAGTAGTCAGCAGATATGTAGCACGAAGAATTACCAGAGGCAACTTCATCAAATACATCTAATCCCCCAACCTTTTCACCGGCTGCGAAATACTCCATAGTAAGTCTTCCTTCGGAGAGTTGCGTTATTCTCTCCATCAGCCTCTGAGCCGATGCGCCTAGGCCGGGTAAATCTCTTGGCCAACTGGATACGCATGTTAGGACTTTTCTCTCTTGAGCTATAGCCGGTGCTGCTAATGTAGCGCCCGCTACCGCGGCAGTTCCAAGACCTGCCTTTGTAATAAAATCACGTCGTTTCATATTTCCTCCAAAAAATATAGATTAAAACAAGTAATCGGTATAAATAACCTATTGGTATAGCCTAGATAATTTGTAAATTCAAGCATAGAAAAAATATAACTCTTAAATAAATTACTTAGCGATCTTTAAAGTTTTATTGTTTCAAACATTAAAGCCTGATTCAAATAAGAGTCATTAAAAGTCGTGACTCAAATAAACTCTTTAAAAATAAGAACGATTGCCTTAAAGTCATAGAGCAAAGATCGTTTTTTAATCAAAGAGACCGTAATATGACACAGGCAAATAAAATTACTGGTGCAGAGATAGTGATAAAAGCTTTGATTGATCAGGGTGTGGATACAGTCTTTGGGTATCCTGGGGGGGCGATTCTGCCAATTTATGACGAACTATTTCAGCAAAAAAAAATCAAACATATTCTTGTGAGACACGAGCAAGCTGCTACTCATGCTGCCGAAGGATACGCAAGATCTACTGGAAAAATTGGTGTGGTTTTTGTCACCTCTGGACCTGGCGCAACAAACTCAGTAACAGGGCTTACAGATGCCCTAATGGATAGTGTCCCGATAGTAGTTATTAGTGGCCAAGTGCCTACTTTTATGATAGGGAACGATGCTTTCCAGGAAGCGGATACTGTAGGTATTACAAGACCCTGCACAAAACATAACTGGCTTGTAAAAGATACAAACAAGCTAGCTGAAATAATTCACAAAGCCTTCGAAGTTGCGGGTAGTGGTAGGCCAGGGCCCGTTTTGGTGGATGTTCCGAAAGATGTTCAGTTTGCCTCTGGTCGCTACACTAAGAAAAACGAAATTAAAACGGACTTTATTAAAAAAGAGCCCTCAATTGATGTCAAGATGTTGGATGAAGCAATAAATAGATTAGAGCTGGCGGAGAGGCCAATAATTTATAGTGGAGGTGGCGTTATAAACTCCGGTCAATCTGCAGTAAACTTACTCAGGAATTTAGTTGCTGGCACAAATTTTCCTGTAACTTCTACCCTAATGGGGCTCGGTAGTTATCCTGCTTCAGGGAAAAACTGGTTAGGAATGTTGGGTATGCATGGCACTTATGAAGCCAATATGTCTATGCATGACTGTGACTTTATGCTTTGTATTGGTGCTCGATTCGACGACCGGATAACAGGACGAATTGACGCTTTTAGTCCGAACTCTTATAAGGTTCACATAGATATTGACCCATCTTCAATAAATAAAAACATCACCGTAGAGGCGCCATTAATTGGTGATGTTTCGAAGATATTAAGCATGCTGACTGCTAGGTGGAAGGAAAGAGGTTCTAAAGTAAATAAGAAAAAACTAAGCGCCTGGTGGAAGTCCATAAATAATTGGAAGGGAGTTCAATCACTTGGCTACGAGAATTCTTCCAGTGTTATCAAGCCTCAATATGCTGTTCAAAGATTAGAGGAACTGACTAAGTCTTACAATAGATTTGTATCGACTGAGGTTGGTCAACACCAAATGTGGGCAGCACAATTTATGGGGTTTGAAGAACCTAATAGGTGGATGACATCAGGAGGATTAGGGACAATGGGATATGGTTTTCCAGCATCCATTGGAATTCAAATCGCCCACCCAACCTCTCTTGTAATCAATGTCGCTGGAGAGGCGAGCTGGCTAATGAACATGCAAGAACTAGGCACCGCAGTACAATACCGATTACCAGTAAAGCAATTTATTTTAAATAATGAAAGACTAGGTATGGTTAGACAATGGCAGGAACTACTACACGGGGAACGGTATTCCCACAGCTGGTCTGATGCTTTACCAGATTTTGTTAAGCTAGCAGAGGCGTATGGAATTAAAGGCATAAGATGCGAAGATCCTGCTAGGCTGGATGATAGCATCAGAGAAATGATAGACTATCCTGGCCCAGTAATATTCGATTGCTTGGTCGAAAAACATGAAAATTGTTTTCCTATGATACCATCTGGTAAAGCTCATAACGAAATGATTCTTGGAGAGCAAACTGAAGAAAACAGTATCTCCGATGATGGTGCTGTATTGGTATAACTAAAATATAAAGAGCTTACAGAGATGTCTTTAAAATTGAAAAAAGGGGTAAATAACCAGAGCGCTTACAACCTCAGAGATCCTAACCTCGACTATGAAGCTGCACACACTCTTTCGATTATTGTTGATAACGAGTCTGGTGTTCTGGCAAGGGTTATTGGCTTATTTTCTGGAAGAGGTTATAATATTGACAGCTTAACAGTGGCAGAGGTGGATCCCAATGGACATAGGTCAAGAATAACAATAGTTACAACTGGAACTCCAAAAGTTGTAAACCAAATAAAAGCACAACTGAATAGAATGGTTCCGGTGCACGAGGTTACGGACCTCACGCTTAAAGGCAAAGCTGTCCAAAGAGAGCTTGCAATATTTAAGGTAGTTGGGAATGGCAATCAGCGAGTAGAGTCTTTAAGGCTTGCGGATGTGTTTAGAGCAAAAGTGGTGGACAGCACTCTAAAAAGCTTTACGTTTGAGCTAACAGGCAATTCAGAGAAGATAGATGCATTTGCTGAGTTAATGACTCCTTTAGGTTTAAAAGAAATAGCCAGAACGGGAATCGTAGCTTTACTTAGAGGCGACAATTCTAGCTGAGTTTAGCTGCAACCAGAGGTACTCCCGCATGTGTTGCACTTTAAACATGTCCCATTTCTAACCAATGTAAAATTACCACATTCATTACAAGGATCACCTTCATAGCCTTGCATCTTAGCCTTGGTTATTTGATCAGAAATTTGCAAAGACTCTGATACATTTACTTTTGTTGGATTACTTGAAGTTTCTACATTCTCTTGGGACTTGTCATCCATTTTAGGGAACCTTTTTCTTAGATAACCCGAACTGGAAAGCTCTTTAATCATCTTGAGCGACTCCTCTGCCTTCCCAGGGCCAACATCTTTAGATGAATAACTGGTCTCCACTTTTTCACCTAAGGTATCGAGGTTGTCCTCAGGTATGGAATGAGCCAAATCAGTTCTATCCAAATAGGATATAGCTAACTCTCTGAATATATAATCCAAAATTGACGTAGCATTTCTAATTGTGTCATTACCTTGCACAAGCCCTGCAGGTTCAAATCTAGTGAATGTAAAAGCTTCCACAAATTCGTCGAGAGGCACTCCGTATTGTAGCCCTACCGAGACCGCGATTGCGAAGTTATTCATCATAGCTCGGAAAGCGGCCCCTTCTTTATGCATGTCTATGAAAATTTCTCCTAGTTTTCCATCACCGTATTCTCCAGTACGAAGATAGACTTTGTGGCCTCCCACAACTGCTTTTTGCGTATATCCCTTTCTTCTCTCAGGAAGCCTAGACCGACCCTTTAATATTTCTTTATATACAATCTGCTCTATCACTTTTTGTACGTTTGGCTCTTTAATTGTATTTTCTTCTAACTCATCACCTTCATCCTCTATTAACGCTGCGGACAGGGGTTGAGAAAGCTTTGAGCCATCTCTGTAAAGCGCATTGGCTTTAACTCCCAGGGACCAGCTTAATTCATAGGCATCCTTGCAATCCTTAATGGATGAGTTTCCTGGCATGTTTATAGTTTTTGAAATAGCTCCAGAAATAAATGATTGTGCTGCAGCCATCATGTATATGTGACTTTCAACTGAAAGATATCGTTTTCCTTTTTTTCCACAAGGGTTAGCGCAATCAAAAACTGGTAGGTGTACTTCATTAAGGAATGGAGCTCCTTCTAAAGTCATTGTTCCACAGACATAATCGTTTGCTCGCGATATATCTTCGTTACTGAAACCCAAGTGCGCCAACAAACTAAAGCTCGGGTCATTAAGTTTTTCCATCGGTACTCCCAGAGTATCTCGACAAAATTCTTGGCCTAACGTCCATTGATTAAAAACAAACTTAATATCAAAAGCTGTTGGCAGAGCTTTTTCTATTTTTTCAATTTCTTTATTTGAAAACCCGTGGCCTAACAAGGAGGTCGGGTTTATTTTTGGGCAGTTTTCTAAAGAGCCACTGCCTACTGCGTAGTTAACTATAGAATCTATTTTTTGCTGATCATAACCAAGCACTCTTAGCGCATTCGGAACCGATTGGTTTATTATTTTGAAATATCCGCCTCCTGCTAGCTTCTTAAACTTTACCAAGGCGAAATCGGGTTCAATTCCTGTTGTATCGCAATCCATTATCAACCCAATTGTTCCAGTAGGCGCAATCACGGAGACTTGGGCGTTTCTGAAGCCATATTTTTGACCTAGGGCAAGTGCCTGCGTCCAAGCTTCTTGAGCAACATAAACAATGCTAGAGTCGGGGCAACTCTTAGTATCGAGTGGTACTGGCATGACATTCACTTTATCATAGCCACTTCCCTTTCCAAACGCTGCCCTCTTATGATTCTTTATAACTCTCAACATATGTTTTTTATTTTTTGGAAATCTTTTGAATGATCCTACCTCACCAGCTAGCACCGCAGAAGTCTTATAAGAAGTACCAGTCATTAAGGCAGTTATCGCACCGCAGATAGCCCTACCCTCTTTACTATCATAGGATAACCCCATGTTCATTAGTAGCCCCCCAAGATTGGCATAGCCTAACCCGAGAGTTCTATAATCAAAAGATCCTTCAGCTATTTCCTTGCTAGGGAACTGCGCCATCATAACAGAAATTTCCAAACTCAGAGTCCACATTTCCACCGCATGTATAAAACTATCATGGTCAAACTTTCCGTCCTTCAAATATTTGAGAAGATTAATTGATGCCAAATTGCAGGCTGTATCATCGAGGAACATATATTCAGAGCAAGGATTAGAAGCTCGTATATCTCCGTCTTCTGGACAGGTATGCCAAGCATTGATGGTATCGTGATATTGAATACCTGGGTCCGCACAGGACCATGCAGCATGTGATATCTGATCCCATAGTTCTCTTGCTTTTACTTTTTTTAGTGCCTTCCCATCTGTTCTCTTTAACAGTTCCCAGTCTCTATTTTCTCTAACAGCCGCTAAAAATCTGTCTGTTACTCTCACTGAATTATTAGAGTTTTGACCGGATACGGTCAGATATGCTTCAGAATCCCAATCTGTGTCATAGGTTGGAAAAGTTATTTCCTTGTAACCCTGCTTTGCATATTCCAGAATTCTGTTTATATAGGTGTCTGGTATCATACTTTCGCGTGCCTCTTTTATAGCAGTGTTTAGTGCTCTATTTACCTTTGGATTTGTGCGCTTCTTTTCATTACCATTTTCAGAATGTACTGCTGAAAAGATCTTGTTTAGCATTTTCTCATGTAACTTTGACCCCGCAACCAGTGCAGCTACTTTTTGTTCTTCGATGACTTTCCAGTTTATAAATTCTTCGATATCGGGATGATCTACATCACATATAACCATCTTTGCAGCTCGCCTGGTTGTTCCTCCCGATTTTATTGCGCCTGCTGATCGGTCCCCTATTTTTAAAAATGACATCAATCCTGATGACTTTCCCCCACCTGTCAATCCTTCAGCACTTCCTCTCAATGTGGAAAAGTTTGTTCCCGTTCCTGAGCCGTACTTAAAAAGTCGTGCCTCTCTTTTCCAAAGGTCCATTATGCCACCATCATTTACTAGATCGTCTTGTATTGATTGAATAAAACAAGCATGAGGCTGTGGGTGCTCATACGCTGATTTAGATGTTGTTAATTTGTGTGTCTTGTAATCTACATAAAAGTGACCCTGGCTTGGACCATCTATGCCATAAGCCCAATGCAGTCCAGTGTTGAACCATTGCGGTGAGTTAGGTGCACCCATTTGATTAGCAAGTATAAACCTCATTTCATCATAATAAATTTTTGCATCTTTTTCACTGTCAAAGTAATTTCCCTTCCAACCCCAGTATGCCCACGCACCAGCCAACCTATCAAAGACTTGTATCGCTGTTGTTTCGCTAGAATACCTCTGGTCGGGATCTAATTCGTTCAAAGCCTTTTCGTCCTCAACGCTTCGTTGTAAAAATAGTGGTATACCCTCCTCATCAACTTTTTTAAGAATTTTAGGAACACCTGCTTTTCTGAAATATTTTTGTGCTAATACGTCGGCAGCTACTTGGCTCCAACCTTCGGGTATTTCAATATTTTTTGCGCTAAACACAATTGATCCGTCGGGATTCCTAATTTCTGAGTCAGTCGTCTTGAAACTCATTCTCTCATATACTTCTTTACCCTCAATAGTGTTTCTTCGTTCAAATTTCATAATGCTCGTCCCCAATTTTTTTACTATGGTTATATGGCTAAACAACATATGTTCCCAGCTAAAGCCAATTCGTTGCTGGTTTGGTCGGATACTACATATTGATGTTTTAAACGCCTGACATACAACTTGCGCGATAAACCACCCTCGGGTCAACAAAAATTTTTAAAAAAAAAAAAATTTTTTTGTTGACAGCGATTATGTCAAAAAAGCCAATCTTTTGTCGCATAGACCCTTAAGTGTAGCTCAGAACAAAGGGACATCTCTCTACCTTAGTCTCAACTTTTATATGGTCGGGGCGGCGAGATTCGAACTCACGACCTACGGTACCCAAAACCGTCGCGCTACCAGGCTGCGCCACGCCCCGCGAATCATCAGCAATCGAGCTAATTTCGTGATGCAGTTTTGAACCAAAAACAGTGATCTTTCAAGCAATATTATCCCAAGAGTGGACGGCACCAGCCATTTTCCCTCTTGGACCGTCAACTACTTGAAGGACAATAGCTTCTCCAGCTTGTAAATCAGAAAAACCGAAATGTCTTAGGATCTCCATATGCAAAAAAATGTCTTCATGTGACCTGTAGACATTGGCAAAACCGAACCCCTTTGATTTATCGAACCACTTAACGCGCGCGGGGACCATTTCAACCCCAGAAACATCTGGTATTCCAAATTCTTCACTGTCTTCAAGGACCTCCTTAGGTTCGCTAGGGGCATTCAAGCTATGTATTATTGATACCTGCCTACCCTTTTCAGTGTCCTGGACTTCAAACTCTACTGTTGAACCCTCAACAACTGAGCCTCTACCGAAGTTTCTTAGTACATTAGCATGTAAAAGCACGTCGCCCTTATAATCATCAACAAGAATAAAGCCAAATCCCTTTGTAGTGTCAAACCACTTAACAGTGCCTTTCAATCTAACACTCAAGCAACTACTCCCACTCCACCAACTCGATGGAAAAATAATACATCAGAATTTAAAAAAAAAACAGAAAAAGAATTAAGGATACAACCTACGCATACTCCAACCCTTACCTCCAAGCGCTCTTTGCCAGACAAACCTATCATGCAATCTATATTGCCCGTCAGCCCAAAATTCAATTTGAATTGGCTTTATGCGTATGCCACCCCAGAAGCTTGGCCTAACAAATTTCCCTTTATATTCATTTTGATAAGATTGCCATCTTTCTATTAGTTCTTGTCTATCTGATAGTGTCTCGCTTTGCTTAGAAGCCCAGGCGGCAGCTTGTGAACCGATCTCTCTCCTGGAAAAATATTGATCTGCTATCACTCCGTCTTCCTTCTCAACGTGACCTCTTACTCTTATCTGCCTTCGTAAAGACTTCCAATGTATGTTAAAAGCAACCTTGTTTGTTAAAAACGCTTCTTTTGCTTTTTTCGAACCATAATTGGTAAAGAAAACAAACGCATCATCCTCAATGATTCGGAGCAAAACCATTCTCACGTTTGGTAAACCCTCTTCATCAACGGTAGCTAACGCAATCGCGTCAGGATCATTGACCTCTGTCTTTCTCGCTTCTTCCAACCATCTGCGGAATATCGTTAGAGGCTCTTCCCCAGCGAATAAATTTTCATCAAAATTACTTTCCATTTTATTTCCAATTTTTTTATCTCAGTTATGGCTTTTAGAAAAAAAATCACTATCCTTTATATAATTTTTTTAAATAAATTTACAGGGAGAATTAGTAAAATGGGTCTGCTATCTGGTAAAAAAGGCTTGATAATGGGCGTTGCTAATGAAAGATCGATCGCGTGGGGTATAGCAAAAGCATGCAATTCTCAGGGCGCAAAATTGGCTTTTACTTATCAAGGTGAAGCACTCAAAAAGAGACTAATACCATTAGCCGAAAGTGTTGGATCTAATTTCACCTTTGAGTGTGATGTGGCAGATCAGAATGCGATAAAAGAAACTTTCGCAAAAATAAAGGATGAATTGAACGATATCGATTTTCTGGTACACGCTATTGGTTTTTCAGATAAAAATGAATTGAGAGGAAGATATGTCGATACTTCGAAACAAAATTTCTTAGCCACGATGGATATTTCTGTGTACTCCTTCACCGCCGTTACCCAGGAGGCAGAAAAGATCATGCCACAAGGAGGCTCAATTTTAACGTTGACATACTACGGCTCTGAAAAAGTATTGCCTCATTATAACGTTATGGGCGTTGCAAAAGCGGCGTTAGAAGCGTCCGTTCGATATATGGCAATGGATTTAGGCAAAAAAAATATAAGGGTGAATGCTGTAAGTGCAGGCACAGTCAAGACATTAGCTGCCTCTGGAATTGGGGATTTTAGATATATTATGAAATGGAATGAATTAAATTCTCCTTTAAGACGAAATGTTACTCAGGATGAGGTGGGGAACGCTTCGCTTTTTCTCTTATCAGACCTCTCTTCTGGAATTACAGGTGAAAATTTACATGTCGATGCCGGTTATAATATCGTTGGAATGAAAGCCGAGGATGCCCCTGATATTGACGTTGTTACCGGCAGAAAAGAGTGAAAAATATGGAACCATTACCTCACGAAAAAGGGTTTCATATATCTTGGGAGCAAATCCATAGAGACTCCAGAGCGCTTGCGTGGCGTTTAGAAAAAATATCTCCTCAAAACGGAAGCTGGAAAGCTGTCGTAGCTGTCACCAGAGGCGGTATGGTTCCCGCAATGGTTGTAGCAAGAGAGCTAGACTTGAGAGTCGTGGAAACAATCAGTGTTAAATCTTATGACCACCAAGTACAATCTGAAGCTAAAATTCTGAAGAGGCCGGCGGAAGCTTATATAGGGAATGGAGATGGAATACTCATTGTTGATGACCTAGTGGATACGGGTAAAACCTTTCATACTATAAGAGACTTGTATCCGAAAGCACACTACGCAGCCGTGTACGCTAAACCATTGGGCAAAGATTCGCTGGACACTTTCATAACAGAAGTAAGTCAAGATACATGGATATTTTTCCCTTGGGATATGGCCCTACAGTATGTTGCCCCTTACAAGGGTGAAGGATAGAATGGCAGGTTAATTAATACATGGGTAACTCAAAAAATGATGAGATCTATGACCGGAATATAGGTATACAAAGACTCAAGTCATTGGTTGAGAGACTAAGAGATCCAACATATGGATGCCCTTGGGACATTGAACAGAATAGTAAAAGCATTGCGCATTATTGTGTAGAAGAGGCACACGAACTTCAGCATGCTATTTCATTAGATAAAAAAGACGCGATAAAAAGTGAGTTAGGAGATCTTTTATTCCAGATAGCTTTTCATTGTAATATAGCTGAGAAAGAACATGGGTTTTCTTTTGACGATATAGTCCAAGATGTGTGTGATAAAATGATTTTCAGGCATCCTCACGTATTTAATACAGAAAAACGAGAGGAAAAAAGCATTTCCTCAAGAGAAGTAAAAGATAATTGGGAAAAAATCAAGTCTCTTGAAAAAAAAGGAGCTATTGATGCGGATAATTTTTTTGAAGATGTCCCCCTATCACTTCCAGCCTTGTCTCATGCGATAAAAGTACAAAAAAAAGCATCACAGTTTAATTTTGATTGGGCCAATTCTGCAGAAATACTCGTTAAGATAAACGAAGAAGCAAAAGAACTTTGGGATGCTTATGAAGCTGATGAGAAAATTTCTGTAGAAGAAGAGTTTGGAGATGTTCTTTTTTCTCTAGTTAATTTGGGACGAAAACTAGATATAGACCCAGAAAAAAGCTTAGGTATTTCGATCAAAAAATTCAAAAAAAGAATAAGTGAATCGATCAGAATAATTGAAGCCGAGAAGCTATCTTATGAACAACTAACGGATAAAAAATTACTCGCAATATGGGAGCGAGCAAAAGACTTGCTAAGGCAAAACGATGCTTGAAACAATATCCCAAAGATGTAGAAAAGTTGGTATAAGAATGACTGGGCAGAGGCAACTAATTATAAAGGTGCTTGAAGACTCTGATGATCACCCAGATGTGGAAACCTTATTCGAACGCGCAAACAAAATCGATAATAGAGTATCGATAGCAACAGTGTATAGAACGGTTAAAACTTTAAAGAATGCAGGAATTCTTGAAAAATTAGAATTTAACGACGGTCGATCAAGATTTGAAGATGCTGTGAGAAAACATCATGATCATTTAATCGATGTAGATTCCGGTAAAGTTATAGAATTCATTGATGAAGAAATTGAGCATATACAAAAGAAAATAGCTAAGAAGCTAGGCTATGAGCTAATTGGACATAAACTAGAATTATACGGGAAAAAAAATGACGGGAACCATTGATCGAATAAATGCACGTGAGATAATCGATAGCAGAGGGTACCCTACCATTGAAGTGGATGTATCTCTGAAAAATGGTATTTTTGGTAGAGCTTCAGTACCTTCTGGAGCCTCTACAGGCAGCCACGAAGCTATAGAGTTGCGAGACAACAATTCAAAAAGGTATTTGGGCAAGGGGGTAAGAACAGCTGTCAACAATATTAACGAAAAAATAGGCCCTCTCTTAAAGGGCTATGATCCATTAGACCAAAAGAAAATCGACGATATGCTAATTCAGTTAGATGGTACACCAAATAAGTCAAATTTAGGTGGAAATGCATTGTTGGGAGTTTCTCTAGCGACAGCTAGAGCGGCATCTGACTTAAAAAAGCAGTCACTCTTTAAGTACTTAGGGTCCGTCAAGGAATATAAACTCCCAGTACCTTTGATGAATATAATTAACGGGGGCAGTCACGCAGATAATGCTATAGATTTTCAAGAGTTTATGATTATGCCAATTGGGGCAAAAACGTTCAGTAAGGCCATACAAATGTCTTGCGAAGTTTTCCAAACTCTTAAAAGTAATCTAAAGACAGATGGATTTAGTACAAATATTGGAGATGAGGGAGGTTTTGCACCATCTTTGGAAAGTACCGAGAGAGCTCTAGATGCAATTGTGAAGGCAATTAAATCTTGTGGATACAATTTAGAGAAAGATTTTTATTTAGCTCTTGATTGTGCATCAACAGAATATTTCGAAAATCAAAGATATAACTTGGCAGGTGAAAATAAATCATTAACAGCAGAGGAAAATGCTGCAAATCTGGAGAGGCTATGCAAGATGTATCCTATTTTCTCTATCGAAGATGGAATGGCTGAGGATGATTGGGAAGGCTGGGAACTGCTCACTGCAAACCTAAGCCCAAAAGTACAATTGGTAGGAGATGACTTATTCGTTACCAATAAGATCCGACTCAGAGAAGGGATAGAAAGAAGAGCAGGGAACGCAATCCTTATAAAGCCAAATCAAATAGGCACATTAAGCGAAACAATAGATACAATTTCACTAGCTCAGGAAAATAATTATTCCTGCATAATGTCTCACAGATCTGGAGAAACAGAGGATACGTTTATAGCTGATCTAGCAGTAGCAACTGGGTGCACTCAAATAAAGACCGGGTCGTTATCTAGAAGTGATCGGTTAGCAAAATATAACCAACTTTTACGCATAGAGGAAGAAATTGGGCAAAATGCTCAGTATATTGGTACTTCTATCCTAAAATGAGTTTTGTTGGCTTACTAAGCCGTTTACTACTGCTTTGTAACAGGCGTGACTTAAATTTTTTCGATTACCGTATTTTTTAAATTTAATTGGTTTATGGAATAAAACACGTACTCTACCTTGAGGTACTTTCTTAATGATTTTTTTTATGTTTTCAAATATTGTATCTTCTTCTCTATAAAAGCTATAAAAGCCAGGATCATTTTTTATTGGTGACTTATAAATGATTGTTAAGGGCTGAACGGACCCTAAAATCTTTTCTTTAAACGTTTCACTATAACAAACTTCGAATAGGGACGATTTAAAGTGCTTAATAATTGAACCATCAGTGCTTGTGCCCTCTGGAAAGAAAAATATGCTTTGGCCTTTTTTTAAACATTCTTCCACGGCCCACTTTTGGGAAAGTGCATTTAACCATTTTCTTTCTATAAATATTGTTTGCCCAAGAACGGCAAGAAGACCTAAACCTGGCCACGATCTAACTTCTTTTTTTGCAACAAAGACCACATCTAGGGCGCTATTTATAACTAAAATATCGATCCAAGAGATGTGGTTCGAGACGAAAATATGCGCTTCACTCTTAAGCCCTACTAGTTCCCATTGTATTCCAATTGTCTTCATTACAGCTCTAGACCAGAACTTTTTTATAAGAAAAACAACAATCCTTTGCCCAAATAAATAATCTAGAGTTAACCCCAGTAGATAGATAGGCATAAGAGTTAATGTCAAAGCTAAAACAATTGAAACCCTCAATATAGCGATTGAACTCATCTAAATTTCCAATTGCTTATAAAGTAATAGCTTTCATGTCTGAGTTGAACCGTCTCATGTTTTGTTGATACCATTGTGCGGACTTCGTGATCCCCTCAATCTCTTTTTCTGTTAACTGCCTTACAACCTTTGCTGGAGATCCCATAATAAGAGAATTTTCCGGAAACGTTTTACCCTCAGTTACAAGGGAGCAGGCACCTACTAAACAATTTTTTGCTATTCGAGCACCATTTAATATTGTCGAACCCATACCAATGAGAGTATTCTCTTCAATAATACAGCCATGGAGCATCGCTTTATGGCCTATTGTGCAGTTTTTCCCTATTTCAATCGGAAAGCCTAAGTCTGTATGAAGAATTGTGTTTTCTTGTATGTTGGTGCCATCCATTATAGTTACTGTCTCATTGTCCCCTCTTATAGTTGTTCCAAACCAAACAGATGTTCTTTCTTTCAGGATTACATTGCCTATCACAAATGCACTCGGCGCAATCCAAAAATCATTATTTTCTGGTAGCGTAGGTTTCATATTTCCAAGCTCATAAATAGTTGTCATGACTTCAATTCCTTAAATTCGTTTGTAAGTGTTTCAATAAACTCCTTCAATTGGCTATTTCTAACGCGTCGCAATTTTTCAGATGTTATTATCGACTTTACCTCATGAAGAGTTTGCTCAAAATTACTGTTAACTATCACATAATCATATTCTTTCCAGTGCATTATTTCACCGATAGATTTTCTCATTCTATCTTTAACCGTATCTGATGAATCCTGAGCTCGCTTCATCAGTCTCTCCTGTAGCGCTTTGATTGAGGGAGGTAAAATAAATATGGAAATAACAAATTTACTTAGAGATGAACTACGAATTTGTTTGCCACCTTGCCAGTCAACATCAAAAATCAAATCTTTACCATCATTAATAGACTCCATTACAGGCTCTAAAGGGGTCCCATATAAATTTCCAAAAACTTTGGCATGCTCTAAAAATTTACCGTTATCAATTCTTTGTCTGAATTCGCTAACGGTTAAAAAGTGATATTCTCTGCCATTTATTTCCCCTGGCCTAGATTTTCTCGTAGTAGCCGAAACGGAAAATAAAAAGTTTTTATTTTCTTCAACCAAAGCACGCGCAATGCTTGTCTTACCTGCTCCCGATGGAGAAGACAAAATCACTAATACGCCTTTTTCTGACAAGCTCAATTTCTCCACAAATTAAATTTAATAAACAAACTGCTCTTCTCTCAGTCCAAGTAAGTATAGGATAGCCGATATATCTGAATTCTTTAATACATGTTTTGCAGAAAGATTAAGATTATCACTGCCCTTGAACGAAATACCCACTCCAGATTCTGAAATCATTTTTATATCATTGTTTCCATCACCTACCGCCACAACTTTAGAGCTGTCTTTCCCTTGCCGAGCAATTAATTGTTTCATTAATTCAAGTTTTTTCTCTGCGTTTACTATTGTTCCTGTAGCTTTTCCAGTTAAGCGACCCTCTTTATATTCCAAAACATTTGCAACTGAAAAGTCTGCTTCCAATTCTTTCTGAATATGATCAGAAAAATATGTAAATCCTCCCGAAAGTATGGCGGTTTTTCCAAAATGTTTTTTAAAAGTTCTAAAAAGAGTTACAGCACCAGGCCTGACATTTATTTTTTTGGACAAACAATGCTCCAAAACTTTTAACTCCGTACCTCTTAGCAAGGCTAATCGTCTCTGCAAAGCTTCTTCAAAATTCAAACCCTTTTTCATCGCTTGTGCCGTTATGCTCCTAACTTCCGACCCTTTTCCTACAAGATCAGCAATCTCATCAATGCATTCTTCTTCCAAAATAGTGCCATCCATATCGGAAGCTAATAGATGAACACTTCGTTCACTCTCAGTAATAAAATTTATGTCAATTTTTTTACTTCTTTCTAACTTAAGCTCCTCGCTTATATTTTCGGGGTGAACTTGAAACTGAACTCCACAGCAACCTAGGACATCTACTCTTTCAGCTTTTAAATGATCCTTTAGAAAAGTTATTTCAGAGGCACTGATTTCTTCATGTGAGGTGACTACACAAAAATTTAGCATTACAAAGTAGGTATTCGCCTTTTTTTATTTTTCTAGTTGTTCTGCCACTAAAAATGCTAGCTCAAGAGATTGAGAAGCATTCAATCTGGGATCACAGGCAGTGTGATATCGCAAAGAAAGGTCTTCATCATCAATTAATTGAAGACCGCCCGTACACTCGGTCACATCTTTTCCTGTCATTTCAAAATGAACACCACCGAGGTATGTCCCTTCTGATCGATGGGCTGTAAACGAATTTTGTACCTCAGCTAATACATGATCAAATGGTCTAGTTTTGAACCCACTGCTTGACTTAACTGTGTTTCCATGCATTGGGTCGCAGCACCAAACAACATTTAACCCCTCTGATTGCACGATTTTAATTAGTTTCGGCAAATAATCCAAAACTTTGTCGTGACCAAATCTAGTAATTAGCGTTAGTCTACCCATTTCATTTTTTGGATTAAGCTTTTTTACTAATCTTACCAAATCGTCTTTAGATAGGCTTGGCCCGCACTTGAGTCCTATTGGATTTTCAACACCACTACAAAAATCAACATGAGCTCCATCTGGATCTCTGGTTCTGTCTCCAATCCAAAGCATGTGACCTGAGCCCGCGATTGGGTTGCCTGTAAGGCTGTCAATTCTGCAAAGTGCCTCTTCATACTCCAAAAGCAATGCTTCATGGCTTGTATAGAAATCAACTTTTCTCAGCGTCTGGGTATTATTGGGTGAAATACCAGCTGCTTCCATGAAGTCAAGAGCTTCAGAAATTCTCTCAGCAAGTTCTGAAAACTGCGTGTACCTGCTTCCTGTCCTAGTATTCTCTAGAGTCCAGGAATGAACTTGACGTATATCAGCGAAGCCTCCTTGAGAAAATGCTCTCAATAGATTTACAGAGGCCGCTGATTGCGTGTAGGCTTGAAGCATTCTCTTTGGATCAGGTTCTCTACTTTTCAAGTCTGACGCAATGTCATTGATAATATCTCCTCTGTATGATGGTAGTTTTTGATCATTGACAGTTTCATAATCTGCAGACCTAGGCTTTGCAAACTGTCCAGCCATACGACCAATTTTTACCACTGGCTTTTTTGAGCCAAAAGTAAGCACAACGGCCATTTGTAGCATTACTTTGAACGTATCTCTGATTAAGTTTGCTGAAAATTCTGAAAAGCTTTCAGCGCAATCTCCTCCCTGAAGTAAAAAAGCTTCGCCCATGCCTACTTTAGCAAGCTGTTCCCTTAAATTTCTCACTTCTCCAGCGAAAACTAACGGTGGTAATGCTTCTAGGCTACTCTCGACAGATGCTAACTCATCTAGATTACCATAGGTAGGCATCTGAACTCTTGGTTTCCCACGCCAACCTTTTTTATCCCAGTCCATTTACGTTCCTTAGTGACTTAAATTATTGCCAAGGTAGGTCTTACACTTATTGGGCCTAAAAAACAACCTGAACAATACTAAAAAAAGCGAAAAAAATTGTTTGTTCTTATTGACTACTGAATATTCAATACATAAATAAGAGCAACTAATTCAATAATGAAGGAAATTTCTCAATGAAAAAGGCTTTTGAAGCAGATACTGGTCGCGTTCTCAACATTGTAATTAACTCGCTCTACTCGGAAAAAGAGATCTTTCTTAGAGAATTGATTTCTAATAGCAGTGATGCGCTTGATAAGCGCCGTTTTCTTTCTTTGACCGACAAAAATGATAACGTTGGGACAGACGATCTTAAAATTGAGATCCAAGCAAGTAAAAAGGATAGCACTCTGATAATAAAAGACAACGGCGTCGGTATGAGCAAAGAAGAATTAGAAAATTCTTTAGGCACCATTGCTAAATCCGGAACTACAGAATTCTTGGCAGAGCTTGAAAAAAACGCAGGAAAAGACAAGAAAAAAAAAGATGTTAATCTTATAGGCCAGTTTGGTGTGGGTTTTTATTCTGCTTTTATGGTTGCTGACAAAGTTGAAGTTGTAAGCAAAGGTGTTGGGCAAACAAAAGCAAACAAATGGGAATCTGATGGTATTTCAGGATACGAAATTTCTGAAGCTAATAAAGAGGAGGTAGGAACAGAAATCACCCTTCACATAAAAAAGAGCGAAAAGGAATATCTTGATAAAGAAAGGATAGGTTTTATAACCCGAAAGTACTCAGATCATTTAATGTATTCTGTAAATTTTATTGATGGAAAGAATGAACCTGAATTGCTTAATAAAGCTTCCGCTATTTGGACAAGAGAGAAAAAAGATATTTCAGCCGAACAATATGAAGAGTTTTACAAACAAATAGGTGCTGGATTTAATAAACCTTTACTCACCTTACATAACAAGGTTGAAGGAACATTAAGCTATATAAATCTTCTTTTTATCCCGGATTCAAGACCATTTGATTTGTTTCAAATGGATGTAAAATCTAAAATAAAACTTTATTCAAACCGAGTACTGATAACCGACGACTCTGAAAGCATTTTACCAAGATGGCTTAGGTTCGTTAAAGGTATAGTTGACACCTCAGACGTCGACCTAAATGTTAGTAGAGAAATGCTACAGCATAATGTGACCTTAAACAAAATCTCTAAGGCATTAAAGAAGAGGGTCATTAACGAACTGAAAAAGATGAAAGATAAAGACCAAGAAAAATATTCATCTTTTTGGAATGAATTTGGCATCGTTCTCAAAGAAGGAATTTATGAGGATTTTGATTTAAAGACAGAACTTCTCGAATTATCAAAGTTCCAGTCCATGAATGAGGACAAACTGGTGTTTTTATCTGACTATATCGAAAAAATGAACGCAGAACAGAAGGATATATACTATTTGGCAGCAGAGAATAAAGAGATGGCAGAAGGCAGCCCACATCTTGAAGTATTCAAGAAAAAGAAGCTAGACGTTTTATTTCTAACGGACCCGATCGATACATTTTGGTTATCTATGGCAGGCGAATTTCAAGACCGAAAGTTTGTTTCTATTACCAAAGGCGATATAGACCTAACAGCTTTTTCAGACGATAAAAAAGAAAAAGAGAAGAAGCCGCCGGCAGGTATAAAGGGCCTTGTCGAGAAAATAAAAGAGATACTTGGGGAAAGCGTACAGGATGTTAAAGTATCTACAAAACTGGTTGACAGCGCATGCTGTCTAGTAGCACCTGATACTGGGATGGATGTTCAAATGGAAAGAATAATGAAAATTCAAAATAAAGATTTTAAGGGTATGCCCAGAATATTAGAGATAAATCCTGACCATAATATTATTAAGAAACTAAATAAGATTAAGGATACAGACAAAGATGCTTTGAATGATGCCTCTTTTCTATTGTTTGATCAGGCAAAGATGGTGGAAGGAGAGCTCCCTAACGACATAGCCAAATTTAACCAAAGAATGTCAAAATTCTTGGGTATAGCTCTAAGCTGATCAAATTATGTGCTTTGATAAAGCGTAGTTACACACGCTCCACCCAAGCCGAGATTATGCTGTAGAGCTATTTTAGCGCCATCTACTTGCTTTTCGCCTGCGTTTCCGCGAAGTTGCTGGGTCAACTCAAAACACTGTGCTAGTCCAGTTGCCCCCAATGGATGTCCCTTTGAAAGCAATCCTCCGGAAGGATTGGTGACATATTTGCCTCCGAAAGTATTATCTCCATCTTGAACAAACTTTTGCGCTTCGCCTTCTTCACACAAGCCAAGAGCTTCATAAGTTATAAGCTCATTGTGGGCGAAACAATCGTGTAGTTCCACTACGTCCACATCTTTAACATCAACTCCAGTTTGTTGATATACATTTTTTGCTGCCTCCTTAGTCATGTCGTAACCTACTAATTGCATCATATCCTTCTCTGAAAAAGTAGACTCGTAATCAGTTGTCATCGCCTGCGCTAAAATCTTCACACTGGAATCGATATTGTGTTTATTCGCAAACTTTTCAGAAACTAGTACAGCAGCAGCCCCACCACAGGTTGGTGGGCAAGCCATTAATCTGGTCATAACACCTGGCCACATAATTGGAGACCCCATTACTTCTTCCTCGCTGACCTCTTTTTTGAATAGGGCTAACGGATTTTTAGCGGCATGTCTGCTTGCTTTAGCTCTAATTTTTGCAAAATCTTTCATGGTGGTCCCGTATTTATCCATATGTGATTTTCCAGCACCTCCAAAGTAACGTAACGCTAATGGAATTTCCGCGTTCCCTACTAACTGTTCGCAGGTTTCATTAAATTCACCAAAAGGACTTGGCCTGTCAGTGTAGATGTCACCTAGCGCTCCAGGTCGCATTTGCTCAAAGCCCAGAGCCAGAACACAATCACTAGAACCACTTTCTATCGCTTGCCTTGCCAAATAGAGTGCTGTGGAACCTGTGGAACAGTTATTGTTTACATTTATAATTGGAATACCTGTCATGCCAACATGATACAAAGCCCGCTGACCTGATGTGGAATCTCCAAATACATATCCAACAAAGGCACTTTGGATATTTTTATAGTACACACCACTGTCTCGGAGTGCTAAGTTAGCTGCTTTTGCACCCATAATATCATAGGTCTCTGAAGCTCCAGGCTTAGCAAAAGGAATCATTCCAACTCCCGCTACTATTACTTTATTTCCACTTGATTTTTTTGTCATTTTGGGCTCCGTCTTTTCTAAATATCAATCAGTTTATAATTTACACTTAAAGAGGTCAACTTTCTGATTATAAACAGAGAAAATAATCTATCTAATATTTGGCCCTTAAGCATATGAGGATCATCTAAATCCACACGTGTGTAAATTTCGTTTCTGGAGATAAAAGTCATTTACAATTTTGCTTTTCGCAAAGTAAACTTATTATGTGGTAAAAATTGTTTTTAAATTTTTTATAGTCATTTCTTGTTTTCTAATATTTCGGGGACTAGTAGCAGAACCGTTGCTTGATGGCGCTGACTTTGATTACGGCGAATATTTATCAGGACAATGTTTAACGTGTCATCAAAACTCATCTGATGAAGGAATTCCTGCTATAAATGGAGCCGACGCCGTTTATATAGCAAAGAAGTTAATATTATATAAAAATAAGGAGCTGGAGAACGAGGTAATGCAATTGGTTGCTAGTGCTCTGGACAAAGAGCAAATAGCCTCTTTAGCTATTTATTTTAACAGCTTAGAAAAATAAACTTTGCTTAATCGAAAATATATAAAGAAACAAAGAACACCTGGGTCAATTTTATTTTCAAAAAAATAATAATCCTGTTACACTTAAAAAAATAATATAGGGAGGACACGATGAATAATCTATCTAGACGTTCCTTTGTATCTTTTACTCTTGCTTCAACATCTTTGTTAGCTATGCCTGCTATTTCTACAGGATCAGCTCGACCTAAGGTCGTTGTTGTTGGCGGTGGTGCAGGTGGAGCAACGGCTGCAAGATACATTGCAAAAGATTCGAAAGGCGCGATCGATGTGACTTTAATTGAAGCATCAAAACATTATTACACATGTTTTTACTCGAACCTTTATTTAGGGGGCTTTCGAGACTATGATTCAATTGGTCATTCATACGATAATTTAAGCGCCAATCATGGAGTTAATGTAGTACATGATTGGGCTATATCTGTAGACTCATCTGCACGCAAAGTGAGATTAGGCTCCGGGGCCACTGTCAGTTATGATAGGTTGGTATTATCACCAGGGATCGATATAAAATATGATAGTATTGATGGGTACTCGGTCGAAGCACAAACAAAAATGCCTCATGCTTGGAAGTCTGGAACTCAGGTCAAGGTTTTGAGAGATCAAGTCTTAAATAT
The DNA here is from genome assembly GCA_902556405.1 of uncultured Alphaproteobacteria bacterium. Lineage (GTDB taxonomy): Bacteria > Pseudomonadota > Alphaproteobacteria > Rhodobacterales > Rhodobacteraceae > CACIJG01. Next base: position 2,383 of record CACDWF010000001.1, on the reverse strand, counting down.
GCCTAAGGGTGGGACCTTTGCTATGGTTCCTCCACCAAACCCATACAGATGTCCTCCGGGACCTTACGAGCGCATTTCTATGGTTGCTCATATACTTAAAGAAAAAAATCCAACTGCCAAAATTGTTGTTATAGATCCAAAAAATAAGTTTTCTAAACAAGGTCTATTTATGGCCGGCTGGGAAAAGTACTATCCTGGAATGGTTGAGTGGATTGATAACGATACTCACGGTGGCATTAAAAACGTAAACCCAGAAACAATGGAAATTGAGACTGATCTTGATACGTTTAAAGCGGACGTAGCTTGTGTGGTGCCAGCCCAGAGGGCCGGTGCTATAGCAATGAATGCCGGTGTAACAGATGGAGATTGGAGCCCAATAGTTCCAGCATCTATGCAAACCAAGGCAGATGGTAATATTTACGTTCTGGGGGATGCATCAGTTGCGTCTGCAATGCCAAAATCTGGTTTCTCTGCGAATAGCCAAGCGAAGGTTGCAGCAAATCATATAAGAGGCGAACTAACTGATAGCAGAGTATTTCCTGCAAAATTCTCAAATACATGTTGGTCCTTGGTAGCAACTGATGACGGCATAAAGGTTGGAGCGAATTATAGAGCTGGAGAAGAAAAGATTGAAGTAGTAGATAAGTTCGTCTCTAAAACAGACGAGGGCAATGCTAAGCGTAAGAAGACCTACGAAGAGTCTATAGGGTGGTACAACGGTATAACTACCGATATGTTCTCATAGTTTTTGTCTAGGAAGGCAGTCTTTCAACTGCCTTCCTATCTACATTCCAATGACCCTTACTGGTGAGGGCTTTTCTGGTTTTATTTCCTGTTTATCAATGATGTAGTTTTCTAGTACATCATATATAGGAGGACCTTCTACGTTTTCATTTACGGATCCCCAGCCAGACACTACATACTCTTTGGTTTTCTCAATAAGTTTACCATTTCGTATTAATTTTAAATTTTTTATGCGATGCCCCATCTTTTCTTTTGGGTAGCACTCATATGTCATGCCACCGACTCTGACCATATCTCCACCTTGCTGAAAAAACGGATCAGGATTAAAAATATTATCGCAAACATCTTCAAGTAATTCTTTGATTGCTTTTCCAGTCATTTTAATTCTGTAGACTTCCGGATAGTTTATGGCGGTTTGACTGTAAATATCCTCAATAGTTATTTTTTGGTCAGGTAAAAGGGTCGTTCCCCATCGAAAACCTGGACTGAATGAAATTTCACTATCTCTTTGTTCAATTATTGAGTCACAAATCACATCATCCCACGTTCCATTAAAATTACCCCTCCTGTACAATAGTGCTCCAGTTCGGCCAACGACTTTCTGAGAATCCATTTCGAAAGGAGCTCTTACCTCATTTATCTTCTCCATCATCTCTTGGTCTGACTTTAATATTTCAGAAAAAACTGGAATTAATGATGATGTGCTATCAACAACTTTTCCGTTATTAACCTTTAAATCTATTCGCCCCAAGTACTTCCCATGAGACCCCGAAGATAATAAGAGAGTATTGTTTAATCTAATTGCATGGGGTATGGCATCATGAGTATGGCCTGTCAAAATGACATCTATACCACTAATAATTCTGGCAAGTTTTTGATCTACATCGAACCCATTATGCGATAGCAAAACCACTACCTCTGCACCATTTTCTCTCGCTTTATTTACATTCTCCTGTAGCAACTCAGTGCGTATTCCAAACGACCACCCTTTAACCAAGTAGCTCGGGTTTGCAATAGCCGTATACGGGAAATGCTGGCCAATAACTGCTACCTTTACTCCCCCTTTTTCAAAAAATAACGTACTATCAAAAACTTGTTCTTCCCATTCTGTATCAAAGACGTTTCCACCTATAAATGGGCAGTCAAGTTGTTCAGTGAGTTCTTCTAGCCTCTCCTTACCAAGCGTAAATTCCCAGTGCCCTACCATAGCATCTGGTGAAAGTAGGTTCATCGCAGAGACCATATCCATACCCTGTGTTTTAAGAGATGTGTATGATCCTTGCCATGTATCGCCACCGTCCAATAGCAGAACCTTATCCTTTCCTCTTTCTTCACGAATAGATTTAATTAGGTAAGCGGTTCGATCCAATCCCCCCAATTTCCCATACTCTCTGGCAAGGCTTACATAATCCACCATGGTATGCGCATAAGCCAAAGGCGTATTTTTTTCTATTGCAAAATGTCGCAAAAAATCGCTGCCTACCAAATGAGGTGGAATACCTTCAAAGTCTCCTACTCCGTAGTTTTCTGATGGTGGTCGGAAATATATTGGCTTCAATTGTGCGTGCATGTCAGTTATGTGCAACAAGGTGACTTGCCCCTTTGAGTCGAATTTTAGAAGGTCAGCTTCCGTTATGTT